>CAZRZB010000070.1:0-14842 GCA_964604435.1 uncultured Aestuariivirga sp. | reverse complement strand
ACTTTTCCGAGCCGTTGTACATGCTTTCGTTGAAGGACTTGTCGAACTTGCCGCCAATGTCGAAGACGATGGCCGGCTTGTCATCGGCGGCGAAGGCGGACACCGCCATAAGGGCTGTCAAAGCAGCGGTTGCGAGCAATTTCTTGATCATGAACATCTCCCTGATTTTTTGACCGGCTGATCAAGCCTTGGCGCCAATTGACGCCAAATCCCTGTCATTTGCAAGTGGGGAGCGACCACCTTCCGGCAGCCGCGGCAAAGCCGATTGGCAGGGCGGCGCCGGTTACCGGGGCCAGCCGTCAATAGTAGCCGTCACCTGCCCCTTTGTACTCGACGATGGAATTTCCGCCGTCGACAACCAGCATGGCGCCATTGACGTAGCTTGCTTCCTCATTTGCCAGAAACAAACAGGCGGCAGCCACCTCATCGGCACGGCCCGGCCGTTTCGCGGGTGTCGCCTTGCCGGCAAGGATCTCTTCCTTGCTGGACGAGGCCGTTTCGATCCAGCCCGGCAGCACGGCATTGCAGGTGATATTGCGGCTGGCATTTTCGATTGCCGTGACGCGGGTCAAACCCGTCATGGCGGCCTTGCCGGCGGAATAGCCGACGGCTCTGGGGTTGGTCACCAGCGGACCGGTCACCGAGGCCACATTCACAATCCGCCCATATTCCCGCTGCTGCATCATGGGCAGAACGGCGCGGGTGACGTTGAAGGCGGTGGTGGCATTGAGCGCCAGGTGGCGCTGCCAGTCCGCATCGCCGAGGTCTTCGATCCGGGCGCTTTTGAAATCGATGCCCTGCTGGACCATGCCGGCGTTGTTCACGACGATGTCGATCACGCCGAATTTGGCCGTCACGGCAGCAATCAATTCATTGACCTCAGCAACCCTGGTCAGGTCGGCGGCAAAGGCGGCGTGGCCTTCACCCAGGGTCTTGAGGCGCTCGAAGATGCGCCCGGTCGTGGAGGTCAAGGCGACCCTGGCGCCGGCGGCCGCCAAGGCCCGGGCACAGGCAAAACCAATGCCTTCGGCACTTCCCGCACCCGTCACCAGCGCAATACGACCCAAAACTCCTGCCATGGCCCACCCCTTGAAAGAAACTTCCAAGACTCTCATATGAGCAATCGTGGCGCGGTGCCAGATGGGCCGCGAAAAGATGAGGCCGCTTGCATGAGGGCACAGGTTCGATGAGCCGCATTTCAGTGTTTTCGTCACCCCTGCTGCTGGGCTTTGACGATCTGGAGCGCCTGCTTGAACGGGCCCTCAAGACCTCCGGCGACGGCTATCCGCCTTACAATATCGAAAGACTGCCCCCGGGCGACGGGAAAAACGAGGTTCTGCGCATTACCCTCGCGGTCGCCGGTTTCCAGCGCCAGGACCTGGACATCACCATCGAAGACAACCAGCTGAATATCCGCGGCCGCCTCAAGGACGACGAAGCCCGCGATTACCTGCACCGGGGCATTGCCGGGCGCCAGTTCGCCCGCGCCTTCGTGCTGGCCGATGGCATGGAAGTTATCGATGCCACCCTTGTAAACGGACTTTTAATCATTAACTTAATGAGACCGGAACCAAATCATGTTATCCGGAGTATAACGATCAAGGAGCCGGACGATGAACCCCAGCAATGACAAGGAAGCCTTTGCGGTGAGCCCGGAAGAGCTGGCCCAGATCGGCAATGGGGCGCTGTCCTATATCCGCGAGATCGAGGGCCGCGAGGTTATCCGCCTGGTCGGGCCGCAGGCCCATGTGAAACCCGATGCCAAGCTCTTCTGCCTGTTCAACGCCAACGGTTCGCCGATTTCGATTTCGGGAAGCCGCGAAGCGGCGGTGGTCAGCGCCGGCGAGCATGAGCTGGTACCGATCAGCCTGCACTGAAGCACTTTTTGCCTCACCCCCGCGTCAGCGGGGGAGAGGTGGCGCGGGCGAAGCCCGTGACGGAGAGGGGGCCTTTGCCGCGGAAATTACTCCTGGATACTCTTGCCCGCCGCAAACACATACCGCAAGTCTGACGCCACAACATCTTCCGACAACCGGCCATCCAGTGCGGCAAGAATAGTTTCGCAAACCGCATTCTGTTGCCGTAGCGCGTCCACGCTCCAAAACCGGAGCACAGAAAAACCCGCATCGCGCATGTATTCGTCCCGCACCCGGTCATGCACGTTTTCGACATGCTGGCTGCCATCGATCTCGACGACAAGCCGATGCTTGCGACAGAGGAAATCAGCAAAATAGGGCCCGATTGGAAACTGCCGTACAAATTTATGGCCACCAAGACGTTTGGCCTTCAGTACGCTCCACATCATGGCTTCAGCAACATTGCCGGCTTGGCGCAATGTTCGCGCCTGTACGGTTGTTCCAGGTTTTCGCCGGGAACGAGAGACATATTCGGGCTTGGGCGGAGATGAGACCATTCAAATCCCGTTGTGAAAACCTTGCTTGAGGGCCTTGGCAAAGGCCCCCTCTCCGTCACGGGCTTCGCCCGCGCCACCTCTCCCCCAATTGCATTGGGGGCGAGAAAAAAATCAGGCCGCCGAGGCCGCTGACGAGGGCTCGGTCAGGATCGCATAGAGGCCTTCGGCCGTATCGGTGCCGCGCAGCTTGGCAATCGTGTCTTTCTCACGCAGCAGGCGCGAAATGCGGGCCAGCGCCTTGAGGTGGTCGGCGCCGGCGTGATCGGGGGCCAGCAACACAAAAACCAGGTCAACCGGCTGGCCATCCAGCGAATCATAGGCAATCGGCGTGCTCAGCCTCGCGAAAAGCCCGTAGACGCGGTTGAGGGAGGCAAGCTTGCCGTGCGGAATGGCAATGCCCTGGCCAATTCCGGTGGACCCCAGCTTTTCGCGGGTGAGCAGCGTTTCAAAAATAATCCGGTGGTCGACCGCCACGAATTTCGCCATGGCCTGGGAAAGTTCGGCCAGAAGCTGCTTCTTGCCTTGCGCCTTGACGCCCGGCAACACGGCGCGGGCGTCGATGATATCAGCGAGATCTGTCATTTTTGCTGTTCCATTCACGCGGCGGGCCGGGGGTCAACCCAGCCGATATTGCCATCGCTGCGGCGATAGACAACATTCGTCTGGCCGCCCTTGCTGTTCCGGAACAAGACAAATGGGACACTGGAGATTTCAAGTTGCATGACGGCCTCCCCGACCGACAGTTCCGGCACGGTGGTGAATGATTCGGCAATGACCACGGGATTGAGGCCGGCGGGTTCATCACCCTCTTCATGGCCTGCCTGAATCACATAAGTGGCGGCCTCGGAGCGGCGCACCGGTTCGCGGCGCTCCTTGTGGTGGTCCTTCAGGCGTTGCTTGTAGCGCTTCAGCTGCTTTTCCAGATGCTGGGCCGCCGCATCAAAACTCGGGAAGGCCTCTGCCGCGCTGCCGTGCGACTGCAGGACGAGGCCGGTTGCCAAATGCAGGCTGCAATCGGTCTGAAAACCCGAACGCTGTTTTTCAACCGTCACATGGGCATGAACCGTGCCTTCAAAATACTTCTGGCGGAATTGCTGCAGGCGCTCGTCGACATGGGTCCTGAGTGCCTCACCGATATCGAGGTTCTTGCCGGTGATCTTAATCTGCATGGCTGCGAAATTCCTTCTCCGCCACCGCCTTTTATAAGACATGGGCGCGCGAAATGCTAACGTCAACTAATTTTGAAATTGGTCCTTGTGGAAATTAAAGCCCGTCCTGTTACACATCGCAGCACGGGGCCTGCCCTCAAAACGGGGCGGAAACTAGCCGCGCGCCAGCACCAAGTCAATTGCCTACCGGGTTTCCGACCGGGCTATCCTGCGGCGCTGAATCGACGATGGAATGTTTAGTGATTCCCTGTATTTAGCGACAGTCCTGCGGGCAATTTCGATACCCTCGGCCTTGAGATTTTCAACAATCGTGTCGTCGGACAGGATGCGCTTCGGGCCTTCCGCCGCGATCATCTCCTTGATGCGCTGGCGCACAGATTCGGCCGAGTGGCTGTCGCCGCCCGCGGTGGTGGAAGCGAGGGCGGTGGTGAAGAAGTACTTCAGCTCATAGGTGCCGCGCGGCGTTGCCATATATTTGTTCGAGGTCACGCGGCTGACCGTCGACTCATGCATCTCGATGGCCTCCGCCACGGTCTTGAGATTGATGGGGCGCAGGTGCTGGACGCCGAGGACCAGGAAGGCATCCTGCTGGCGGACGATTTCGCGCGCCACCTTCAGGATGGTTTTGGCGCGCTGATCCAGGCTCTTGATCAGCCAGGTGGCGTTGGCTTGGCATTCACTGAGGTAATTCTTGTCCTCCTGGCGCGAGGCGGTGCGCGAAACCTTGCTGAGATACTGATTGCTCAAGAGCACCCTTGGCAAGGTGTCATTGTTCAGCTCCACCAGCCACGAGCCATCCGGGGCGGCACGCACAAAGACATCGGGCACGACGGGCTGGACCGGTTCGGAGCCAAAGGCGTGCCCCGGCTTGGGGTTGAGGCCCTTCAGTTCGGCGATCATCTCCTTGATGTCTTCAAGGTCCACCTTGCAGAGCGCCTTGAGCGCGGGGAAGTCGTGCTTGGCCACCAGGTTCAGATTGGCAATCAGGGTTGCCATGGCGGGGTCGAGGCGGTCGCGCTCGCGCAGCTGCAGGGCAAGGCATTCCTGCAGGTCGGCGGCGAAAACGCCCGCGGGATCAAAGGTTTTCAGGGTTTCAAGGACGCGCGCCACATGCTCGTGGCTGGTGCCGAGATAGCTTGCGATATCGGCAATGCCGCCCGTGAGATAGCCCGCCTCATTGACCATGCCGATGAGATTCTGGCCGATGAGGCGATCGGTGGGATCGACGACATTCAGGTTCAACTGACCGGTGAGATGCTCGGCAAGAGTCTGCGTCCTGGTGAGCGAGGCGCTGAAGTCATACTCGTCGCTGTCGAGCGAGATGCCGCCCGCCGGACGCAGGGAGGCCCAGCCGGAATCGGCAGGCCCCGGAGTCTCGCGGCTGGCCGCATCGGCGCGTGCCTCATGGGTGTAGACATTTTCAAGATCCGTATCGAGGGTGCGCAGCCTGTCTTCCTGGGAGGCCGTCGAACTCAGCGCGGCCACCGTATCGCCGCCAGCTTCGTCCGTTTCGGGTTTCTGGACGTCGCCACGCTCGTCGCGCTCGAGCAGCGGATTGCGCTCAAGTTCGCCTTCGACATAGGCCTGCAATTCCAGATTGGACATCTGCAGCAGCTTGATGGCCTGCTGCAACTGCGGGGTCATGACCAGGGACTGGCCCTGGCGCACGTCCATTCGCTGCATGAGGGCCATGGCTAGACTCCTGCCCTAGAGCGAGAATTTTTCGCCAAGATAGTAGCGGCGCACGTCGGGATTGCTGACAATCTCATTGGGCGTGCCTTCGGTCAGGACTTTGCCCTCATGGATGATGAGGGCCCGGTCGATGAGCTCGAGGGTTTCTCGAACGTTGTGATCCGTAATAAGCACCCCGATTCCCCGAGCGGTGAGCTGTCGCACCATGTTGCGAATATCACCGATTGCAATCGGGTCAATTCCGGCGAAGGGTTCGTCGAGGAGCATGAACTTGGGGCTGGCGGCAAGGGCGCGGGCGATTTCCACGCGGCGACGCTCTCCGCCAGAGAGAGAAACAGCCGGCGAATGCCGGATATGGGAGATCGAGAACTCATCAAGCAACTCACGCAACACACGCTCGCGGCTGGATTTCTGGGGCTCGACGAGCTCAAGTACAGCGCGAATATTCTCTTCAACCGTCAGTCCACGGAAGATCGAGCTCTCCTGGGGCAGGTAGCCGACTCCCAGCCTTGCGCGCTGGTACATCGGCAGATGGGTTATGTCCGCCCCGTCGAGACTGATCGTGCCCTGGTCGGCGGCAATCAGGCCGGTAATCATGTAGAATACCGTCGTCTTGCCGGCGCCATTGGGTCCGAGAAGACCTACGGCTTCACCGCGCCTCAGGGTGAGGGATACACCGCGCACGACGGGGCGGCGCTTATAGCTCTTGGAGAGCATATGGGCGACGATCCCTTCGCGCGCAGGCTGGCCCTGGAACGTCCCGTCTCCGCCGGGCGATTGCCCAAGGGAGCGCGGTTTCATCGCCCGGAGCGGCGCAATCGCCGCCATTCCCGGACGCGGAATTCGCCCACTTTCACCGTTCTGCGCCACCTGATTACCGCCTAATTGTGTTAAATAAGAATGAAGCCCATTATTTCGGCACAAAACTTCCCTTGACGCGGCCGCCGGACATGAGTGTCCGGTGGGTATTGAGGTCGACATCGAGTTTTTCCCCCTGCAGGGTGGTCTTGCCCTCAACCAGTTTCACCTTTCCGCCGACGACCAGGGTATTGGCCTCAACGTCCATTTTCGCCCATTCCCCGGTAATCACCTGCTTTGAGGTGGTGACCGTCACATTGCCGAAGGCATCAAGCTTGCTGACTTGCGATTTGCTGGTGCCATCGGCCTGCTTCACGTCGGAATAGAATACCGTCATGGTATCGCTTCTGATGTGTTCGTCGCCGCGCACGGCATCGACGAGGCCCCTGAATATGGCCTGCTTGTCCGCTTCGACGATCTCCATTTCATTGGCTTCAACCTCGACAGGCAAGGATACCTTTTCAGCGCCACGCAGCGGCATTCCCATGAGGGCAAGGGCTACGGCTGAAACCACTAACTTCCGGATCATGGGGCATTGTCTCCATTTATTGCCGATCCCCTGAATTTGGCTTTTACGCCATTCAGGAATTTTATGTTGTTGCCATCGTTGCTGACCTGCATGCCGTTGGCGGTGATTGTTCCCGTGCTTGTTTCGACCACGACAGGCACATTGGAAACCAGATTCTTCTGTTCAAGTCCAACATGGGCCTTCGCCATGGTCGCCGTAAAGCGGCCCGCCTCGACGATCCTCACATTGCCTTCCAGGTCCATCTCTTTTCCTTTCGAATCATACAGTCCGGTCTCCGAGAATAGGGTAAAAGACTGGCCTGATGGCCTTTGAAACCTGCCGGTCAGGTCCTGCATGTGCACCAGGTCGGCATTTTCCTTGTCTTGATAGCCTTTTTTGGCGGTCACTTCATAGGGCTGATTTTCCCGGTCAAAGCCGGCGATGCGGGCATTGGAGCCGGAAATCTGCTCGGGCATCTCGACCGCCGGGGGAATTGGCTTGGGCTTGGGAATAAGGGCCGACAGCAGGCCGGCCTGGATGAAAAACACCGCCATCAGCCCAAGGCCAAAGGCCAGGGCCAGCCCGCTCAGCAGCGGCGCCAGGCGGGCCCGGCGGCGGGCGGCCTGCAGCAGTCTACCGGCGTCATCCAAGTGATGCTCAGTGGGCGAAGACATCTTCTTCGGTCCAGCCCGCCAGATCGAGCGAGGCCCGGGTGGGGATGAAGTCAAAGCAGGCCTTGGCGAGGGCGGTGCGGCCTTCGCGCTCCAGCATCTGGTCGAGGCGGGCCTTCATCTCATGGAGGTAGAGCACATCCTGGGCCGCATACTGCTTCTGGGCGTCGCTCAGGACATGGGCCCCCCAATCGGAGCTTTGCTGCTGCTTGTTCATTTCGATGCCGAGCAACTCCTTGACCAGGTCCTTGAGGCCGTGGCGGTCGGTATAGGTGCGGGTCAGCCGCGAGGCCAGCTTGGTGCAGTAGAGGGGGAATGTGTCGACCTGAAGATATTGCTTGAGGACGGCCACATCGAAGCGGGCAAAGTGGAAAATCTTGGTCACCTTCGGGTCGGTGAGCAGGGCTTTCAGGTTGGGCGCGTCATAGCTGCCCCGGTCCATCTGCACGAGGTGGGCATGGCCGTCGCCCGCGGAAAGCTGGACCACGCAAAGCTTGTCGCGGCGCGGCAGCAGGCCAAGGGTTTCCGTATCAATGGCAACGGCGGTGCCAAAATCCAGTCCGGCGGGCAGATCACCCTTGTAAAGTTTAATCGCCATTCAGCAGCTTCAGCCTCGTGTGTTTGACAGGTGCTGAGGCTTACAAGACTGGCGGGGAATACTCAAGGCTTGGCCTGTTCCACAAGGCCAAGCTTGATGGCCACGTCGCGCAGGCGCTTGTCATGGGTCCAAAGGAATGCGGAGCTCAAGCGCGCCGAGGCCAGAAGCTGCGCGTCAACATAGCCAATGCCAAGCCCGAACAGCGCGTTTCGTTCGATGAAGTCCAAGACTTCGCCATCGCCCGCCGATACGGCTTGTGGCAAGTCGTGCAAGGACTGCAATATCGCATCGCGCTGGCGCAAATTTCCCAAGGCAAGCTCGCCGATCACAAAAGGATGGACGAGCACCTGCCCGGCTCCAAGCAATACCTTCAGCCTGGCATCGCCGCTGCGCAAATGGTCAACCCATACGGATGTATCGACCAGAATCATTCAGGCTTGGGCCGGCGCCGCGGCGGGGCGACCAGTCCCGGTTCACTGCCGCCAAGCAAGGCCAGCCTGCGGCCGCTTTCCCGCGCGATAAGGGCTTTCAGGGCCTCATGGACCAGCGAGGATTTTTCCTTAAGCCCCGTAAATTCTTGAGCTTTTGCAACAAGCTTGTCATCCATAGCGATTGTGGTGCGCATATTGTGAGCTCCTTTTAGGCACTAAAATAGCATCATTTGATGCCGATTTCAATGCCTTCCTGTGCACTTTAGATTAGGCGGCCAAATCATGCCCATAGACCGGCAGCACCTCCCAAACAGAGCGGTAAGGGTTCGTTGTTTGGTCACTTCAAATCTCGTGGATTTGGGAAAAGAAAAGGATCAAATGAGGCTGATTACATTACAAAGCTTGTGCGCGAACTTACGAGGCAAGGTGGCGCCCTGCTTCTTATGCGCAGGTTCACTGTTTCGTGAATTTGAAAACCCTGGCATCTATGATAGCTGGCTTGGATACAGAATAAACAGCTGCAATTGCAGCCAGATGCAGGGTTTTTGCGTGCCAAACCGGCTTTCCCGCCGCAAGCTGCTTGTGAGTGGTTTTTTCCTTATTGCAAGCTCTTCGGTTGTTGCCGCCGCTGATGGCGGCGGCCTGTTCAAGGTGCTGAGAGAATCGTTTCGCCGGCGCAAGGCTAAACCTCCTGTCGATGGTGAAACCGCGGGCAGCGAAGTGACATTCGATGACGCTTCAGCAACCGAAGAAGAGTATTTCGATCCTGACCTGCTGCCGCCGCCCGAATCCGAAATTGACTATGCGATCGAACCGGTTGACCCGTCGCTCATCAAGAGTGCCTTTCGGCGGCAAGTGGTCGAATTCGATGGCTATGAGGACCCTGGAACCATTGTTGTCGATCCCAGCGAGCACTTTCTCTACCATGTGCGCGATGACGGGCAGGCCATGCGCTACGGCGTGGGGGTCGGACGGGCAGGCTTTGCGTGGTCAGGCGATGCGGAGATCCGGATGAAGCGCCGCTGGCCGCGCTGGGTGCCGCCCAGGGAAATGGTGGACAGGGACAAGCGGGCGAAGAAATGGGTCAACG
The DNA here is from genome assembly GCA_964604435.1 of uncultured Aestuariivirga sp. Taxonomy (GTDB): domain Bacteria; phylum Pseudomonadota; class Alphaproteobacteria; order Rhizobiales; family Aestuariivirgaceae; genus Aestuariivirga. Next base: position 5,412 of record CAZRZB010000070.1, on the reverse strand, counting down.
GCCAGCCCGGCGGACCGGAGAACCCCTTGGGGGCGCGGGCCCTCTATTTGTTTGCCGACGGCAAGGACACGCTCTACCGCATTCACGGCACGAACGAGCCGGACACCATCGGAAAATCGGTCTCTTCGGGCTGCATCCGCATGCTGAATGAGGATGTGGCAACTTTGTTCGACGCGGTGAAGATCGGAACCCAGGTCGTGGTGCGCGCGGCTTAGGATTGGCGCGGGCTGGAGCTTATGCTCAAACCGAGATCAAAAATGCTTTTTCACGAACACTCTGCCGTTGCCCGTTTTCAAGAAGGTCTCAAATTTGTCGGCTTTCTGCCCATCGCTGAAAGCGATACAAGTTTTCAAATTCCAAGGCCGATATTTATTTGTGTGAATCGATTTTCCGTCATTACGCTCTTTGAGCCGACGTCTTAGGTCTGTCGTTGAGCCTGTGTAATGCCTTTCAGGCTCAGTCTCGCTTTGCAGCAGGTAGACGTATTTCATAGAGCCCGCTTTCGTTCGTTACACTCACTACAGCGCGGCATCCGTTTCGCACGCTACAGCGCGTTTGGGTTGCACCCAATCGCGCTGTAGCTAAATTTTCGGCGAAAGCCAAAAATTAGCGAAAGCGGATGGTGCCCTGAAGAGGACTCGAACCTCCACGACTTTCATCGCTAGTACCTGAAACTAGTGCGTCTACCAATTCCGCCATCAGGGCAACGGGGCGTCTCTTAAAGCGTGCCGCGCCACAATGTCAATGCGAGGCTCTTTGCAAATGGGGCCGGGCGGGGCTAAAAGCGGCGCGAACCCTCAAAACAGCGGATTTAGCCTCGTGGACTCACCCAATTCTGAGAAGATCGTAACGATTATCGGCGGTTCCGGCTTTATCGGCCGCCACCTGGTGCGGGCGCTGGCCAAGCGCGGCTACCGTATCCGGGTGGCTTGCCGCAGGCCCGATCTTGCCGGCCATGTGCAGCCCCTGGGCACGCCGGGGCAGATCATGCCGGTGCAGGCCAATGTGCGCTACCCGGCATCGCTCGCGGCGGCCTGTGATGGGGCCACCGCGGTCATCAATCTGACCGGCGTTTTGTCCAGTTCAGGGGCGCAGAGCTTTGATGCCCTCCATGTTTTCGGGGCCGAGGCAACGGCGCGGGCGGCGAAAGCCGCCGGGGCCCGCCTCTTCATCCAGATGTCGGCGCTTGGCGCTGATCCAGATTCAACCAGCGAATATGCGCGCAGCAAGGCCATGGGCGAAGCCAAGGCCAGGGCGGGGTTTCCCGGCGCCGTTATCCTGCGGCCCTCGATCGTGTTCGGGCCGGAAGACCATTTCTTCAACAAGTTCGCAGGCTTGAGCCGCCTGGCGCCGGCCTTGCCGCTGCTCGGCGGCGGGAGCACGAAATTCGCGCCGCTGTTCGTGGGCGACCTGGCCGAGGCCATCGCCATGCTGGTTGAGCGCGGCGAGGCCACCGGAAAGACCTATGAACTTGGCGGGCCGGAGGTCTTCACCTTCAAACAACTCATGGAATTCACCCTTGAGACAATCGGGCGCAAGCGCCTGCTGGTCCCGGTTCCCTGGCCGATCGCCAGGATCATGGGAACCCTGCTTGGCCTCTTGCCCTACGCACCGCTTACCGCCGACCAGGTTGAACTGCTGAAAACCGACAATGTGGTGAGCGAAGCGGCCGTACGCGAGGGCCGCGATCTGGCAGGTTTCGGCATCAGCGGCCGGAGCATCCAGGGCATCGTGCCAAGCTATCTCTACCGTTACCGCAAGGCCGGTCAGTTCACCGTGCCCAAGGGCATTCCCGAATAGATCAGGGCCAGCATGACACAGCCCAGAAACAGCCGGTAGACCACGAAGGGCAGGAAGGTCATGGTCCGGACCATGCGCATGAGCACGGTGATGGTTCCAAGCGCCACGAAGAAGGTCAGCAGGCCGGTGAGGATCACCGGGCCGGAGATGCTCTGGCCGCTTTGCAAGGCATCGCCAATCACCAGGATCGAGGCGGCGCCATTGGCCGGAATTGACAGGAGGAAGGAAAAGCGCGCGGCCTCGGACCGGGTGAAGCCAAGGCCGCGGGCGGCGGTCATGGTCACGCCCGAACGGCTGGTGCCGGGACTCAGGGACAGGGCCTGGGCCCCGCCGATGATGAGCGACGTCTTCCAGTTCATGTCAAGGACGGTGCGGCGCAGGAGGCCATAGGCATCGGCGACATAGAGCAGGACACCAAAGACAATGGCATTGATGGCCACCAGCGTGGCGCTGCGGATGTGGTCGTCAAGATGGGTGAGCTTCAGCAGGAGGCCGACCACGATGATGGGGATCGTGCCAATGAGCACATGGAGGGCAAGTTGCGAATTCAGTGTCGTCCGGCGCTTCAGGAGATCAATCGCACCCCAGAACATGGCGACCACGTCACGCCAGAAATAGATGATCGTGGCGGCGAGGGTGCCAAGATTGGTGACCATGTCGGTCACCACGCCCTGATCCGGCCAGCCGGTGAGGGCCGGCACCAGGATCAGATGGCCGGAGGATGAAATGGGGAGGTATTCAGTGGTTCCCTGGATGAAGGCCAGCACGATAATCTGTTCAAGTGACATTCCGGCAAACCCTGAAAACAGCAAAAGGCGAATCGCTTGCGGTTAGACAAAAGGCTCTTATAGGGTTAGTTTCAAGCCAGCAACGACGCCAATTTTCCTCCGGTGGTTTCATCCTTTCATGCCCAAATTGCTTCATTTTCCGCTCGATCCCTTCAGCCGCAGGATGCGCCTGGCGCTGGCGGAATATGGCGTGGCCTTTGAACTGGCCGAGGAACGCCCCTGGACGCCAAGCGAAACACTTTTCAATCTCAATCCGGCTGGCATCGTTCCGGTCTATGTGGAGGATGACGGGGCCGCCATCAGCGGCATCGAAGCCATCACCGAATATCTCGAAGAAACGCGGGCCGGAAAGGTGCGGCTGATTCCAGGCTCGGCAAGTGCGCGCGCCGAGGTGCGGCGGCTTACCGGCTGGTTCGACAGCAAGTTCTACGCCGAGGTGTCCGAGCCGATCATCACGGAAAAAATCGTCCGCCGCTTCATGACGCGCGAAACCGGCGGCGGGGCGCCGGACATGGCACGGGTGCGCTACGGGCTGTCGCGGCTGCGCGAGCACATGGACTACATCGGGACTTTGGCCGACCACCGCTCATGGCTGGCGGGCGAGGCGCTTTCCACCGCCGACCTTTCGGCGGCGGCGCATCTTTCGGTGATCGACTACCTCGGCGATGTTCCGTGGACGGACTTTCCGGTGGCCAAGCTCTGGTACCAGAGGATCAAGTCGCGCCCCGCCTTCAGGCCGCTGCTCGGCGACACTTTACGCGGAATGCCGCCACTTGCTGCCTATGCCGACCTCGATTTCTGAGCGGCTGCGCAGCCTTGCAGCCCAAGAAGGTTTCAGCGCCGTCAGGATTGCTTCGGAAATTTCCAATCCCCTGCTGGCGGAGCGGTTGCGCAGCTTCGTGGGCCATCACTATCACGGCGACATGGACTGGCTTGCGACAACGGTGGAGCGCCGCGGCGATCCCAAGATTCTGTGGCCGGAGGCGCGTTCGGCCATCGTGCTGGCGATGAATTACGGGCAGGGCCTTGATGCGCTGGAAAGGCTGAAAGCCGCCTCCCAGGGGGTTATTTCAACCTATGCACTGAACCGGGATTACCATGAGGTGATCAAGGGCAGGCTCAAGAAAATCGCCGCGTGGTTGGCCAAGGCGACACAGGCCGAGGTTAAGGTGTTTGTGGATACGGCTCCGCTCATGGAGAAGCCTCTGGCCCAGGCGGCGGGCCTCGGCTGGCAGGGCAAGCATACAAATCTTGTCTCGCGCGAGCTGGGCTCGTGGTTCTTCATTGGCACAATCCTGACCAGCAGGGACCTGGACGGGGATGCGGCGGAGGCCGATCACTGCGGCAGTTGCCGGGCCTGTCTCGACATCTGCCCGACAGGAGCCTTTCCGGCGCCCTATCAGCTCGATGCGCGGCGCTGCATTTCCTATCTCACCATCGAACACAAAGGCCACATCGACCGGGACTTCCGCAAGCCCATGGGAAACCGCATCTATGGCTGCGACGACTGCCTGGCGGTTTGCCCGTGGAACAAATTTGCGCAGGTTGCGAACGAAGCCAAACTCAAGGCACGCGAAGACCTGGTTGCGCCCTCCCTCGAAGAACTGGCGGGCCTTGACGACGCAGCGTTCCGCAAACGGTTTTCCGGCTCGCCGGTCAAGCGGGTGGGCCGCGAGCGCTTCGTGCGCAATGTGCTGATCGCGATCGGCAACAGCGGAAACAAGAAGCTTGCACCGTCGGCGCAAAAGCTTCTGCATGATGGCTCTCCGCTGGTCCGGGCCATGGCCGTGTGGGCCCTGGCGCAGCTTGCGCCCGCGGTGGAATTTCAACATTTGCGCGATGCGCATGAGAAAAGCGAAACCGATCCGGCGGTGAAAGCCGAATGGCATTCAACATGAACCATCTCCTGTGTTTCGGCTTCGGATTTTCAGCGCGGGCCCTTGCGGCGCGGCTGGACAGGAAACTGTGGAAAGTATCGGCAACGAGCCGTGATCCAGAAGGAATTGCCGGGATCACCGCCCAAGGCTTTCATGGGCTCCTGTTTGACCGCACCTTGCAGATTGCTCCGGATGTCACACATCTTCTGATTTCCGCTCCGCCCGGAGAAGAGGGCGATCCGGTGCTGGGTTTATTCGAGAAGCAATTGCAGCAGCTTTCAAGGCAGTTGAAATGGGTGGGCTATCTTTCAACAACGGGTGTCTATGGTGATCGGGGTGGTGACTGGGTTGATGAAGACAGCCCGCTTGAACCCAACACCACGCGGGGGCACAGGCGCCTTGATGCCGAGCGAGGCTGGCTGAAGCCTCACAATGACTATGGCCTGCCGGTGCAGCTGTTCCGGCTGGCCGGCATCTATGGCCCGGGGCGGAACCAGTTGCTCAGTGTACTGAATGGTTCGGCCCGGCGCATCATCAAGCCGGGACAGATCTTCAGCCGCATCCATGTGGAGGATATCGCGGGCGTCCTTGCGGCCTCGATGGCGCGGCCACATCCGGGCCGGGCTTACAATGTCTGCGACGATGAGCCCTGCCCGCCCCAGGAGGTGGTGGAATTTGCCGCGAGTCTGCTGGGCCTGCCCCTGCCCGCGGAAATTCCTTTTGAGCAAGCAAATCTTTCGCCCATGGCCAAGAGCTTCTATGCGGACTCCAAGCGGGTTTCCAACCAGCGGATAAAAACCGAGCTCGGCTACCAGCTGCTTTATCCCACCTATCGCGAGGGCCTGCGCGCCCTTAAGGCAGCGCTTTGATGGTCAATTGCATTGCACAGTGAAAGAGGCCCTCATCCCCCTTCGGGACCTTCTCCCATGCAAGAGCACGGGAGAAGG
>CAZRZB010000069.1:0-14868 GCA_964604435.1 uncultured Aestuariivirga sp. | reverse complement strand
TGAACTGGATCAAGAATTTCGTCCGGCCGAAAATCCGCTCCATCCTTGGCGTCAAGCGCGATGTGCCGGAGAATATGTGGATCAAGGATCCCGAATCCGGCCAGATGGTTTTCTACCGCGACCTTGAAGCCAATCAATTTGTCTTTCCGGGCTCCGGCCATCATCACCGCCTGGCGCCCGGATTGCGGCTGAAATCCATGTTTGACGATGGCGAGTTCGAGCCCATCGCCTTTCCGGCGGTTCCCACCGATCCCCTGAAATTCCGGGACGAACGGAAATATGTCGACCGCCTGAAAGAGGCCCGCCAGAAATCGGAGAGCGAAGACGCCATTCATGCAGGTTTCGGCACGATTGATGCCTTGCCGGTTGTGATTGCGGTCCAGGACATGGGCTTTATTGCCGGCTCGCTTGGCACCGCGGCCGGGGAAGCCATCATCACCGCCATGCGGACGGCTGTTGCCAAGAAATGCCCCTTTGTGTTTTTTGTCGCTTCAGGTGGTGCTCGCATGCAGGAAGGCATTCTGTCTCTCATGCAGATGCCGCGCACCACCGTCATGGTGCAGGAACTGCGCGCCAACAAATTGCCCTATATCGTTGTGCTCACCAACCCGACAACCGGCGGTGTGACCGCCTCCTATGCCATGCTGGGGGATTTCCATATTGCCGAGCCGAAGGCCCAGATCGGTTTTGCCGGCACCCGCGTCATCGAGCAGACCATCCGCGAAAAACTTCCCGAAGGCTTCCAGCGGGCCGAATATCTGCAGGAGCACGGCATGGTCGATCTCGTGGTGCATCGCCACCAGATGCGCGAGACCGTCAGCCGTATCGCCCGCATCCTGATGAAGTCAGCGGAACCGAAGGGCTCCAACAGCGGGGCACTGATTCCGGTCGGCGCCGGGTAATATCTTGGCGCCCAGCGATGCCATATTGAAGCGGCTGCTGTCCCTGCATCCCAAGGTCATCGATCTCAGCCTTGAGCGGATGGAGCGGATACTGGAGTGGCTCGGAAACCCCGAGAGACGCCTGCCGCCGGTCATCCATGTGGCGGGAACCAACGGCAAGGGCTCCACTGTTGCCTATCTAAAATCTATTCTTGAGCAGGCGGGCCTGAAGGTTCATTGCTACACCTCGCCTCATCTGGTGAAATTCCATGAGCGGATCTATGTGGCCGGCGAAACCATCGCCGAGGAAAAGCTTTCAGCCCTCTTGGGGGAATGCGAAGCGGCCAATGGCGAAGCGCCCATCACGTTTTTTGAAATCACCACCGCCGCCGCCTTTCTCGCCTTTGCGCGCACCCCGGCAGACTATCTCATCCTCGAAGTGGGCCTGGGCGGAAGGCTCGATGCAACCAATGTCGTTGCCAGGCCCGCACTCTCGGTCATCACCGCCATCGACTATGACCACCAGCAGTATCTCGGCACGACGCTGACGGCAATTGCCCACGAGAAGGCGGGCATCCTCAAGCAGGGTGTTCCAGCGGTTATCGGTGTGCAGCCCGACGAGGCGCGGGCCGAAATCGAACGCGTTGCTGAAAAAACTGGCTCGCCGCTGCGCATTGCCAATCAGGATTGGCAGTCCTTCGAGCAGCACGGGCGCCTGGTTTTCCAGGATGAAAATGGCCTGCTTGACTTGAGCCTGCCGCAGCTCAAGGGCCGTCACCAGGTCGACAATGCCGGCAATGCCATCGCGGCAATCCGCGCGCTCAATGACAGCCGCGTCTCCGAGGTCCATGTCGGGCAAGGATTGAAGTCTGTGGTTTGGCCAGCCCGGATGCAAAGGCTGGGCACTGGCGTGCTGACCAGCCTCTTGCCGGGGGATGCCGAGCTTTGGCTTGACGGCGGCCACAACCCTTCGGCGGGCCGGGTCATTGCCCGGGCCTTTTCCGACATCAACGACCGCCATTCGCGGCCCCTGGTTCTGATCTGGGGCATGCTCAACACCAAGGATGCCGGCAGTTTCATCGAACCCTTCGCCGGCCTCGCCCAACGGGTGGTCGCCATCACCATTCCGGGCGAGCCCAATGCCGTTCCCGCTGAGGAACTTGCCGAAATCGCCCGCAGCCGCAATCTCTCAGCCGAGACCGCAACCTCGCTCAGCAAAGCATTGGGGCAGGCGCTGTTGACAACACCTGCCCCCAGAATACTGATCTGCGGCTCGCTTTACCTCGCCGGCCATGTGCTGAGCATGCACCAAGGCAAGCCGATGTCCGGCGTGTCCGGGAGTTAGATCGACTGTTCAATCCAAGATTGTAATTGTCCCTTGGGTGCAGCCCCAACCTTGGTCGAGGCAACCGCCCCGCCCTTGAACACCATGAGGGTCGGAATTCCCCGGACCCCGTATTTTGAAGGTGTTTGCGGGTTTTCATCGATGTTGATCTTGACGATCTTCACCTTGGAGCCAAGCGACTTGGCAATCTCTTCAAGGGCCGGAGCGATCATTTTGCAGGGTCCACACCATTCCGCCCAGAAATCGACCACGACAGGCGTCGTCGATTTCAGCACGTCCAGATCGAAAGATGCGTCAGAGACCTTATGGGTGGACACGATTGATTCTCCGTAATTCCTAAGTTGTTGGCAAAGGTAGGTATCCCTTGGGGTCCGGTCAAGGGTACCACACGCTCAAGTGATGGCAGCCATGCTCGCAATGGCCTTTTGCAGGGTTTCAGCCGCGAGCCAGTCCAGGCGTGGCAGTGCCGTCCACAGAATGGCGGCGCGAACCGGCCTGCCGCCGTAGGCCTGCCCAAGCGCCCTCGCATAACCGGCCAGTTGCAGAACGTGAGGGTGATCGGGGGCAAGAGCCCCCGGTACATCCCAGTCCGTCTTGTAGTCGAGCAGCAGAATGTCATGGGAACGGATGACCAGGCGGTCAATTCGGCCCGTCATCATCTGGCCCTCCGGCCCCATGGCGCCGATGCTGACTTCCGCCTGGCTGCCGGGTCCGAAGAAATCCCGGTGTTCCGGCATGGCGATCAAGTGGACAATCCGGTCGGCCAGGGCGGGGTCAAGCTGGCTTTTTGCAAGTCTGCGCCTTGCGTATTCAAGCCGCGCTTCCGGCGGCATCTGCGGCAAGTCTTGCAGGATGCGGTGGAGTGCCCGGCCGCGGGCGACAGCGCCGCTCGGCCTTGCGCCATGCCGCATGCCGGGCAGATGCGTCGGCGACCAGGTTTTTCGCAGCGTGTCAGGAAAGGGTGGAGTGCCGTACAGCCAGTCGGGAATGTCCTGCTTCACCTTGGGCCTGTCGGGCGTGGTCGCATGAGCGAAGCTCGCGACCCCTTGAGTGTCCAGGCTTTCAACCGGACTTTGGATGGCGTCTGCCACCAAGGCATACCAGGAATTTTCATCGATCCTGTTCTTGCTCTTGTAGCCGCAGACATACAATTCATCGCGCGCCCGGGTCATTGCCACATAGAGCAGGCGCCGCTGTTCTTCCAACTCCAGCAGTTTGTCATTATTTTTCCAGTCCTCGATGGCCGGTGATTGCGACAGCCCCGAGAGCCGCCAAAACGGCAATTTCGGTCCATCACGATGCGGATCAACAAACATGAGCGCCGAGGCCGCAGTGTTCCGCGGCGTGGATGTTGTGTCGGGCAGAATCACGATGCTGGATTCAAGGCCCTTTGCACCATGCACTGTCATCAGGCGCACTTCGCCGCTGCCGCGATCCATGTTGCGTTTGATTTCCGTGTCTTCGGAGGCAAACCATGTCGCAAAGCCCGCGAGAGAGGAGGAATGATTTTCCTCATAGGTGAGCGATGCTTCAAGCAAGGCATCAAGCGCGTCTCCAGCCTCGCTTCCCAAACGCGCCAGAAAGGCTTTCCGGGTCCTGATCAAGACCCAGGAGAGGAACTCAAAAGGCCGCGCCCCTTCCGAAGCATTTCTCCATTCTTCCAAGACCGCCCAGTCCTTGATGCAGTTCCCGTTGTTTGAAGCGGACAGCCGCGTCCACAGGGGCATGGTTCCGCGCCCATGGGCCAGGTCAAAGAGCTCCTCCTCCGTCAGCGGGGCCGGCACAAGCGGGCTCTTGAGCACACAGGCCAGGGAATAATCATCCTCCGGCAGGAGAACAAACTGCACCAGGGCCATGATATCGAGCACGGCGATGCTTTCTGAAAGCTTCAGGCGATCCGCCCCCGCAACCGGAATTCCGGCCTTTCGCAATTCGCTGATCAGAATGTCGAAGAGAGAGTTCCGTGTCCGGAAGAGAACCAGAATATCGCCAGCCTCGACCACGCGGCCGGGCAAGCTCATGTGCGGCTTTCCAATCCGTGCCTTTATCATGCCGGCCAGCTTCTGGGCCAGTTTGCGCGGTGCGGACTTGGGAGGATATTGATCCACCGGAGCCTGCCAAGGCTCTCTCTCGGCCTTTTCGTCAGCTTCCACCAATGGCCAGAGCTCGAACAGGCCGCGATCATCCCTGCGGTTTGATTCGTGATGGAGAGTCTGGGGGTGCAGGCCGTCGAGGCCAACGCGGGCGCGAGTGCCTTCGGCAAAGACAGTGTCAACCGCTGCCAGTACCTCTCGTGTAGAGCGATAGGAAATGGTAAGGTCAACGGTGTTGAAGGTCTGGCCCACATTCCTGATCTGGGTGCCGAAAATTTCGCGCGAGCCCTCGAAGGCGGCGGGATCAGCGCCCTGAAAACTGAAGATCGATTGTTTCCGGTCACCCACGACAAACAATGTGCGATCAAGCGTCTCGCGGCTGCCGGTTCCGGAAAAGAACTCCTGCGTCAGCGCGCCGACAATTTCCCATTGGGCAAGGCTGGTATCCTGGGCCTCATCCACGAGAACATGCTCTATGCCGCGATCGAGTTTGAAAAGAACCCATTGCGCCGAGGACCTGTCGACAAGCAGGTCACGGGTTTTCAGGATGAGATCGTCAAAGTCATAGGCCCCGCGAAGCCGTTTTTGCGACTCGAATCTTGCAATCATCGCGTCAGCGAGCGTGAACAACGCGCAGGTCGCTTCGATCCGTGCGAGATTGTCAATTTGCGCGATGATGCCCACACAGCGGGAGTATTCTTGCGAGAGCCATTCCCTGATCCAGGGGTTGTCCTTTTGCAGAGCTTCCGTAATGATTGACGAGCTTTTCTTTGGCGTTTCGCCGTCAGACGAAAAGTAGATGCGACGGCAAAGCGTCTCAGCCTGCGGACCATCGTTTGCTTTGACGAGTGCCGCAAGGCCTTCGGCGGTCTTCCGGTTGGTCGCCTTGTCGGAACTTGCTAAGGCGGAAACAATTTTTCCAATTGCGGCCCGGTCAAAATTGAGAAGCTCTCCTCTCAGAATTTCCGGCCGTTGCCCTGGACCCACGCCCAATTGAACCCGAAGTTCCTGGCCCATGCCGTCCACGGAACCATGGTGTGAAAGCGCAACACTCAGGGCTTGGCGTTTGGACAACAGGCGCTCGAGCAAGGCATCAAAGCTGTCGGACTGCGTATGCCGCGTGACAATATCCAGGGCCTGGGCGAGCGGTGAAGCGGCATCAGTCTGGGCCTGGCGCAACACATGATCCCGCGCCTCCCGGAGAAGCTGTTTGGATTGGCTGGACTCCAGAACGGCAAATCCGGGAGCAAAGCCCGCCTCTACCGGAAAGAGCTGCAGAATTCTTTCGCAGAAGGCGTGTATCGTTTGAATCTTGAGGCCCCCGGGGGTTTCCAGTGCCGTGGTGAACAGCCGTCTGGCCCGCGCAAGTGTATGGGGACCGGCATCGTCATTCCCCATCTGGCGGAGGCGCTGGACGAGGGAAGCATCGGACAGGCCAACCCATTCGCCAAGCCTCTCATGCAGCCGGTTGGCCATCTCCTTGGCTGCCGCCTTGGTGAAGGTGAGGCAAAGGATCGACATGGGATCAACGCCTGCAAGCATCAGGCGGGTCACCCGGTCCACCAGCACATGGGTCTTGCCTGATCCCGCGTTGGCCCCGACCCAGGCGGAGGCCGCTGGATTTGAGGCGGTTTTCTGTTCAGGCGTTGCGTTCATTGGCCCAGGCATCAGCTGTCACCCGCCAATATCCACTCGTGATAGCGCGAGAGATGATCATAGTCACAAACGGCGTCCACATTCTCGATGGCGTAGCGGGGGAGATAAGCGAGATTGGGGTTCTGGTATTTTTCCAGAAGCCCAATGAGGCTTGCAAGATGGCGCCGCGCCACATCCATGGGTGCAAGATCAACCGATTTCAACTCGCCCGGCGGAATGCCGCCGGTTATTCTTATGTAAGTCAGCTCGCTGGTTTCATGCTTGCCCACATGCTCGAAGGCGCCGCGTTCAAGCATGGCGGCTTCCAACGTGAGTTGCGGTGAAAACCCTTCTTTTATTTTCGGGCTGCTCGGTATTGCCCCCGTCTTGAAATCAACAATGCGTGCCGTTCCATCGGAGAAGATGTCTATCCGGTCGGCCCGCCCGCTGAGGGTAAAATCCGATTGCCCGATCTTCAGCGGCAGGCTGCCCCTCACTTCGGCAACCACCCGGTCAACATCGCGGCGCATTGCTTTTTCGTTCTCAACAATCCAGATGGCGAGGCGTTCAAATCTCTTCCACCAGAAACCCATGATGGTCGGATCGTTCCGGAAGGGCCGGAAGATTTCCTTGCCGATGCCGAGGAGCAGGTCCACCGCGTTTTCCGGCAGGTTTCCCGGGTTGAGCGTGAAGAAGTCTCCGATCGCTTTATGGAAAAGCGTTCCGCGCAATGCCGCATCGGGATCCGTGGCCATGCCGGGCAACGGGGTGAGCCTCAGGACGGCATCGGCATAGATGGCGTAGGGGTCGCGGATAAGTGTTTCAACCCGGCTCACGCTGATGCGTCTTGGCCGGGCTTCAACCGGCGGCCGGGGCTGCGGCTTGTCAACCGACGTCGGCCGCGGATCGTCAGCCCGGTCAAGCCTCGCCGCCCAGTCCTGCCAGGGCTCCGCCGGCAAATCCTCCGCCTTGAGGCCAACCGCTTTCAGAATGGTCTGCAGGCGCAGTATCCAGCGCGAGGGGATGGCAGGGTCCATGCCGTCCCGCCGCGCCCAGGTCAGATAGACCCGCTCCGCGCCGAAGGCCTGGACAAAATCATGGGCCTCCTGGCCAATGCTGCGCTCCGGCTGCTGCATGCCAAACCTGTCGCGCATGGGGCGATTGAGCCAGGGTCCAGGGTCCGGCAGGCGCGGCCAGGTTCCCTCATTCAACCCGCCGAGAATGATGGTCTGCGGCTGGACTAAGCGGGCTTCCAGCAGGCCGAGAATTGATAGTCGCGGACCGGCACTTTTTTGCTCCCGCAGGGGAATGCGCTGCAAATGCCGGTGGATCACGGCGCCTGCGCGGGCGAATTCGCAAAGGGGGAGACGGGAGGATTCCTCCCGCAGCGTTTCGATAAGGGCTTCAAGCTCGTCGGCTTCCGCGCCGGTCCAGAACCTGTCGCCCGCGATCTGACCGGCGGCGGAAACCAGCGCCTCCAGATGGGCGCTAAATGAAGTGGCAGGGCGCAGCGAAAGTGGCTTCAGTATTTCGGCGACGCGCGTCAGGCAGACCCGCATGTCCTGCCAGTCGCTATCCTTCAGGCGGGCCCCAACGGGGTGCGGATGTGAGTCGGTTTTTGCTTTTGCAAATGCCTGTTCGAAGGACGGCAGCACACCTTCGAGGCCCGGGATCATCGGCATGGCGCGGAAGAGGGCGACATCGATGTTCCGGGCTACCGTGCTGAAATGGGCCGGTTCAAACCCAAACCCAGCGAGGCTGTGGCTGAACAGGCCATGCAGCGACGCTGCCGAAAAATTCTCCTCGACTGTATCCATGAGCAGGACAAGCAGGGCTGCCGCCCCGAAACGGCTGAGGGGCTCGCCCGCGGAATCATCAACGCTGATATTCCAGCGCGACAGATTTGACTTCACCCGCCGTGCCAGCCCGCGATCGGGGGTGACCAGTGCCATATCGCCTTCCGAACTTTCCAGGGCACGCCGCATCATCAGCGCAATGATCGAGGCCTCATCGTTCTTGTCGCGGGCTTCGACAAGCGAGACATGGGTGAGGGCTCGTCTTATCCTGTCGCCTTGGCCGGCCAGTGCCTGTTGCCAGGCATCGGAAACCTCAGAGGGACGCATCAATTCGCTGGCAAGCCAGGCACGGTCTTTGGCTGGCGCGCCCAATGGCAGGATGCCGTGGCGTTCCACGCCAATGGCCTCAATAAGCTGCTTCATGGCAAATTGCGGATGCTGAGGCGACACCGCATCCCAGCTCGTCTTGTCCATGCCCTGGTCGAGGCCGGGCAGGATCACTGCGCCGTTTGCAAGCGTGGCGACGGCTTTCAGCAATTCCCGGGTGGCCGGAATGGTGCCGGTGGAGCCTGCTGCGATGACCGGACCCGCAGGCGGGCTTTCCAGGAGCCGCTTGGCCTCCAGGCGGATGAGCAGGCTGCGGCGCGCCTTTGCCCCCATGAGATTCCCGTGCATGAGCAGGGCCGGGAGTTTTCTGCTCACCAGATCGAACAGGCTCAGGATAGCTTCGCGATGCCCGGCGAGATCGATCTCGTAGACGTCCGGCAGACGGTCAAAGGAAATCTCCTCGGTTTCCATGACATCAATCAGTTCGGACAGACTCGCGGCCAAAGCATGATTCTGCTGCGGCGCATGGGCGAGTTCCTGGGCCAGGCGAAGTTGCGGATTGTCACGGGCCCACTCGTCTATGAGCGACATGAGTGCAAATTCGCGGCCGATGTCGCTGATCGCATCGGGCAGGCCAACATGGGCGCGCTGCGCCTCAAGAACATCTTCATCGAGATCGCCAATGGGCCTGATATCCGGCAGGACAAGCGCCGGCTTGCCGCTGGCAATGAGAAGCTTTTCCTGAAGTTCGCGCGCCGCCCGGCGGGTGGGAACCAGGATGGTCCATGCGGCAAGGGATGGAACTTTCCCATGGACCTGATCGGTGTAGGGAAAGCCCCGCAAGATGGCTTTTGCCAGGATGTCGAGAAAGGGCGCATCGCTGGCAATGGTATAGACGCGTTTTATCCCTTCGCTCATGATCTAGGTCTTGGCAAGTTCGGCCTCGGCCAGACCTATTGCCTCGGGCGTGCCGACATGGAACCATTTTCCGTCATGCGCCAGACCATGCAGGCGGCCTTGCGCTATTGCCTTGTCCCACAACAGGTTCATCGAAAATCTGCCCGGCGGCGAATCCTTGAAAAGGCGCGGATGCACCAGATAGCCGCCGATATAGGCCAAGGCCGATCCGCCAGTCTGCCGTTTCAAGCGTCCGTCCTTGCCCAGGGAAAAATCGCCCTGGCCGTCGTAGCCAACCGTCCGGTCAACCGGGCAGAGCAGGAGCAGGCAATCCATCGCCGCATCATCCCAGGCCGCACGCAGGCGGGCCAGCGCCGGAATTTTTCCATCAACCCAGAAACTGTCGCTGTTGAGCACAAAGAACGGCTCGTGGCCAAGAAGCGGAAGGGCTTTGGCAATGCCGCCGCCGGTATCAAGAATCTCCGCCTGCTCATCCGAATAGACGACATCAGGTGAAACCTGCCGCTTCGCCCAGGAGATAATCTGCTCCGCCAGATAGTGGCCGTTGACAACGGCCTTCTGCACACCGGCAGCCCGCAACCGGTCCATGCCGTAGTCAATGAGAGGCTTTCCGGCAACTTCGATGAGCGGTTTGGGTTTGTGATCGGTCAATGGTCGCATGCGCAGGCCAAGGCCCGCGGCAAGGATCATGGCGCGTCTGCCGACCACTTGTTTCATAGCGGCAGGTTCCGCTCATGCCAGGCCTTGAGAATGGCAAGGTCCGGGTGATCCAGATTGCGCTTGAGATAGCGCGAAACGCGGGGAATATGATTGAGATAAATGTGCTTGCCGTCACGTCTGGACAGGCGCGCGAAGATGCCCAGGATTTTGGTGGCGCGCTGGGCCCCGAGGATGGCGAAGGCCCGTGAAAATTCGCCGGCGTCGAACTGGCCCGTGGCGGCGCGCAGCCCGCAGTAATAGCCGTAAAGTTCGTCAGCCTGCCTGAAGCCAATATCGACGCGGGCATCCTGCAGCATGGAAACAAGGTCATAGGCCGGATGACCGATGACACAATCCTGGGTGTCAATCAGCCCGACACGCCTCAATCCTTTTCGTTCGGGAATCCAAAGCAGATTGGGCGAGTGATAGTCGCGCAATGTCCAGACGGGCCGGCTGGAACCGAGATTGGCCAGCAGCGTTTTCCAGATCCTTGAGAATTCCGCTGCCACCTCATCGCCCGGCTTGGATTTCTTGTGTAATGGCCAGTACCAGGACAACAGCAGGTCAACCTCGATCAGCATCGCTTCAAGATCATAATTGGCAAGCCGGTAGATGGATCCTCCGCGTAACGGCACCGTCTCCGGCCAGTCTCTTGCGGCCATGTCCGCCAGAACCTCCACGGCCGCCCGCATGGGTTCAGCCATGTCATCGCCGCGCCTCATCATCTTGCCAAAAACGCGGTCACCAAGGGGTTCAATGAGCGCCAGGCCCAGCGTGGTGTCTGCCTCTTCAATTCTGGGTGCGCTGTAGCCAAGGCTGTAAAGATAGTCATTGATCGCCACGACGGCACGGATGTCCTCGGCAAGATGGGCAATCGCGCTGTAGCTCTTGCCGTTCCTGACCACCGGACCATCGGGCCTGCTTGGCATGTCCATCAGCAGCATCGTTGAGCCAGGTCTTTCGATACGCTCATAACGCCTTGCTGAGGCATCGCCCTCAAAGAAATGCCGCTTTCCACCGGCCATGCGCGACTTTCCGACGAAATCGTCGATTGCTTCATTCCGTGCAAGAATGCCGCTCCATTTCCCCTTGGCCTCGAGCCTGAGGTCGCGGGCATTGCCAGAGCCCGAAATGGATATTTTCAGATAGTCGGGCGGGATGTTTTCAGGAAGATTTTCCGGCCACTCAACGATCGTGAAGTATTTGGGAAGCAGCTCCTCAAGTCCCAGTTCGTTAGCTTCCCCGGCCGACTTGATCCGGTAGAGATCGACGTGGGCAACCGGGACCCGGAGGGCATCGTAGCACTGGACCAGCGAAAAGCTGGGGCTTGGAATATCGAAGTCCTTGTCATCCAGGGCCAGGGCCCGGATGAGGGCTCGCGCAAAGGCGGATTTTCCGGCCCCCAGGTCCCCTGACAGGTGAATGGCAAGGCCCGGCCTCGCCCACAGCGACAGGTCATGGGCCAGCGCCTCCATGGCAGGCAGGGAGATGGCAGGGCGCCCGATAATCATGGTGGCAGGATCAGGCAACGCGCTGCGGGCTGAGGCGCTCAACCGGATTGCTTCTCGGATTTTGTCTGGCGGGTCCATCAATCGGGAAACTACACACAACTGTGGTTCCGCGGTCAAGTTTGGAAATCAGGGAAACATTGCCGCCATGAAGCTCGGTGAAGCTTTTCACGATTGCCAGGCCTAGTCCGGGCCCGCGATGGCTGCCTGGCAAGGGTCTAGACTGAAACCGCTCGAAAGCCTTTTTCTGGAATTCGGGATCCATGCCGCGGCCCGAGTCGGCGATCCAGATCTGGATATTTGTGCCAGAACGCCTGGCCCCCATGCGAATCTGGCTTTTCCTGGCGGAAAACCCGATGGCGTTTGAAAGCAGGTTTGCGACAACCTGCTCGACCCGCGCGGCATCGCCGACAAACGAAAGAGAATCTTCCGCCAGTTCAATGCTCAGCGTCTGGTCACGCCGGCTCATGGCCGGGGAGAGTTTCTCGGCCACCGATTGCAGGGCGGTGGCAACGTCCAGCTTCGAGAGCTTCAGCTCCATGGCGCCTGCATCAATCGCAGAAAGATCAATGATGGCGTCAATGATGGCCTTCAACTCCTCCGATGATCTCCTGATATCGAGGACATATTCGCGCTGTTTCGGGGATAATTCACCGACCAAACCGAGGTCCAGGGTTTCAGCAAAACCGAGGATGCTAGTGAGTGGCGTGCGGACTTCATAGGACACATTGCTGAGGAAGGCATTCTTGAGGCGGTCGGCCGCTTCCAGGGCTTCGGTGCGGTCACGCAGGGCCCGTTCCATTTTTGCCGGATCCGAAATATCCGAGAAGGTCAGGAGTGTATTGCCGTCGGGAAGCGGAACCGAGCTGTACTGAAGAATGCGGTCCCTGGCGGTGAGGCGGCCGCGCAAGGCGCGCCGTTCCGATTCCATGCTGGTGACGCCGAACTTGATTTCCTGCCATGCGGCACCCGCCTCCCTTGTGACCACGGCGTCACCGGCAAGCTGATCGACGTGGGGCTCCTTCTGGAGGAAGGCGCCGTCGAAGTTCCAGAATTTCGAGAAGGCCGGATTGAAGAGTTTCAGACGGCCGTCGGAGCCGAACAGGGCAATGGCCTCTTCGAGATTGTCGAGGGTCTCGCGCTGCACCCCGATGAGCTCATTGTAGCGGCTTTCAAGCTGGATTTCCTTGGTGACATTTTCGTAGAGATAGGTAACGCCGCCAAACGGGTGCTGCTCGCACACGACATGCAGCGAACGTCCGTCGGGCAGATACCACCAGCTTTCGCGCATTTCGAGGGTTGTATAGGAGGAAAGCTGGCGGGCCCGCCATTCGCGGTAGTTCGCCTGCTCGGGGATGCATCTCTGGGTCCGCAGGCGGTCGAGAATCTCGCCGTCGGTGGGATGGCTATCGAGCCACCGACCATCAAGCGGCCAGAGCTGGGCGAAAGCCATGTTGTGAAAGCGCAGGCGCTGGTCAGGCCCGAAGATGGCAATGGCGGTATCAAGCTTGTTGAGTGTTGAGGCGTGAGCCTTGATGTGCCGGTCAAGTTCCTTCTCGGTTTCTTCCAGGGCCGAGACATCAATGGCAAATCCCGCCTTGCCTTCCGGCAAAGCAACCTCGTGAATGTTCAGCGCCCGCATGGCGCCGGCAAAAACCGCATGGGTGCGTCCCAACAGTCCGACCTTGGGATCGGCCCTAGTGGCGTCGATCCGCTCTGGCGTGGCAACTTCGACCATGGATTTCAGGACGGCATCGCTATCAGGCAGCTCCACCGCCTTGACATAGGCCCGGTTGACCCAGCTCAGTCTGCCATCCCGGTCGCGCAGCCAGATTGGCAGGGGAGCCGAATCAAGCACTGCACTGAGGCGTTCCACCTGCATTCCCAGTTTCCGCGCATCGTAGTTGAGCTCGGTGATCTGCTGCCGTTCTCCGGACAAGGGGCGGAAACGCAGCGTTGCCATGCCGCCCGCCGCCCGCCCATCGGCTTCAAGCAACTCATTGTGAAGGGTTTTGACACCAATGTTAAAGGGTTTGCCGGTCCCCCGCAGGATATTGATGCTGTCCTCGATGATGGTGCTGGAATCGGCCTCAAGCCAGGAGGAAAAATCCAGCATTTCAGCGGCGGTGGCGGGAACCTTGGCACTGCCATACATGCTGCCGATGATGCGGCTGGGAAGGTCTTCTTTCCCGTGCCAGACGACCATGATATGGGCTTCCGCGGCAAATGCCGCTTCCGCCTCATTCAGCCTGATCTCCAGTTCACTCACGCGCTGGCGGGCCTTGCTTTCGCCCTTGCTCAACGATCTCACGACGAGAAATGCCCACACAAAGACGCCGATTGCCGCCAGCGTCAGGAAACTGGTGAGCGGATCAATGGGGGGAGGCGGCAAAAATGCGGCCTGGGCCTCGCCGCACAGTGGGAACGCGAAGCATACAGCCGCGATATGACGCATAATTGCGTTCATTGTGCTGTTGCCCACCCGCATGTTTTCTCCGGCCGCCTGCGAGCTGCGGCCCGAATCAGCCCGCATCTCTCCCGTCCCGAGATATAGACTCAAAAATAGCGTGTCGGAACTACTTCATGGCAGGCCGCAGCCTCTGTCCGGACCCGCTCAGTAGCGGTAGTAGTCAGGCTTGAAGGGCCCCTTTGGAGTGACACCGATATAGGCCGCCTGGTCATCGCGCAGCGTGGTGAGCTTGACGCCCAGTTTTTCCAGATGAAGGCGCGCGACCTTCTCATCGAGGTGCTTCGGCAGGACATAGACCTCATTCTTGTATTTGCCCGTCTTGGCATTGGTGAAGAGCTCGATTTGGGCCAGCGTCTGGTTGGTAAACGAGGCGGACATGACGAAACTGGGATGCCCCGTCGCGTTGCCGAGATTGACGAGGCGGCCCTGCGACAGGAGAACGATCCGGTTGCCCTTCGGGAAGTGCACGAGGTCAACCTGCGGCTTGATATTGGTCCACTGGAAATTCTTCAGCTCCGCCACCTGGATCTCATTGTCGAAATGGCCGATGTTGCAGACGATGGCCATGTCCTTCATCTGCTTCATGTCGTCGACGGTGATCACGTCCTTGTTGCCGGTTGCGGTGACAAAGATATCGGCATGCGAAACGGCATCCGAAAGCGTCTGCACCGAGTAGCCGTCCATGGCCGCCTGCAGGGCGCAGATGGGGTCGACCTCGGTAACGATGACGCGGGCGCCCGCGCCCCGGAGCGAGAGGGCCGAGCCCTTGCCCACGTCGCCATAGCCGCAAACCACCGCCACCTTGCCGGCCATCATCACGTCCGTGCCGCGCCGGATGGCGTCCACCAGCGATTCCCGGCAGCCGTACTTGTTGTCGAACTTGGACTTGGTGACGCTGTCGTTCACGTTGATGGCGGGGAAGGGAAGCTCGCCCTTCTTCTGCAACTCATAGAGGCGGTGCACGCCCGTGGTCGTTTCCTCGGAGACGCCGATGATCGAGGCGCGCACCTTGCTGAACCAGCCGGGGCTTGCCTTGATGCGCTTGGCGATCTCGGCATAGAGGCATTCCTCTTCTTCGCTCTTCGGGTAGGCAATGAGCTTGGGGTCCACTTCGGCCTTCGCCCCGAGAAGGATGTAAAGGGTGGCATCGCCGCCATCATCTAGGATCATGTTGGTGGTCTGGCCGTCGGCCCAGT
>CAZRZB010000068.1:0-14932 GCA_964604435.1 uncultured Aestuariivirga sp. | reverse complement strand
GGCGCCTTCGAGGCCGCCGACGAACGCATCGAGGGCTATGCCCTGCCGGTTTCGGCAACCGCGCACCGCTTCGTCGTCGTCTCCACCCAAGGCAAGGGCGACGAGGCCGCCTTGCGCGCCATCCTGGATATCGATGCCGACTACAAGGCCTTCGTCGGCAGCCGCCGCAAGATGGCTGCCATTCGCGAGAAACTCCTTGCAGGCGGCGCATCGGCTGAGGCCGTCGACCTGGTGAAGGCACCGGCAGGGATTGACATTGGCGCCATTTCTCCTGAAGAAATCGCCCTTTCGATCATGGCCGAAGTCACGTCGCTGCGGCGCCAGAAAATCCGTTCGAAGCAAGAGGGAAACTGATTCCATGAAAATGTCCGGCAGCCAAGTTATCCAGGCCCCGCGGAAGATTGTCTGGCACGGGTTGAACGACCCCAAGATATTGCAGCAATGCATCCCAGGTTGTGAGACGATAAAATCGGCCTCGCCAACGGAGATGAGCGCCAGGGTCGTGCTGAAAGTGGGGCCGGTGAAGGCCACGTTTACCGGCGAAGTGAACCTGACGGACATCAAGGCGCCCGAGAGCTACCGGATTTCCGGGAAGGGCCAGGGCGGATTGGCCGGCTTTGCGTCAGGCGGCGCCACGGTGAAACTCAGCGAAAACAGTCCGTCGGAAACCCTGATGGATTATGACGTGGATGCGCAAATCGGCGGCAAGCTGGCCATGCTCGGCTCGCGCCTGATCGATTCAACCGCAAGATCGCTGGCCGAGCAGTTCTTCGCAAAATTTGCCAGCCTGATGCTGAAGCAGGCGCAAGCCAAGGCTCCGGCGGCAAAGCCCAAGGCGGCCAAGAAGCCGGCGGTTTCCGCGAAAGCCAAAAAACCGGCGGCAAAGAAACCGGCGGCTAAGAAACCGGCGGCCAAGAAAATCAAGACCAAGAAGAAAGTGCCGGCCAGGTCACGGAAGTCCTGAGTCCCATGGCCTTTGCCATGGCGGCTTAGGCGGCGTCCGCAAAACCCGCAAGCTTGCGCGCGCGGGCCGGGTGGCGCAGCTTCTCCAGCGCTTTCGCCTCAATCTGGCGAATGCGCTCCCGGGTGACGCCGAATTCCTTTGCCACTTGCAGCAGCGTGTGTTCTCCGGCGCCGCCAATGCCGAAGCGCAGGCTCACGATGCGCTGTTCGCGCGGGGTGAGGTGCTCAAGCGCCTCGGCCACCGATCTCTGCAGGGCGCTCGCCTCTGCCGCCGCATAGGGATTGACAGCGTCCGTGGCGGCGATCAGATCGCCAACGGTTGCATCACCGTCCTCGCCCACCGGCGTATCCAGGGAGCCCGGTTCCTGCACCAGGGACAAAACCTGCTCGACACGCCCAACGGAAATTCCCGACCGTTCGGCAATCTTGCCAAGCTCCGGCTCGCGTCCTTCCATTTTGTAAAGCTTGTGCCGCTCGCGCAGAACGCGGGCGGCAACCTCCTTCATGTGAACCGGTATGCGGATGGTGCGGCCCTTGTCGGCGATGGCACGGATGATGGACTGCCGGATCCACCACTCGGCGTAGGTCGAGAGCCTGAAGCCGCGCCGGTAGTTGAACTTCTCGACCGCATGCATGAGCCCCATGTTGCCCTCCTGGACCAGGTCCAGAAGATCAAGGGAACTATGCCGCCGGTATCTCTTGGCAATCGAAACCACCAGCCGCAGATGGGCCTTGACCATCGCCTCGCGCGCCACCCTGAGTTCCCGCCGGGCCTTGCCGATGTCCTGGACGATACTCCTGGACTCGGCAGCCGGCAGGCCCAGCTCAGTCTCTGGCTGGCTCTCAAGTTGGGCGATAAGCTCGGAAACGCGGTCCGGGCGCAATTGCAGCGCCACAACCTCATCGGCGAAACGCGACACGAGTTCCCGCAGCCGGGCACCGGATGCTTTTGCAATATCCCCGCAACGCGCCAGCGCAGCCAGCCGCTTGCGGCTGAGCGAGCCTATCTCGGGAGCCAGCATGCCCAGCCTCTCCAGCCGCGCCAGCACGACCGATTCGAGGGCTTTCGGCTCATCCAGGCCGCTCTCTTCGCCGAACTCGGCCGCCATCGACAGATCGACCAGTTCGCCCAGGCGGAACTCTCCGCCAGCCAAGGCACGGCCCCAATGGGCAATTTGGGCAATGATCACCGGGACCTGGCAAAGTCCCGTCAGCACGGCCCGCTGGGCCGCCTCGATGCGCTGGGCAAGGGCAGTCTCGTCTTCGCGCGAGAGCCGCGCGCCATTGCCCATCTGGCGGAAGTAAGTATCAACGAGATCATGCGATAGCGCCGCGCCGGCCGCGGGCGTAGGCGCCTCAACCAGGACAAGCTCATGGCTTTCGGGGTCCAGGCTATCCGCCAGGGTCGGGTTATCCAGCATCGATGTCATCTCTTCAAAAATCCTCGTCGGGCGAATCCGTTGAATTGGCCGCCCCGGCCAGCAATTTGCGGGGGATTGGGGAGCGGCGCGGCGGCGCGTATCGCTGCTGCGCCAACAACGCCATCCTCCATGCAGAGATGGTGCGCGGCCCCGCAACTATCAAGTCTGCCGGCCGGCCATTTTATCGAGGTGGCCGGCCTGCTGTTTCTGCGCGATCTCGCGCCTCACCTGACGGTCAAAGGCCTGCAACGCGGCACTCACCGCAACCGGGTAGCCAGGCGTTGCCGGGACAAGGGAAAGAACCGCCGGCGGCAAGCCCGCCAGGGCACCGCGGGCCCGCTCGCGCAGGGCGGCAATTGGCTCGGCGGAGCGGACACGGCGGCCGTTCTTCATGACGCACTGCAGCAGCGGACTGCCCGGCCTGGTCTCACCCATTCTGGCAATTTCATCGCCCTTCGACCGGCCTGCCTCCGCATGCCGGAAGACCTGTTTCTGCCCCGGCAGGACCGCCTTTCCCGCCGAGAGCTTGAGCCGTCCGGTGCCGTTGTATTCAGTCAGCTTGTAGGCAATGTCGAGTGCCGGACAGTCGTCCGAGACGCCCATGCTGGTGCCGACGCCGAAACTGTCGATAGGTGCGCCGCTTTCCACCAGCCGTTCGATTTCCGCTTCGTCCAAACCGCCGCTGGCCACGATCTCCACCCGATGAAGCCCCGCCTCATCGAGCAGTTGCCGCACCCCGCGCGCCAGCGCGGCGAGATCGCCGGAATCAAGCCGCACCGCTGAAACACGAAATTCGCTGCCCCGGGCCCTGGCCAATTCGATGACCCGCTTTGCCCCCTCAATGGTGTCGTAGGTGTCGATCAGGAGAACGGTTTCCGGATAAAGGGCAGCGAAGGCTCCGTAGGCATCGCTTTCCGTCGCATGGGCCTGGATGTAACTGTGCCCCATCGTCCCGGCGACGGGTATGCCGAAGGCCTGGCCTGCGGCAAGATTGGAAGTCGCATGCACGCCCGCAATGTAGAAGGCGCGCGCCGCCCTGGTTGCGGCTTCGGTGCCGTGCATGCGCCTGGCGCCGAAGTCGATGACCTTCCGGCCCCTTGCGGCGGTGACCACGCGCGATGCCTTGGAAGCGAGCAGCGTCTGGAGATGGATCTGGTTCATCACAAAGGTCTCGAAATACTGGCCTTCGGCCAGCGGGGCGACGATTTCGACAAGCGGCTCGTTGCCAAAGACCGGGGTGCCTTCGGGCACGGCATAGACATCGCCGGTGAAGCGGAAGCCGCGCAGCCAGTCGAGAAAATCCGGCGCGAACAACTTCAGCGTCGCGAGGTAGGCGAGTTCCGCCCCACCCAGATGGAACTGTTCGAGAGCCTCAAGCACCGTCTCCAGACCGCAGGCGATCAGATAATTGCGCGCGGGCGGCAGGCGGCGCGGAAACAGGCTGAACACGGCCTTGCCCGTCAGCCCCTCGCGCCGATAGGCCTGCATCATCGTCAGTTCGTAGAGGTCGGCGAACAGTGCCGTAGAGCCCGCCGGCCGCTCGGATTCCGGAGCCGTCATCGCGGCCACTCCCGATTGAGATGCAGGACACCATCCGGGTCCATGGTCATCGCCGCTCCGGAGCTTCGGCAGCGGGAATTCAGCATCGCGCACAGCCACCTTGCATCTTCCAGCGTTGCGCGGTTGAGCCGGAAATGCCTGATCTGGAACGGGACGATATCGAGAGAGGCCAGAAGCCCGCCCGCCGCTTCATCGATCACCGGCAGATACATCAGCGCCAGATCGCCGCGATATTCCTCGTGTCCGGAAATTCCCTCGTAGTCGTTGAGAAAGTCGCCGCAACCGTAGAGGATGAGTTTGCCGCGATAGACCTCCCAGCGCCTCGGATGATGCGAGGAATGGCCGTGGACAAGGTCAACCATTGCTTCATCGATGAGGCCATGGGCGAAGGCGACATGGGCCGGTGGAATCCCATAACCCCAGTTGTCACCCCAATGGATCGAGGCGACCACAATGTCGCCGCTCCTCTTCGCCTCCATGACCTGGGCCTTTATCGAGCGGATATTCCGCTCATCGAAGGCGTCGATGAAATTCACCCCGGGCCTTTCGGCCAGTGCCTTCCAGTGGCGCGGAACACCGCTGTCCCTTGTGGCGAAAGCGAAGACGAGAACGCGGCCCCTTGCGCCGCCGAGGACCGCAGACGCGGCAGCCTCCACGGCATTGCGCCCGGCTCCAGCCGTCGCCATCGCCACTTCCCCGAGCGTGTCGAGGGTTTGGTTGAGACCCGCTTCGCCCCAATCCAGCACATGATTGTTGGCGAGGACGCAGCAATCGATTCCCCGCCGCTTCAACCCGGCGGCATTGCGCGGGTTCATCCGGTAGTTGATGCCCTTCGGTTCCGGCGTGCCTGTGTCCGTGACCGCGGTTTCCAGATTGATGATGCCGTGGTCGACACCGGCACCTTCAAGCACCGCGCCGGCGTCCCCCCAGACATAGTCGAGATCGACGCCACGCGGGATCGGGCCGTTGGCCCTTTCGGCAAGACGGACATAGTCCGCAGCCGAATGGAGGTAGCCTTCGAAAAGCTTCGGATCGCCAGGATGGCGCAGGATTTGATCAATAGCCCTGCCCGGCATGACGTCTCCAGCGAGAAACAGCCTGATCATGCTCCGGGGGCCTCGTCACTCAACGCGGGCCCTTCTCTGGTCCTTCTCCTCTGCGGCCACGAGATCAAGAAGCTGCGCGACAATGCCTCATGACTGCGGGCTGGAGAAGCCAATGGCCGCCGCTCGTCAGGTACCAGCCGTTTCATTCTCCTGCCCCTGGCTTGATCGCAGATACGCGGCCAGTTTCCACTTTCAGCACGGAATGACCTTGACCCCGATCAACGATTTGGCGATGCGGTGTGCAAAGTATTATCAGCAATCCCAAGGCTTCGGACGGGGTCCGTGACACACTGTCGCCCCATCGCGCACCTAGCCAACCGCCTTGTTTGGCAGCAGTCGACAGCACGCTGCAAGCCACACCGGAATGCGCCAATTGCCTCCAATTTGACCATCTGGACAAGAATCGTCGCAAGTGTAGTATCCCGCCAACAGGGCATAAGGCCCTTGGAGGGAGCCAGACCATGACCAACATTTTCCGCTTGAACAGACGTGATATCCTGAAATTCACTGCCGCCGGGGCCACGCTGCCCCTGGCCAGCATGTTTCCCCAGCTTGCGAATGCCGCAGGCCCCATCAAGACGGCGGCAATTTATACTGTACCGGTCGAACAGCAGTGGGTGAGCCGCATCCACAAGGCCGCTACCATCGCCAAGGACCGCGGCGACATCGAGTATGTCTTCTCGGAGAAAGTTTCCAACACGGATTACGAGCGCGTCATGCGCGAATATTGCGAAGCCGGAAACCAGCTCATTGTCGGCGAAGCCTTTGCCGTTGAAGACGCCGCCCGCGCAGTGGCCAAAGATTATCCGGACCGCGCCTTCCTCATCGGTTCAAGCTTCAAGCCCGATGCGGCGGCCGCGCCGAATTTTGCGGTGTTCGATAATTACATCCAGGATGCTTCCTATCTCAGCGGCATCGTGGCTGGAGCCATGACCAAGACGGGCAAGATCGGCATGGTTGGCGGCTATCCCATCCCGGAAGTGAACCGCCTGATGAATGCTTTTATGGCGGGGGTTCGCGAAACCCGGGCCGATGCCACATTCCTGGTAGCCTTCATCGGCTCATGGTTTGATCCGCCAAAGGCCAAGGAAACGGCCCTTGCCCAGATCGATGCCGGGGCCGACCTGCTCTATGCGGAGCGGTTTGGCGTTTCGGATGCCGCAAAGGAAAAAGGCGTCCTGGCGGTTGGCAACGTGATCGACACGCAGGCCGACTACCCGGATACGGTGGTGGCGTCCGCCCTCTGGCATTTCGAGCCCACCCTCGATGCGGCCATTGCGGCCCTCAAGGCAGGGACTTTCAAGGCTGATGATTATGGCCAATACTCCTTCATGAAGGCTGGCGGCTCGAGTCTCGCCCCCTATGGAACATTTGAAACCAAGATACCCGATGAGGTGAAGGCCAAGGTTGCCGCCAAGGAAGCTGATATCAAATCGGGCGCCTTCTCGGTTGCCATTGACGACAACGAACCCAAATCCTCCTAACGGGCATGGGCAAGACAACAGCCGGAGAGCGTGAAACCGTTCTCCGGCTTTCCGGCATCACCAAGCGGTTTGGAGCATTGCTGGCCAACGACAGCATTTCGTTGACCCTTCGGCGCGGCGAGATATTAGGGCTGCTCGGTGAAAATGGCGCCGGCAAAACCACGCTGATGAATATCCTGTTCGGCCATTACGTGGCGGATGCGGGAGAGATTGAAGTTGAAGGCAAGGTTCTGCCGCCCGGACTTCCGGCTGAGGCGCTGGCCGCCGGCATTGGCATGGTGCACCAGCATTTCACCCTCGCTGAAAACCTGACGGTGCTTGACAATATCGTGCTCGGAACGGAATCCCTTTGGAAACTCTCCTCCAATTCGCAAAAGGCCCGCGCCCGCATACAACAGCTGGCGCAGGAATTCGGTTTGGGCGTGAACCCGGATGCGGTTGTGGCATCGCTTTCAGTGGGCGAGCGCCAGCGTGTGGAAATTCTCAAGGCACTCTACCGGGAGGCCAGGATTCTGGTTCTTGATGAACCCACTGCGGTTCTCAC
Organism: uncultured Aestuariivirga sp.; assembly: GCA_964604435.1. GTDB lineage: Bacteria > Pseudomonadota > Alphaproteobacteria > Rhizobiales > Aestuariivirgaceae > Aestuariivirga. The sequence continues at coordinate 7,854 of CAZRZB010000068.1, read as the reverse complement.
CCCGCAGGAATCCACCGCCCTGTTTGAAACCCTGAAGCGCTTTGTGGCAAAGGGCCTCTCCATCATTTTCATTTCCCACAAGCTTGGCGAAATTCTCGCCGCCTGCAGCCGTGTCAATGTCCTGCGCGGCGGCAGGCTGGTGGCGGAACGCGGCGTTGCAGGGGTTACCCGGGCCGAGCTTGCCGAGCTGATGATCGGCCGCAGCATTCCTCAGGCCAAGGCCGGGGTGCAGAAGCCGGGAGACGTTGTCCTGGGCTTGCAGGGAATTCATGCCCGGCGCAATTCCCAGGTCCTTGACGGCATCACATTTGACATCCGCGCCGGCGAAATCTTGGGAATAGCCGGTGTCTCGGGCAATGGCCAAGGCCTGCTCGCCGATGTGATGAGTGGCGTGGCTGTGCCAATGGCGGGAAGGCTGACGCTGAAGGGGGCAGTCATTTCCCGGATCAGCCCGCGCATGATGGTCACCCTCGGGGTCGCGCGCATTCCGGAGGACCGCCATGCCGAAGGCCTGATCAGCGACATGAGTATCACTGAAAATGTCATTTCGGAAAGCTACCGCTCGGCCGAATTCGCCCGGCAAGGGTTCATCAACTGGAAAAAAGCCCGCGGCTTCGCCCAGAAAATCATCACGGCCTATGACGTGAAATGCCCCTCGCCTGAAGCTCGCGTGCGGCTTCTCTCGGGTGGCAATATGCAGAAACTCATTCTTGGCCGCGTCATGGCCAATGATCCCTGCCTGGTTCTGGCCAACCAGCCAACCCGTGGGCTGGATGTGGGGGCCGTCAATTATGTGCATGAGCAATTGCTGGCGGCGCGCAAACGGGGTGCCGCCATTCTGCTCATTTCGGAAGACCTTGATGAACTGCTTTCCCTGTCGGACCGTGTCGCGGTCATGTTCCGCGGCCAGCTTTCAAACGCCGGCCCGCGTGAAAGCACCGGCATCAAGGACTTGGGCCTGATGATGGCGGGGCACGGATTCAAGACCGGGGGCCAGTCCCATGCGGCTTGAACCGCGCGAACAGCGTTCGCCTGCCGTTTTGATCCTCTATCCCGTGCTGGCCCTTTTGGCTTCAGTGATTGTTTGCGCGGCCCTTGTGATGCTGTCGGGAGCCTCTCCGCTTTCGGTGTTCGGATTGATGGTGAAGGGGGCCGCAGGAACGACGTTTGCGTTTCTCGAAACCCTCACCCGGGCGACACCACTCATTTTCACGGGTCTTGCCGCCGCCGTGGCCTTCCGCGCCAAGCTTTGGAACATTGGCGGGGAGGCGCAGCTCTATATCGGTGCCGTGATGACAGTTGTTCTTGGCACCGGGTTCTTGCCATTGCCGCAGCCCATTCTCATTCCCGTCTTGATGGTGGCGGCGATGCTGGGCGGCGCCATTGTCCTTTCCATACCGACGTTTCTCAAGACCCGTTTCGGGGTTGATGAGGTCGTGACCACCCTGCTCCTCAACTTCATCGCCATATTGTTTGTCAGCATGCTGCTGGAGGGCGTTTTAAAGGACCCGGCAGGCCTTGGCTGGCCCCAATCGAAAAAGGTCATCGCCGAGGCGCTGCTGCCGAAAATCATCCAGGGCAAGCGTCTGCATCTCGGCTTCTTCATTGCCATCGCCGCGGCAATCGCAGTTTGGATCATCGACCGGAAATCCGCCTTGGGCTATGAAATGCGCGCCGTGGGCCACAATCCGAAGGCGGCATCATTCGCCGGCATCTCGGTCAACAGCGTGCTGGCGAAAACCGCCCTGCTCTCCGGCGGCCTTGCAGGCCTTGCCGGCATGTCGGAAGTCACCGGCCTCAAAGGCAACCTCACGCTCGATCTTTCTCCGGGTTTTGGCTACACAGGGATCGTCGTCGCGATGCTTGCCCTCCTGCATCCTCTGGGGGTGATTGCGGCCGCCATTTTCGTGGCTGCGGTGTTTGTCGGCGCCGATGCCATGAGCCGCACGGCCGGCGTTCCCAGCTATATCGCCCATGTGATGGTGGCCATGTCCCTTCTCACCATGGTTGCCGCCATCATGCTCACGCGCTACCGCCTTAGCTGGAGGTAAACATGGAAGCGGTTGAAATTCTCTTCACTGCCTCGCTCTGGGCTGCAGCCATTCGCATAGCCTCGCCGCTCATATTCGGAACCCTCGGCGAACTCATCTGCGAGCGAGCCGGAGTTCTGAATCTCGGCATCGAAGGTGTCATGACGGCGGGCGCCTTTGCCGGCTGGCTCACCGTCTTCCTGGGCGGAGACCTGTGGCTCGGCGTAGCGGTCGCTGCGGTGGTGGGAGCCCTGTTCGGCCTGTTGCATGGCTTCCTGGTGGTTCCCCTGGGCCTCTCGCAACATGTCACAGGCATTGGCATAACTTTGCTTGCCACATCGCTCTCCTACTATTTTTACCGCCTGGTGTTTCCGGCAGTCACCTCGCCGCCCAAGATTGAACCCTTCCAGCCATGGCCCGTTCCTATCATTTCGGACATTCCGGTTATCGGCGAAGCGTTGTTCAGGCAAACACCGCTCACCTATCTGGCATTTGCCGCCGTTGCCTTCGTCGCCTGGCTTCTCAACAAAACACCCATCGGCCTTGCCATCCGCACAGTCGGGGAAAATCCTTCGGCCGCTGAAGCGCAGGGCGTTGATGTCACGCTGGTCCGCATGGGTGCCGTCATGCTGGGCAGCGCGCTCATGGGCATTGGCGGCAGCTTCATCACACTCTCCGCCTTCAATTCGTTTTTCTTTGAAATGATGAACGGCCGCGGCTGGATTTGCGTGGCGCTGGTGGTGTTTGGTTCATGGCGTCCGGGCAAAGCCCTGGCCGGAGCCCTTCTCTTCGGCGCCTTCGATGCCTACCAGCTTCGCCTGCAGCAGTTGGCGGGAGCCTATGTTCCCTATCAGGTGTTTTTGATGCTACCCTTCATCCTGTCCATCATCGCACTCATCATCATGTCGCGCCGTGCCGCCTACCCCCGCGCCCTGATGGTGCCTTACCGGAAAGGCGAACGCTGAATCATGATCGATCTCCTCATTACCAATGCAACGCTTCCCGATGGCCGCACCGGCATGGACATTGCCTGCGCTGCGGACCGCATCGCGGAAATTTCCCCTGCCATAAAAGGCGGGGCGCTCAAGACAGCAGATGCCAAGGGCTATCTCGTTTCGCCGCCCTTCATCGATTGCCATTTTCATATGGATGCAACCCTTTCCCTCGGCATCCCGCGGCTGAACATGTCGGGCACCCTGCTTGAGGGAATTGGCCTGTGGGGCGAACTCAAGCCCCTGCTCACCCACGAAGCCGTCGTCGAGCGGGCGCTGCGTTATTGCGATCTTGCGGTGTCAAAGGGCATGGGCGCAATCCGCACCCATGTTGACGTATGCGATGACCGGTTGCTGTGCGTGGAAGCTCTGCTCGAGGTGAAAAAGAAAATCGCGCCCTACATCGAGCTACAGATCGTGGCCTTCCCGCAGGATGGCTTCTACCGCTCAAAGACGGCAAGGCAGAACCTCATCCGCGCCCTGGACCTGGGAGTCGACGTCGTGGGCGGCATTCCCCATTTCGAGCGCACCATGGCGGACGGTACCGCAAGCCTTAAGGAGCTTTGCGAAATCGCCGCCAAGCGGGACCTGCTGGTCGATATCCACTGCGATGAAACCGATGATCCGCTGTCGCGCCATGTGGAGGCGCTGGCCTACGAAACCCAGCGCCTCGGGTTACAGGGCCGCGTGGTGGGTTCGCACCTGACCTCCATGCATTCCATGGACAATTACTATGTCTCGAAGCTCATTCCCCTCATGGTTGAGGCCCAGCTTCATGCCACGCCGAATCCCCTCATAAACATCACCATACAGGGTCGCCATGACACCTATCCCAGACGCCGGGGCCTGACACGCGTTCCGGAACTGCGCGCCGCCGGAATCAACGTTTCCTTCGGCCATGATTGCGTGATGGACCCGTGGTATCCGCTGGGCGATGCGGACATGCTGGAGGTGGCAAGCATGGGAATCCACGCCGTTCCCATGACCTCCCGCGAGGCCATGCGCTGGACCTTTGATGCCGTGACCGTGAACCCAGCAAAGGCCATGCACCTTGAAGGCTACGGCCTGGAAAAAGGCTGCACGGCAAACTTCGTCATCCTGCAGGCAAAGGATCCGATTGAAGCGATCAGGCTCAAGGCAAACCGCCTTGCGGTGGTGCACGGTGGCAAGATCATTGCGGAAACAGCCGAGCGAATTTCGAAACTCCAGATTGATGGACGCCCCGAGACAGTCAACGGCGCCGACTATGCCCCCAAGAACCTGGGTTGAAGCACTTTGGATTTTATTTGGGCCTATGGCACGGCAGTCAACAGAATGACGATGATGCCCTAATACAAGTGGCAGGCAACATTTCGGCCCCGGTGGGTATCTAGTGCCGGCAGCGATTGGCTGCAAACAGCCATCGCATACTGGCAGCGCGGATGGAACGGGCATCCCGCCGGAATGTTTTCCGGATTGGGCGGATCACCGGCGAGAACGATCCGCGGCCTCTTGTTTTGCGGGTCCATCTCCAGAATGGCCAGAAGCAGCGGCGGAAATGCCATCATGAGGTCGGTGAACCGCATGATCGCTGACCCCACAAATCCACGCAGATAGCCGGCCACAACCCCGAGGCAGGTGCCGACAAATACCGCAATGCCGTTTGCGACGATTCCGATGAGCAATGAGGTTTGCGCGCCATAGAGCAAACGGGAAAACTGGTCACGCCCATTGGTGTCAGTGCCGAACCAGAACCGGGAATTCGGCCCCAATGGCGACCCTTCCAGCGTCAGCCCGTCAAAAAACTGCTCGGAGGGGCTATAGGGCGCGATTGCCGGCGCCAGGACGGCAGAAACGATGAATATGACAATGACAACAAGGCCGCCCAGCGCAAGCCAATCACGTTTGAACCTGATCCAGTAATCCCTCATGTTGATTATCGCCTTAGAATTGATCGCGTGCAACGTGAAGCTTGGACTTGGAAAATTCGCTGCCGGAACAGACGCGAACTACGTCAAATCATTGATCTACCGGAGAAAGTTTTGGTAGCGAGAGAGGGACTTGAACCCCCGACCCCAGGATTATGATTCCCGTGCTCTAACCAACTGAGCTACCTCGCCAAATCTGCGTCGGCTTATAGGAAGGTATGGCACCGGAAGTCAAGTTGCTCGCGGGCCGCCCAGGCCCGCCACTTCACCCCGGCCTTCCGGCTGCGGATTAGGCCCGCAAACCCGGCAAATCCGCTGGCCCGTCAGTGCGAGTCTTCACCATGGCTGGGGTCGCCCTGGACGAAGGTCCGCCACAGGGAAATCCAGGCGAAATAGAGCGACGCCGCGATCCAGACCCAGAGTTCAATCAGGTAAACCGCGTCGGTGGGGCCCTTGTCCTTGCTGCTGATCACCAGGGAAAGCGTCATTGCCGCCCACAGAACCGTCATCGGAATGGTGATGTTGCGCCAATGGGCCACGCGCAGGGGATGGACGAATTTGATCGGAACAAAGGTGAGGATCGACAGGGCGATGATGGTGGCGCCATTGACCAGCCAGCCCGTGTCAAGGACATAGAAATAGAGCGCCACCACATTCCAGATCGCCGGGAAACCGACGAAATAATAATCTTCCGATTTCATCCCGACATTGGCGAAGGTGTAGCAGGATACGGCCATGATGGTGACGGCCGCCACCAGGCTCCAAGTGCTCCCCGAAAAGACCCAGTCCAGCGGCACCATGTTGAACCAGTAGACCATGATGGCCGGCACCGCCACATAGGTGAAATAGTCGATGACATAATCGAGCGACGCGCCATCAAAATTGGGCGTGTATTCGCGGACCCTGGCCCGGCGGGCCAGCGAGCCGTCAATGCCATCAACGAAAAGCGCAACGCCAAGCCACATGAAGGCGGAAACCGCATCGCCTTTCAACACCGCCACCAAGGCAAGGAAACCTGCAATGATCCCGCAGGTTGTGAAAGCATGCACCGCCCAGGCGATGCCCTTCTTCACTTCCAGATCGATATTTGGCTTGATGAGCCGTTTCGTCACGCGGCAGCTACTCCCTTGAAACACAAACTATAGGGGCGCCCAATGCTCCGGGCAAGCAGCCTATGCGGACTTGATGTACTGCCAGACCAGGGCGGGCGGCACATTGTTTTTGGCCGCACCGACACATGTCCCGATCAGTCCCGCTTCCACCGCCACCGTTTTCGGCAATGGCGAAACCTTGAAGTAGCTGAACTGAACCAGCCTGCCGCCGGGTTCAAGCACGGCGGCCACCGCCCTTGTTATCTTGGTGCGGTCGGCGAGCTTCATGCTGCGCAAGGGGATGCCGGAAATGATCTTCGTGACCTTGCCCTGCCCCAATCCTTTCAGGAGCAGCGGCAAGTCCTGCGCCGCCCCTTGGACAATGCGCACGCCCGGAAATTCGCTCCGGAGGAATCTGACGAACTCCTTGTTGAACTCAACCAGGATCAGGTCGGCGGGAGCCACGCCGCGGACCAGGAGTTCGCAGGTGAAGACGCCGGTCCCTGGGCCCAGTTCGACAATGACTTCCCCCGGTTTCGGGTCGATTTTCGCCACCATGAGTTCCGCCAGCTGGTGGCCGCTCGGGGTGACCGAGCCGGTGGAAAACGGATTGCGGAGGTACTGCTTGAGGAAGAACAGCTTTGAAGGCCCGTTTGTCCCGGCCAAGGGCCACAGATTCCACTTCATCAGATAATGGCCTGACTTGCAGCTGAGGCAATGAAGCCGCCACCAAGAACACGGGCCCCTGCACCTTGCCCGTCATAGAGAACGCAGGCCTGCCCGGGCGAAACCCCATACTCGCCTTCGAGGATCGTGACGATGGAACCATCAGGCCCCTTGCGCAGCGCCGCCTCGACCGGCGGGCGCGTCGATCTGATCTTTGCAAAGACCGGCAGGGCCTTCTCGCCCACATCCTTTTGGCCCAGCCAGTTGAGGCTGGCCAGCCGGATATCGCTCTGCTTCAAGGCTTCGCGGGGGCCGACGACAACCTGCTTGCGACCCGCATCCACCTTCAGCACATAGAGCGGCTCGGCATCCGAAATACCAAGCCCGCGGCGCTGGCCGATGGTGTAATGGATGATGCCATCATGGCGGCCCAGCAGGCGCCCATCCAGGTGCAGGATGTCACCAGGCTCAGCTGCGTCGGGCCGCAGCCGCAGGATCACCTCGGCGTAGCGCCCTTGCGGCACGAAACAGATATCCTGGCTGTCCGGCTTGTCGGCAACCACCAGTCCAAGCTCGCTGGCAATGCGCCGCGTTTCGGCCTTGGGCAGCGCCCCGAGCGGAAAACGCAGAAAATCAACCTGCTCCTGCGTCGTAGCAAACAGGAAATAGCTTTGGTCGCGCGCCATGTCGGCGGGCGTAAACAGATCACGCTGCCCGGAGCCATCGCCGCGCTCCCGGCTCTCAATATAATGGCCGGTCACCAAAGCCGCCGCATCAAGCTCCTTCGCGCGCTGCAGGAGGTCGGCGAATTTAACGGTTTGGTTACACTTCACGCACGGGATCGGCGTTTCCCCGGCCAGGTAACCCGCGACGAAATCATTGATCACCGCCTCCTGGAAGCGGTTTTCGAAATCCAGCACGTAGTGGGGAAAGTCAAAGGCCGCCGCCACCCGCCGCGCATCGTGGATATCCTGGCCGGCACAACAGGCTCCCTTCCGCCGCAGCGCCTCGCCATGGTCATAAAGTTGCAGGGTAATGCCGACCACATCATAGCCTGCAACCTTCAGCATGGCGGCGGCAACCGACGAGTCCACCCCGCCCGACATGGCCACGACAACCCGGTGGTCCCCGGGGTTTCCCCCAAGGCCCATGGCCGCATGAACAGCCT
>CAZRZB010000067.1:0-14976 GCA_964604435.1 uncultured Aestuariivirga sp. | reverse complement strand
TGAAGGAAGGCAAGGCGCCGCCCGCCGACCCGACCTACACCGGTCTCGACGTCTGCACGCCCGAGACCGCCGACACCTGTATCGCGAAATAATTCGCGCTACACCTTCTCCCTGACTTGGAGGCGGCCATGTGCCGTCTCCATTTTTTTGCTTTCGCGCTTACGATGTGTTTTGACGGCCAATCTGATTGCAAAAAATGTTGCCCTGAAATTCGTCTTGTGCAATAAAAATTGCATAGTCACAAAAACAGCATCGAACAATCCAAGTCATCACTGGTTCCGGGTATATCAAAGAAGAGTGATAGAGTTTCCGCCCATCATCGGCAAATGTGAAATTCCCTTTTCCAACCATGCATTGGAGACAACTTAACATGATCAAATTTGGCGTGATCGGCGCAGGCCGCATTGGCAAGGTGCATGCCGCAACAATTGCAGCGAATCCGAAAGCCAAGCTTGCCTATGTTGCTGACGTGATGCCTGCTGCCGCAGAGGCGCTGGCCTGGCAGTATGGCGCCAAGACCGCCTCGGTTGATGATATTTTGGTGGCGAAGGATGTCGATGCCGTTGTTATTGGTTCTCCGACAGGCTTTCATGCTGGGCAGATCCAGGTTGCATCGAACAACGGCAAAGCCATCATGTGCGAGAAGCCAGTGTCGCTGGCAGTGGATGCCATTCTTGAAACATTAAAAGTGGTGGAAAGAAACAAGTCCACCCTGATGATCGGCTTCAACCGCCGCTTTGATCCGAATATCGCTGAACTTGAGTCCCGCGTGCGAAAAGGTGATGTGGGCGATATTGAGATCGTTACGGTAATCTCGCGAGACCCTGGCCCGCCACCAACGGAGTATATCAAGAGCTCGGGCGGATTGTTTCGTGATATGACGTCCATGATTTCGATATGGCCCGCTTCCTGATGGCTGAGGAGTTTGTTGTCGTACAAGCTTTGGGCTCATCGTTGGTGGACAAGGCCATCGGCCTTGCAGGGGACGTTGATACGGCAGCCGTTCAGATGCAAACCGCTTCTGGCCGCATTGCTGTCATTACAAATTCGCGCCGCGCGACCTATGGCTATGACCAGCGCATGGAAGTGCATGGTTCAAGGGGCATGCTTGCGGTCCGCAACGTGCACAACACCACGGTAGAGCTGCATAACGCGCAAGGCACACAAGCTGACCCTGTGCAGGACTTCTTTCTTGAGCGCTACGGCCAGGCTTATGCCAATGAGATCAAGAGCTTCATCGCAGCAATTGAAAAAGGCCTCCGTGATCCCAAGCCAAACGGCTTCGACGGCCTTCAGGCGCAGATTCTTGCAGAAGCTGCAACCGTCAGTTGGCAGACAGGCAAGCCCGTCAAGGTTTGAAGTGGAATTCTGGAGTACGCGGAATGTCAAAAGTCAGATTCGCGGTGGTCGGAGCAGGATGGATTTCACAGGAAGCATTCCTTCCGGCCGTTCGCCAGACCGGCAATTCGGAAGTGACCGCTATCGTCAGTGGCAATGCTGCGAAAGCCAGGCGCCTCGCTGACTTTTATGGGATCGAAGATGTTTGCGATTACGCCGAGTTTGATGCCATTGCCGCAAGCGGTAAGGTGGATGCCGTCTATGTGGCAACACCCAATTCCAGCCACTGTGAATACGCGGTGCGGGCGGCGAGACATGGCCTGCACGCGCTTGTTGAAAAGCCGCTTGCGATCCTGATAGCAGATGCCGAATTGATGATAGCGGAGGCGCAAGCTGCTGGCGTCTATCTGATGACGGCATATCGCCTGCACAACGATCCCGCCACCATACGCGTAGCGGAGATGCTCAATTCAGGCGACATTGGTGATGCTCGATTTTTCTCCAGTGTATTCTCCTTTCAGGCGACACCAGACAATCACCGATTGAAGGCCTCTCATTGGGGTGGCCCACTTCAGGATGTGGGCGTCTATTGTTTGAATGCGGCGCGGCATGTCTTCCGTGACAATCCCATTCGGGCATTTTCAGTGCCTAGTTTCGGATATATGGATCCGCGTTTCAAAGAGGTTGAAGAGGGTGTAGCCGTCACCCTCGAATTTTCAAAGGGGCGAATGGCTCAATTCTATGCGGGATTTGGCACAGACGCGCTCGATATGTTCCAGATTGCGGGCACGAAAGGCTCGATCACGCTGAGCAATGCCTATCGCTTTGGTGTGGCGCGCAAACTGACGTTGCAGCAGAGTGACAAAATAAGGTGCATCGAATTTGCCGAAACCGACAATTTCAGCGGCATGATATCTTATTTTGCTGATTGCATTCAGAAGGGGACGGCGCCCTTGGCCGACGGTGCCGAAGGAATGTCTGACATGGCTGCCATGATCGCGATTGAGTTGGCGGGGAAAAAGCAGGCGTTCCAGAATGTTCCGAAGCTGCCATCCTTCCGGACATACGACGCGAGCATGATTAGAAGCTTTCCTCCGGCCCGGGAAAAGCTTCTGGTTTGAGTTTCAGCTATTGTCATAGCAGAACCGGATGTTGGCATGATGCCCGGGACAGTTTCCCATGCTGGCTGGTCGAAGTTTACGATGGCACCCGCCGTCAGGCCGGAGTCAGCTGACACAAGGAAATTCAACGCACGGGCCGCTTCTTGGGAGGCAATCCAGCGGCCAAATGGCAATTCCGCAGCCGCCTTGCTGTCCCAATCGTCGCCAGCTGCTGTGTAATGGGTGCGCCCCAGCCTTGGGGTGTGCCTGCGACGGCACAGATTTCCCAACTGATGCGATTCATTGTACCACCTCATATCCTGCTGCCGCCATGACGCGCATAAGTTCCTTGTGGCCCTTGATGGCCATCTCCAGCGGCGGCGATACCTTTGGATCCTGTTCGGCCTCCACAACAAACCAGCCTTCATAACGATGATGCGCGCAAGCCTTCACGATTGCTTCGAAATCAAGAGAACCATCGCCAGGCACTGTAAAGGCACCTTTCACAACGGCATCAAGGAAAGACTCCCTGGTCCGGTCCAGCCCATCAACGACGGAGCGGCGAATGTCCTTTGTATGGACGTGGGTGATCCGGGCGTGATGATTGTCAATCACGCGCAAAACATTGCCCCCTGCGAAGGCCATGTGGCCAGCGTCGAAGAGAAGTGGGACTGACGAGTGCTTCATGAGAAGATCAAGTTCTTCTTCGGTTTCAATCACTGCCGCCATGTGATGATGATAACTGATCGGCATGTCTTGCGCCGCGCACCAAGCCGCAAAGTCACTCAACTTGCGGCCATAGGCGGAAATTTCCAATTCCGTCAGGCGCGGCTTCGTTGCAAGTGGTGCAGACTTTATGCCTTGTATCGACCGAGCGGTTTCACCATAGACGATGCAAGGTGCTCCAGCCGATTTAAAAAAACCCATTTGGCCGGCAATGCGCTCTTTCTCCGTTTCGATTGTGCCGTCGAGCAGCAATCCGGAGAACCAGCCACCACAGACCGAGATCCCGTATTTCTTGAGAAGGGGCCCCAATTCCGCCATGTCCATAGGGAAGCGCCGGCCCGTTTCCATGCCGGTGTAACCTGCAACGGATGCCTGCCTCAGGCATTCCTCTAGGCTCACATCGTCTGACAGATCAGCCAGATCGTCATTCCACCACGCTATAGGAGCGATTCCAAGTTTTGCTTTCATAAGAAGATCCTTTCTCCGTCAGATCGAAGCAGAGTGGGCGAATCCTAGAGGCCCACCGACTTCGCGTTCACAACCAATTTGCGATCCAGTTTTCCGTCATATGCATCAAGAATGTTCTGCGCCGCTGCAATGGACATTCGCTTGGCGCATTCTTCCGTGAGTCCGGCGTTATGGGGAGTGAGAGTAATGAATGGATTGTTGAGCAGGGGATTTCCCTGTGCAGGAGGTTCTTCTGCAAGCACATCGAGTGCAGCCGCCCGTAGACGGCGTTCACGCAGAGCAACATCCAGCGCGCGTTCATCAACAATTCCCCCGCGGGCGGCATTGACAATGATGGCGGACGATTTCATGCACGCAAGTTCAGCGGCGCCGATTACAGGCCCTTGTCCGCCTGGCAGGTGGACAGAGACATAATCTGCAGTGGCAAGGGCGCTGGTCATGTCAGGCGCGTAAATGACGCTGAGGAGGGCCATCTGTTCGGCTGTCACAAATGGATCGAATGCACTTACCGCCATGCCGAACGCGTTTGCGAGTTCGGCCACCCGGCGGCCAATGCGGCCAAAGCCGAGGACGAGCAGAGCCTTGCCATCAAGTTCGGTTGAATCGAAGCGGTTGCGTTCGTTCCAATGGCCTGTCGTAGAGGCAATGTGATGGGCCATGGTTCGGCGCGCGGCTGCCAGCATCAGCATCAACGTATGTTCGGCGACAGCACGCGAATTGACGTCACCGACGATCGCCAGTGGAATAGAACGGGCGTTCAGAGCGGCCACATCAACGGCATCATAGCCCACGCCGTGGCGAGAAACGACTTTGAGTTTTGGTGCGAGCGCTATTTCCGCGGCTGTCATGGGTTGGGTACGGATCAGGACAGCATCTGCATTTGGAAGAAAGGGGCGATACGCCTCTGCGGTGACCGCTTCCACCAGATCAATCGCGATATCCGGCCGCTGCCGTAGTAACGCCACCCCGGCTCCATGCACTCTACCCGCGATCAACACACGGTGCGTTTCAGTAACCATCAGATATTTTCTCCACCCCCTTGGCGGGCGCTTCGCCGATGAGTTTGCGGGCGTCGGACAGACTCTGGTGAGCGGCCCCTGCAAGCAGGCGCACGTCGTTGGATATTGTCACAAGATCGAAGCCCCAGCTGACTGCCTTTGCGGCATAAGCCGCCGTGCCGTTGTGGAGTCCCGCACGGATGCCAGCCGCCTTGGCTTTTTTCAGCACCAATTGGATCGCTTCCACCAACTCAGGTTCCTGCCGGTCAAAACCTGCCGGATATTTACGGCCCGTGAGGCCAAGTGCGAGATCGGCAGGGCCGATGTAGACACCATCGAGACCAGGCGTTGAAACGATGTCGTCCAGGTTCTTCATGGCTTCAGCCGTTTCGATCATGGCGAAAGCCAGCACCTCAGTGTCAGCGTGCTGGCCATAGTCGGCGCCCGCCGCAAATAGGGCGCGCGTGGGACCAAAGCTCCGGACACCATGGGGCGGGTAGCGCATGTAGGAGACAAGACGTTCAGCTTCTTCACGCGTATTGATCATGGGGCAGATGATGCCATAGGCACCCGCATCAAGGGCCTTCATAATGTCGCCGGGGTCAAGCCATGGCACGCGTATCATCGGGACGACGCCGCTTGCCCTCATCGCTTGCAGCATGCCCGTTGCGGCTTCGTAGGCCACGAGGCCGTGCTGGCAATCGATCGTGAGCGCGTCATACCCCTGTGCCGCCATGATCTCGGCCACGAAGGGCGATGAGGTAGAAAGCCAGCCATTGATGGCAGGCTTTCCCTCGGCCCAAAGTTCCTTGATCCTGTTTTTGATCATCGTCACGCCGTCACTTGCGCCAATTTGACATTGAGGTAGTCATGGATGCCTTCGCCGCCGCCCTCCCGGCCCATACCTGAGGCCTTGATGCCGCCAAATGGCGCCTCAGCCGCAGCCAGCGCAAAACTGTTGATGCCAACCATGCCGGCCTCAAGCCGCGCTACCGCTTCGCGCATGCGCTTTGCGCTTTGGGTAAAGGCGTATGCCGAAAGGCCGAGCACAGTTGCATTAGCGCGGCTATAGGCTTCTTCATCTGTGCGGAACGGGGTGATGGCCGCGATGGGGCCGAAATTTTCTTCCGCAAGTGCCAAAGCATCGTCCGGCAGATCGGCAATCACCGTGGGAGCATAGAAAAATCCCTTGTTCTTGTCAGAGGGATGTTCACCGCCCGTGACGACGCGGCCGCCGAGCTTGCGGGCGTCTGCCACTATGGCATCGATCGCTGAGACGCGCCTGGCGTTGATCAACGGGCCCATCTGGCTCGTGTCGTCGAGGCCGTGACCCAGTTTGAGGGACTTTGCCCGAGCTGCAAAACCGTCCACAAATCTTGTGTAGAGCGATTCGTGGACATAAAATCGGTCGCCAGTCACGCAGACTTGGCCTGCGTTGGCGAATTTTACGGCCACGCAAATGTCGAGAGTGGCTTCAAGGCCCGCATCATCGAACACAATCACTGGCGCGTTGCCGCCGAGTTCCATGGTGGCACGCTTGAAAGTCTGTGCCGCGTCGCGCAGCATCTGCTGGCCGACCGAAGAGGAGCCGGTGAGCGAGACCTTCCGCACGTCTTGTGATTTCATCAACACGTCATAGGTTGTTGCCGTGGGGCCAACGACAAGGCTGACAACGCCTGGCGGTACGCCTGCCTGAATGAGACAGTCTATCAGCACCGCGGCAGTTCCAGGTGTTTCGCGCGAAGGCCGTACAATGGCGCTGCAGCCTGCGGCGAGGGCAGGGGCCACCTTGCGGGCAATCAGCACAGCCGGAAAGTTCCATGCCGTGAAGGCTGCAACAACTCCAACCGGCTCATGGTGGACCTCGATACGGCCGCCTGGAGCGCGGCTTTCCATGACGCGGCCATGGATGCGGCGCGCTTCCTCGGCATACCAGCGGAACTGGTCGACAGAGAGCTGCCATTCTCGGCGGGACTGGGCCAGAGGCTTGCCCGCTTCCAGCGTTATCTGCCGTGCGGCCTCCTCGGCGCGCGTCAACATCACGTCGGCACATTTGTGCAGAATCTCGGCGCGCGACCAGCCCAATGTTTTGCGCCACTCTAACAGTGCGGCATGCGCAGTGCTGATTGCCTCTTCTGTGTCCGCCGCGGACGCAGACGGGAACTGGCTGAGTACATCCTCAGTTGCGGGATCCACGACCGTAATCACATCAGGACCGCTCCCCTTGCGCCATTTGCCGTTGATCAGCTGTCCCAATCCCATATCCATCGGATTGCTCTCCCTACCTGTTCCACACAGGAATTGCATGATAATAAGATATGCAATTATTGTTGCATAGTATCTTATTTCGAAGTAAGAGTTTTGTGTCAAGCGTTATGAACTACCGTATTGAAAATCAAGTCAGTTGAGCCTGGGGCCTGTGCAACTTCAAGGTGGCCGTGCTAGACACGCCCGATCACTCAAGGAGCGGTGAACCTGGAAATGAGCAAGAGAGCGCGAGTCGCCAAACTGACGGTGCCATCACACTATGAAGGCGCAATCAATCTCATAACAGCGAATTATGAGAAACTTTCAGACGGTTATAAGCAGGTTGCCAGATTCTTTACCCAGAACCCAAACATCATTGCGCTGGAATCAATCAATTCGATTGCAGCAAAAGCGAAAGTTCATCCGTCAACGCTCGTCCGTTTTGCGCAAAATCTGGGTTACTCCGGGTTCAAGGAATTGCAGTCCGTTTTTCAAACACGTCTTGCCACAGCGGCCCCCGGCTTCCGGGAGCGCGTCAGTGTCCTTGATGCGGAAATCAGCCGCAATGCCGCGCACGGCAGTGTGGGCTTTCTGCGCAGCATGGTGGTTCGGGACATCGCGGCGCTCCAAGGTTTGCTTGAGTCCGTCTCCGAAGACAACTTGCGGAAAGCTGCAGGGCTCTGTGCCTCTGCCACATGCATTTATGTGGCAGGCCAGCTTCGCTCTGAGCCCATTGCGGAACTCATGCGCTACCTCATGACGATGCTGCAGCGCAAAGTGATCTTTATGGATTCGTCCGGCGGCTTGTCTCAGGAAATTGCGATGACGATGGGAAAGGGTGATATCCTTGTGGCCATTGCTTTCCGCCACTATGCAAAGGAAGTCGTGGCTATTGCCGAGCAGGCGGTCAAGGCCAACGTGCCGGTCTTGGCCATTACCGATAGCCAGTTGTCTCCCTTGGCAAAGGGAGCAGAAGTTCTCTTCACGGTTCCTGAAGATGAGTACACGTTTTCTCGCTCGCTGGCTGCTCCAATGTGCCTCGTGCAAACCATCGCCACGGCGACTGCAGCAGTGCTGCACCCAAAAAGTGGAGATGAAGTGAGAATTCCGAGCGTGACCGAAATCACTCGAGACAAGTCGGCGCGTTTCGCTGCTTCGGCCAAGCCGGCAAGAGTAAGATAGGCGTGTTTCACCGTATCGCAATTATACTTGCGGAAAATAGTAGCATGCAATAAGAATTTCTAAGTACAATTTCGGGAATAACCCTTATGTCCACACTCCGTTTGACCATGGCGCAGGCACTAGTACGCTATCTGATGAGCCAGTATACCATTGTGGATGGCAAGGAATTGCCGCTTTTTCCAGGTATTTTTGGGATTTTTGGCCATGGCAATGTGACTTGCCTTTCCGAGGCGCTGGAAGCGGTGAAGGACACCTTCCCGACCTGGCGAGGGCAGAATGAGCAATCCATGGCGCTGGCCGCCATCGGCTTTGCCAAGGCCAAGCGCCGCCGCCAGATCATGGTGGCGACATCATCAATTGGTCCCGGCGCGACGAACATGGTGACGGCGGCGGGTGTGGCCCATTCCAACCGGTTGCCATTGCTCATTCTCTCGGGCGATACTTTTGTAAATCGCAGGCCCGATCCTGTGATGCAGCAGGTCGAGCACTTCGGAAACCCTTCGATCAACGTCAACGATGCATTCAAGGCCGTGACCCGCTACTGGGACCGCATTGTCCACCCGGAGCAACTCATCTCATCTTTGCCACAAGCCGTGGCAACCATGCTGGATCCAGCGGATTGCGGCCCAGCCTTTATCGCCCTGCCGCAGGACATCCAGGAGCAGGCCTGCGATTACCCGGTGAAGTTCCTCGAAAGGACGGTGCATGAAATTCCGCGTGCAAGGCCCGACCGCAAGCGCGTGGCGGAAGCAATCAAGTTGGTCAAGGCCGCCAAGCGCCCTCTCATTATCGCGGGCGGCGGCACGCGCTATTCGGGTGCAGAAGGGGTTGTGGCAAAATTCGCCCTGGAACACGGCATACCCATCACTGAAACCATCGCTGGCAAGAGCACTGTGCCCCATGACCATCCGGCCTATGCCGGCCCTATCGGCATAGTTGGTTCGACCTCAGCCAATGCGCTTGGTGCCGAAGCTGATGTGATTGTCGCCATTGGTACCCGCTTGATGGATTTCACAACCGGCTCGTGGACGCTTTTCAATCATGATGCCAAGTTCATTTCCATCAATGCGGCCCGCTGGGACGCAACTAAACACCGCGCACTTGCGGTGGTGGGTGACGCCAAGGAAGCCGTTGAAGAATTGGCGATTGCCCTGCAGGGTTGGAAGGCTGACGCCGCTTGGACGAAAAGGGCCACGGCCCTGATGGCGGATTGGAACACAGCGCTTGATGGCTACCAAAAGCCTACAAATGCACCGGTTCCCACCTACGCGCAGGTTGTGGGTGTGGTGAACAAGAAGGCCGAGCCCCGCGACTACATGCTCACGGCTGCGGGTGGCCTTCCCGGCGAAACCATGAAGAACTGGCGTTGCAAGACCGCTAACTCCTACGATCTCGAATTCGGTTTCTCCTGCATGGGTTATGAGATCGCTGGCGGCTGGGGAGCGAAGATGGCCGACCCGACACGCGACGTCATCGTCATGGTGGGGGACGGCTCCTACATGATGATGAACTCCGACATTTACTCGAGTGTTCTCACTGGCCACAAGCTGATCGTCATCGTTTGTGACAATGGCGGCTATGCCGTGATCAGCCGCTTGCAGCAGTTCAAGGGCACGCCAGGCTTCAACAATCTGCTCAAAGATTGCAAAACCGCTATCCCAGCGTTCAGTGTAGATTTTGTGAAGCATGCCGAGTCCATGGGGGCTTTTGCACGCAAAGTCTCAAGCCTTGCCGAACTGGAACAGGCAATGGATTGGGCCAAGGGTAATGACCGCACGACGGTGATTTCCATCGTCTCCGATGCCTATACTTGGACGCCGGGCGATGCCCTCTGGGACGTCGGCGTGCCGCAGGTCTCGAAGCGCAAGGAAGTCAACGAGAGTGCGGCATATCAGGCCGCTGTGCGCAGCAAACAGCGCGTGGGCGTGTAGCAGATTTGACCATGGCAAAATCACTTGGCATCGGCCTTATTGGCACCGGATTCATGGGCAAGGCCCATGCCATCGCATATCGCACGGCTCTGTCCGCCTTCCCTGATATTCCGAAGCCGCGTCTCGTGGCAGTGGCCGACGTGAATGCAGATGCCGCCGCCACGGCTGCCCATCAATATGGCTTTGAGTCTTCGACGGGCGACTGGAAGGCCTTGATCGCCGACCCGGCTGTGCAGGTTGTGTCGATTACTACGCCTAACTCCATGCACAAAGACATGGCAATGGCGGCAATCGCTGCCGGCAAGCATGTGCATTGTGAAAAGCCCCTTTCGCCCACGCTGGCGGATTCCCTTGAAATGGTGAAGGCCGCCGAGGCCAAGGGGGTCAACACCCAGGTGGGCTTCAACTACATCAAGAACCCGCTGCTAAAGCTGGCCCGCCAGATGGTGGAAGCTGGAGAACTTGGCGAGATCACGGGTTTCCGCGGCATCCATGCCGAAGACTACATGCACGATCCGCAAAGCCCGTGGACCTGGCGCATCGACCCCTCAGGCGGGCCCGGCGTGATTGCCGATCTCGGCTCCCACATCATCGGCATGGCGCGATTCCTGCTGGGTGATATTGCCGAGGTGAGCGCCGATGTACGCACCGTCATCAAGCAGCGCCCCGCGGCGCCGGGCTCATCCGGGATGAAGCGGGTGGAAGTGGATGATGTGGCCCGCATTCTGGTCAGTTTCGGCCGCGGCTGCGGCGGCACCATCGAGGCCAACTGGATTCAAACCGGCCGCAAGATGCAGCTTGGTTTTGAACTCACGGGCGAGAAGGGCAGCCTCGTGTTCACCCAGGAACGTTTGAACGAATTGCTCTACTACAAGGCTGGCGGCGACCCGCGCCACATGGGCTTCACCCGCATCGAGGCTGGCCCGCAACACAAACCCTATGGAGGCTTCTGCGTCGCGGGCGGCCACCAGCTTGGCTTCAACGATCTCAAGACCATCGAGATGGCTGAATTTCTTGGCGCCATCGGCAAAGGCGAAAAATCCGGTCCTGATTTCCGCGAAGCCTACGAGATACAGAAGGTGGTGGAAGCCGCCATTGCATCTTCCAGGTCAAGAAACTGGGCAAAGGTCCAGCCAAATTAGCTCGCTCTGCCTCGCCTGAAACATGCCTAAGGGCGCGGCTAGGTCCGGCCGCGGATTGCCGACATGATCTCCGCCGCGGTGAGGAGATCGGCGTATTTCTGCCCCATGTCGAAAAGATTTGCCTCGTGCGGGCCAAGGGCCCGGTCGCCGACGCAATCGGTCGCCACGATGGGGCGAAAGTTCAGGCTCATGGCATCGACCACGCTGGCGCGCACGCAGCCGCTGGTGGTGCATCCGGCGACCACGACAGTATCCACGCCTTTGGACATCAGTACGCCTGCCAGGCTCGTTGCGAAAAACGCCGAGGCTTGCGTCTTCCGCACGATCAGTTCGCCCGGACGGGGCGCCAGTTCCGAAACCACCTGGCTCTGCGGGGCATTCTCGGTCAATTCGCGCAGCCGCGGCGCCTTCTGGCACCATACGCCGGTATCCGATCCGTCCTCGGCATAGATGATGCGGGTGAAGGCGACAGGCAGCATTTGCCTGCGAAAGAAGTCAAGCAGGGGGATTGTGGCCTGGACAGCGTCCAGGACATTTCCGCCTCCCAGGACTTCCGGGTCGGTGAAGCCGTTGACGAAATCGACGACCAGCAGCGCCGGCAAACGCCCGAAGCCGATGCTCTGGCCGAACTGCTGTTTTGCGTAGATGGCGTCATTCATGCGGAGGTGTCCTCATTTATCCCCGTCACGTTACTAGCAGTCTGAGGGTTAAGCCATAGGCGGCCTACTTCACGAAGGGTGCCGAGCGCAGATACTGCGGGACGATGCGCATCGGCTCGCCCAAAGCCTTTGCAGCGCGCCATGGCCAGCGCGGATCGGCAAGCATCGGGCGGCCCAGGGCAACCAGATCGGCCTTGCCTGACGCCACGATGCCGTCAGCCACCCCGGGATCGTCGATCAGGCCTACGGTGCGGGTGATGATGCCGGTCTCGCGCCGGATGCGCTCGGCAAAGGGGACCTGGTAGGAGGGGGTGTCCGGTACATCCGCTTGCGGATGCATGCCGCCCGTGGAAACGCAGAGATAGGCAAGGCCCTGCTGCTTCAAGGCTGCCGCAACCTTGACTGCTTCATCGGGCGTGAAGCCATTCTCCATCCAGTCAGTCGCCGAAATCCGCGCCCCGACAACATAGCCATCCGGCAGTGCCGCGCGAACCTCGCGCAGGACCGTGAGAAAGAGGCGCATGCGGTTCTCCAGCGATCCGCCCCACTGGTCGGTGCGCTGGTTGGCAAGCGGCGAGAGGAATTCATGGATCAGATAGCCATGGGCGCCGTGCAACTCCACGAAATCAAATCCACAGCGGCGGGCGCGACGTGCTGCGGCAACAAAGGCGCTGACCGTCCGGGCTATGCCGGCCTCGGAGAGTGCGAGCGGTACAGGCCTGCCATCGCCATAGGCAATTGCCGATGGGGCAACGGCCTGCCAAGGGTCGTCGGTTTCGGCGAGTGGCCCGCCGCCTTCCCAGGGACGGCGGGAAGAGGCCTTGCGGCCGGCATGAGCCAGTTGAATCCCGAAGCTGGTGCCCGGCGGCGAAACCCGCCGCGCCGCGGCAAGGCGAGAGGTTATGGAAACCTCATTGTTGTCCGAATAGAGCCCGAGGCAGCCGTGGGTGATGCGGCCGCGGCGTTCAACTCCCGTCGCCTCAAGCGTTATCATGCCGGCACCCGACATGCCCAGGGCCATCCAGTGCTGCAAGTGCCAGTCGTTGGCCGAACCATCGTCGGCGGAATATTGGCACATGGGGGCTACCGCTATGCGGTTGGACAAAGTCATTCCCGCAACGGTGAGGGGCGAGAACAGCGCGATTGTCATAAAATTCTCCTGGGGATCATGTGGTTTGAGCCGAGGCCGGGTTCTGCCGGCATCCTGCGATTGAGCGGCCAACTGAAGCGAGATTGCCGCAAGAGTTTCTTGCCGGCAAGGCCGGATACTGACGGTGCCCCTGTTTTCCGCCCTGTTGGATGGTGCCTTCACTTTCCGCAAGGACCATGCCATTTCTAGTGCATCAAGTGGGCACCTGCAAAATTGTTGTGACGTCCTGCCATGAATGACAGTCATTCCGCCGAGCTCTACCATGACCAGATGATTGGCATGCTGGAACGCGTCTGGGGCGACGGCTGGCTTTCGCCGGGCGGGCCCGCGGAAGTGGCGCGGCTGCTTGAGGGCATGGACCTCAGGGGCAAGAGTGTTCTCGATATCGGCTGCGGGGCGGGCGGCGTTGACGTGCTGCTGGCGGGAACCCATGGGGCGGACTACGTCACCGGCATCGATGTTGAAGACACGGTGCTGGCCCATGCCCGTGCGGGGGCCGCCAAGGCGGGATTTGCGGCACAGATCGGCCTCTTGAAAGTTGTGCCGGGCCCCCTGCCGTTTCCGCCGCGGACCTTCGACATCGTGTTCAGCAAGGATTCGATTGTCCATATTCCCGACAAGCATATGCTGATGCGCGATGTGTTCCGGGTTCTCAAGCCCGGCGGCTGGTTTGTGGCCTCGGACTGGCTGATCGGCCACGACCATGAACCCAGTCCCGAAATGAAGACCTACATTGCATCGGAAGGGTTGGACTTCGGCATGGCCTCACCGCTGCGCTATGCCGATGCCATGCGTGCCGCCGGATTTGAAAAGGTCGAAACGCGCAGCCGCAATGCCTGGTACCGCGACCGGGCGCGCGAGGAACTGGCCCTGATGAAAGGGCCGCTCTACGGCGAAGCGGTG
Source organism: uncultured Aestuariivirga sp. (assembly GCA_964604435.1). Classification (GTDB taxonomy): domain Bacteria; phylum Pseudomonadota; class Alphaproteobacteria; order Rhizobiales; family Aestuariivirgaceae; genus Aestuariivirga. The sequence goes on along the minus strand of CAZRZB010000067.1, from coordinate 1,132 downwards.
GCGAAGCTGGGCCGCGATTTTGTCGACCACAACATCGAGATCTGGGCGAACATGCTGCCGGTGCTGGAATCGGGCGAGCATTGCCCCACCCATCTGCGGGCCTGGAAGCCGGATTTGCCGGAGGCTTGACTAGGACGGAACCTCGTCCCTAACTAGGCCATGGCCCAGAGCAACATTCTTCCCATGGCCCACGCCACGCGCAATACCGGCGTGGCGTTTGACCTCGCCTGGATCGAGGATATGCACATTAACCTTTCGGCCTCCGAGCGCCGCGTCGCGAGCCTGCCCGGGCGCCGCTCGGTGAAGAAGGAGGCGCAGGCCGCCTGGCTGTTGAAGGCGGTGACCTGCATTGACCTGACAACGCTCAGCGGCGATGACACGGCGGCAAGGGTGCGCCGCCTCTGCGCCAAGGCGAAACAGCCGGTGCGGCAAGACATTCTTGAGAAACTGGGATTTGCGGGCCGGACCGTCCATACGGGCGCCATCTGCGTCTACCACCGCTTTGTTTCCACTGCCGTGGAAGCGCTGGCGGGCAGCGGCATTCCGGTTGCTGCCGTATCCACGGGCTTTCCGGCGGGGCTCACCCCGCATGACTTGAAGCTCAAGGAAATAGAGGCCTCGGTGAAAGAAGGGGCCCGGGAGATCGACATCGTCATCACCCGAGAACATGTTCTCACCGGGAACTGGCGCGCCCTTTACGACGAGATGCGCGATTTCCGGGCGGCCTGCGGCGAGGCCCATGTGAAGGCAATTCTGGCAACGGGCGACATCAAGACGCTGCGCAATGTGGCCAGGGCCTCGATGATCTGCATGATGGCGGGGGCCGATTTCATCAAGACATCGACCGGCAAGGAAGCGACGAACGCCACGCTTCTGGTGACACTCACCATGCTGCGCATGATCCGCGCGTATCAGGACCGTACCGGCTTCCGCATTGGCTACAAGCCGGCGGGCGGCATTTCCGCGGCCAAGGATGTTCTCAACTATCAAATCCTGATGAAGGAAGAATTGGGGCGCAAATGGCTTGAACCCGATCTTTTCCGCGTTGGCGCCTCCAGCCTGCTGGCTGATATCGAACGCCAGCTTGAGCACCATGTCACCGGCCGCTATTCGGCCTTCAACCGCCATCCCG
>CAZRZB010000066.1:0-15017 GCA_964604435.1 uncultured Aestuariivirga sp. | reverse complement strand
AGGACCAGTTCTACACCTTAAACATGTTCGATGCCCAGGCCTGGTATGTCCGCGACATCATCATGGGGCGCATCAAGCTGCCGAAATCCGATGCCATGCAGAAGGATTCGAAGAAGTGGCGCAAGCGCGAGGAGAAGCTCGAGAATGCCGAACAGATGATCTGGTTCCAGGGCGACTATGTCAAGGAACTGATCGGCGCCACCGACTATCCGAGCTTCGACATCGAGGGTGTCAACAAGACCTTCATGGTCTGGGAACACCACAAGATGGATGACATCATGGGGTTCCGCAACAACTCCTACCGTTCGCTGATGACCGGCACCATGTCGCCCAAGCATCACACGCCGTGGAAGGACGAGCTTGATGATTCGATGGAAGCCTATCTGAAGAACCGCTAAACTCCCGGAAAGCAACGGGAGGGACGCCATGGCCAAGAGTTTTCTCAGCAAGCTGACCGGCTCGTTCTCCGAAGGCGCGGCGGAGAACCCGACCGTGGCCATGGTTGAGGCAGCCTACCGCCACCATGGCCTCGACTACCGCTACATCAATTGCGAGGTGCCGCCGGACAAGCTCGGCGACGCCGTGAAGGGGGCCCGCGCCATGGGCTGGGCCGGCTTCAACTGCTCGATTCCCCACAAGGTCACGGTCATTCGCCACCTCGATGGATTGGGCGAGTCGGCTGCCGTCATGGGGGCGGTGAACTGCGCCGTCATGCGCAACGGCAAGCTGATCGGCGAGAATACCGACGGCAAGGGCTTCCTGCAGTCGCTTCGCGAAATCATCGATCCGGCCGGGAAATCCGTGGTGATGTTCGGAGCCGGCGGCGCGGCTCGTGCCATCGGCGTGGAACTTGCCCTTGCCGGGGCCAGACAGATTATAATTGTAAACCGCGATCCCAAACGCGGCCAGACCCTCGTCGATCTCCTCAATGACAAGACGAAGGTGAAAGCCGAACTTGCCGTGTGGAAGGGAACCTATGCCATCCCGCCGGGCGCCGACATCGTGGTCAACGCCACGTCAATCGGGCTGACGCCCGACGTGAATGCGCGGCTTGATATCGAGCTTGCCAGCCTGCGCCAGGGCCTGGTGGTGGCTGACGTCATTCCCAACCCGCCGCGCACCAACCTGATCAAGGATGCCGAAGGGCGCGGTTGCAAGACCCTCGACGGCCTCGGCATGCTGGTGAACCAAGGCGTCATCGGCGTCAAATACTGGACCGGCGTCGACGTTGATCCAAACGTCATGAAACGCAAGCTTGAGGAATTATTCTCGGCCTAGCTCCGCGGCCGCTTTTTCTCCGGATCGTAGTGGGCAAACTTCACAATGCGGCCGGGAAGGCGTTTCTGCATGCCGTCAAGCTTGCCGATCTCGATTGCCGTGCCGGGCTCGCTGTGCAGCACATCAACCCTTGCGAGCGCGATGTTCTTGCCAAGAATGGGCGAGCGCGTTGAACTGGTGACCACCCCCACCTGGGCGCGGCCGATGTGGACGCTGTCGCCATGGCCCACCGCCTCATTTGAATCGATATCAAGCCCAACCAGCCTGTGGCGCGGATGTTCCTTGCGCTGGATCAGCGCCTGCTTGCCGATGAAGTCATCGGTCTTGGATTTGAGCGGCACGGCAAAACCGATGCCGGCCTCAAAGGGATCGGTCTCCGAGGTGAACTCGTAATTGGCGAAGATCAGGCCCGCCTCGATGCGCAACATATCCAGGGCTTCCAGGCCCATGGGCTTCAAACCGTATTTCTGGCCCGCCTCCCACACGGCGTCAAACACCGCAAGCGCATCCTTGGGATGGCAGAAGATTTCATAGCCCAGTTCGCCCGTGTAGCCGGTGCGTGAGACAACAATGGGCGGGCCCTCGAAATGCCCGATGCGGGCCACCGCAAAGCGGAACCATTCCAGCTCGGCAATGGCGGGCTGCGCCGGCGAGGTCCAGAGGATGTCTTTCAGCAGGTCGCGGCTCTTCGGCCCCTGCACGGCAATGTTGTGAAGCTGGTCGGTGGAGGAGCGCACCCAGGCCTTGTAGCCCATCTTCTCCGCCTGTTGCCGGAGCCATTGGCCGCTGAACTCGTCCCCGCCGATCCAGCGGAAATTGTTCTGGCCGAGGCGGAACACGGTGCCATCGTCAATCATCCCGCCATTCTCGTAACACATGGCGGAATAGACCACTTGCCCCACCGAGAGCTTGCGGATGTCGCGGGTAAGGCAATACTGCAGCAGCGCTTCCGCGTCTGGCCCGGTAACCTCGAACTTGCGGAGCGGCGAGAGATCGGTCACCGCCACATGCTCGCGGCAGGCCCAGTATTCCTCGATCGGCCCGTCATTGTTGAAGCGTTGGGGCAGCCAGTAGCCGCGGTATTCCGTGGTATTGCGGGTCAGAGCCGAGAAACGCGGATGGAAGGCAGTTTCGCGGGTAAGCTGGGGGTCTGCGTCGGGCGTCATGCGGGTTACCACTGCTCTTGAAAACCTGTGTTTGCTGGAATAGGTGCGGACATGAATGTCGGTGGGATCCCAGCCATTGGCGGCGTCGATGTCGTCGGGACAGGACGAGGAGACGCAGACCAGATCGGTCAGCGCCCGCATCAGCACATAGTCGCCGGGCCGCGACCACGGCTCGTCGAGATAGAGCTGATTCTGGTGGTTGATGTTGGTGTTGTAGAAATAGTTCAGCGCTTCCCAGCCCTTGCGCGGGGCAATGCCATAGGGCGCCAGGGCGTAGTTGAAATTGTCGGTGCAGTTCACATGGCCCGGATAGCCCATGTCGTCGTAGTAGCGCGAATTGCAGGCCGTGGCGAAGGCGTCATGCCGCCCGACCGTATCGCGCACGATCTCGACCAGCGGCTCGAACTCGCGGTCAAAGGCCTTGGAGGGAAGCCCGGGAGTGGGGTAGCTGCGGCCAAGCAGGGTGCGGGTGATGGTGGAGTCGAGGGCGAGGTCCAGGCCCTTGTCCACCTTGCGTGCCGACAGGGCCTGAAAATCCGTGCACTGGCGGCCTGACACATCGATGACCTGGATATATTCGCCCGCCCGCACCAGATAGGCCACGGCTGTCGCAGCCTTTATCCGGATGTCCTGCAGCGGATCGGCCAGTGGCTCGGGCAGAAGGCTGCCGCGTTCCGCCGCCTTGCCGCTGCGCGTGATACGCAGCTCGATATCGGTGGCCGTATCCTGGTTCTCCGGCGCCATGGGCTGCCCCGGGGCTGCAACGATGAGAAGGCCGTCGCGCGAGACCGTGAGTTCAGCAGTAGCACCGGGACGCGAATCGTCGCCGAACAGACGCAGGGTTTCCGCCTTGCCCAGATCAATGGCGCGGCGCTGAAGCGTTGCTTTGGTGCGTTGCGTGCTTTCGGTGTCACCGGCGAGTAGCATCTTCAGGCCCTCGCCGCGGCTGTTGGCGCGCACCCCAAGTGAGGCTGTATCAAACTTCCCAGAGTCGTCGCAAAAGGCAACTTCGCAAGCCTGGCCGCCCTCCATGTCGGTGAACAGAAGCCCGTCACCGGACTTGACGGAAACCACTGTCGAGCCTGCGCCCATGACCCGGTAACGCTCAACTCCCGGCGCTAAGGTTCTGATGCCGGGACGAAAAATAAGGCTGGGCTGGGGTGCGGCAGGGAGCATGGGAGACTGGGTGACCATCGGGCTAAGACATGAACTGTCAATATCGCACAGTTCCACTTGACCGTCGATATAATAGCATTCACTATTGTTTCCTGAAGTTAGAGGAGCACCTCCGCAGAAGGGGTCGTCTCTGGCTTTGTTTTTGGGGATTAATGGAGGGAATAACTATGTCAACTGAAAAGGGCTCGGGCGAACTCGTCCGCGCATTGGACTGGAAGGGCGCCTTCTGGGTCGCGGCTGGTGTGCCGCCTCTCGTGCTCTTCTCGATTGGCGGTATCGCCGGGACCACCGGCAAGCTCGCTTTCCTGGTCTGGATCATATCCATGGTCATGGGCTTCCTGCAGTCATTCACCTACGCCGAAATTGCCGGCATGTTCGGCAACAAGTCGGGCGGCGCCTCCGTCTACGGGGCAACAGCCTGGCTGCGCTATTCGAAGTTCATCGCGCCTCTCTCAGTCTGGTGCAACTGGTTCGCCTGGAGCCCGGTGCTGTCACTGGGCTGCGCCATTGCGGCGGGCTATATCCTGAACGCCCTGTTTCCCATCCCGCTTTTTGTCGATACCTCTCCGGAAGTTTTGGCCTGGCTGGCGGACCCGGCAAACGCGGGCAAGGCGGCAGCCGATGCCATTGCGGCGGTCACCGCCGCGGCAACGCCTGCCATCCGCACCTGGGAACTGGCCGGCATTCCAATTCCCGGCCTCGGCATCATGCATTTCAACACGACCTTCGTGATCGGCGCCATTTTGATGCTGATCATGTTCTGGATCCAGCATCGCGGCATTGCCTCGACAGCGGCGGCCCAGAAATGGCTGGCCATCATTGTCCTGGTTCCCCTGTTGCTGGTCGGTCTCGTGCCGATCTTAACGGGCGCCATCGACACGGCCAACGTCACCGGACTGGTTCCGCCGACGGCCGGTTATTCCGGCGTTGATGGCACTTGGAGCATCGGCGGCTGGACCCTGTTCCTCGGGGGACTCTATATTGCGGCCTGGTCAACCTACGGCTTCGAAACGGCCGTCTGTTACACCCGCGAACTCAAGAACCCGAAGACCGACACCTTCAAGGCGATCTTCTACGCCGGCTTGCTGTGCTGCCTGTTCTTCTTCCTTGTGCCCTTCGCTTTCCAGGGGGTTCTGGGCCACGCAGGCATGCTGGCACCGGGCATCGTTGACGGCACCGGCATCGCCGAAGCCCTTGGCAACATGGTGGGCGGCCACCCGGTCATCACGCAGATCTTCGTGATCTTGATGATCCTGGCCTTGTTCCTGGCCATCATGACCGCCATGGCCGGATCCTCGCGCACCCTCTACCAGGGTTCGAAGGATGGCTGGCTGCCACGCTATCTCACCCACGTGAACGAACATGGCGCGCCGACCCGCGCCATGTGGACGGATTTCGCCTTCAATCTGATCCTTCTGGCGCTCGCCTCCGACCTTGCAGGCTATTTCTACGTGCTTGCCATCTCGAACGTGGGCTATATCATCTTCAACTTCCTGAACCTGAACGCGGGCTGGATTCATCGTATCGATTCCAGTCACATTGAAAGGCCCTGGAAAGCGCCGAACTGGCTGATCGGCCTCAACACGGTGCTTGCCTTCGTCAATGCCCTGTTCCTGGGCGCCGGCGCGAAAGTATGGGGCTACTCAACCGCCCTGTGGGCAGGCCTTATCTTCGCGGCACTGATCTTCCCGGTGTTCTATTTCCGCCACTACATCCAGGACGGCGGCAAGTTCCCGAAAGGCGCGCTCGATGAGCTCGGCCTGAAGGAAGGCGACATGGGCGAGAAGAAGGCAGGCATGCTGCCCTATATCACCCTTGTCGCGGGTGCCGCGGTCGTGCTCCTGGCCAACTGGTTCTTCCAGCTGCCTGCCTAAGCCAGCCTGAACAACATGATCCCGCCTCCGGCTGACGGCCCGAGGCGGGATTTTTGTTGTGCGGAATCCGGCTTGGCGGACGCGCCAGTCCCCATCACGCCATCTTCCTATTCCGGCCCTCCCACAGGCCTTCAGCCGTCACAGCGGGAAGCCACAATATTCCAGCATCGTTGCACCCCCAGCGCAGAAGCTGGTCGGGATTGAAGTGGCTAAGTCCTTGAAATCAATGGCGCGCCCGAAGAGATTCGAACTCCTGACCCCCAGATTCGTAGTCTGGTGCTCTATCCAGCTGAGCTACGGGCGCGCAGTATTGCGGGAATTGGCGCTTCCTTAATACGCCCCGGAGGGCAACGCAAGCCTTACTCGCCGGGTCATGATTTGAGCGCGGCTTTGCTGCCGCCGTTTCGCCCGGTTCGCAGTTGCGCGACCTGGTCCGGAATGGTGACAACAAAACAGGTCCCTGCGGTCGTGGAGCTCTGCAAGCGAATGTCACCGCCGTGGGCGCGAACGAGTTCAGCGGCAATTGCCAGGCCAAGCCCCGTTCCTCCGGGCCGCGCGGCGCTCTGGAAGGCCTGAAACAGCCTTTCGCGGATGGGGCCGGGAATGCCAGGGCCATTGTCCCTGACCTCTATGACCGTCACGCTGCCTTCGCGCCTGGCTGCGACCGTGATGGCGCCGTTGGGCGTGTCTTTAGGCTCGGCCTGCGCGAATTCTATGGCCTGAATGGCATTCCGCGTCAGGTTGGTCAGAACACGGATCAATTGCTCCCGGTCGGCGTCAACGGGCAGCCCCGGTGGCACCTGATTGGCGATGTTGATGCGGGCCGGATCTTGGACAACGCCCGCCTCGATGACCTCGTCGGCAAGGGCGCGTAGATCCAGTTCCTCGCGCTGCGGAGGCAATTCCTGCGCCCGGCCGAACGTGAGTGTCTGGCTGAGAAACTCAATGGCGCGGTCAAGGGAGCCAATCAGCTTTGGCGCAAAGCGCTTGACCGTCGGATCCTCCACATTTGCCAGGCGGTCGGAGATAAGCTGGGCTGAGGTCAGCATGTTGCGCAAATCGTGGCTGACCTTGCTGACCGCCAGGCCCAGCGCCGCGAGTCGGCTCTTCTGCTGAAGCATCGCGGCAAGCTCTGTCTGCATGCCATGCAACTCGCGCTGGGCAATGCCGATTTCATCCTGCCGTGTTCCAGGTGTTATGATCCGCGAAAGGTCCTCGGGATTCTGGCCAAATTCCACCATGTTGCGGGTGAGTCTCTGCATGGGCTTCACCAGTACCCAGTTCAGGGCGGCAAAGATCATTCCCGCGACAAGCAAGGACAGGACGATGGACAGCAGAAGGATATTGACGCCGTAACGGAACATGGCGGTGCGCAAGGGCTGCTCGTGAAGGGCTATTTCAATCAGGTCGCCGGACATGTTGGGCGGCTTGTCCATCACCCCGATCACCCGGGCTTCGCCCTTCCACATGACGCCGAAGGCATCGCCTATGGCCTCATACCATACGGTGCTTCGGAGATCGAAATTCGCCTCGATCATGTAGTAGCCGTCACTGCGCAACGCCAGTTTGCGGCTCTCGCCTTTCTGCAGGGAGACGACAAGGACACCGGCCCCCTTCAATATCTCGCTGCGAAGATCGCTGGACAGGATCTGGTCGGGCGCCGCTTCCGCCGCCAGAGCCGCGATCTCAGCCTGGGCAATGCGTCCCTTGAGCCACTGGATACGAAAATTTGCAATTGACGGGAGAAAAATCAGGACTTCTCCCAGCATCACGAAGATAATGGTCAAGAGCAGGACCTTGCCCGAGAGGCCTCTCCAGGCTCCGGGGTTTTTTGAACGGTTGGGGGCGTTGTCAGGCATTGGAATCCTAGCTGATCAGCTCTATTACGTGTCGTACCAGGCGATTGGATGCAAGATTCGAAAAATAGCTTAACGCCGCCCTGCGATTGGCTTCTCCCAGAGTGGGATAGGGCGCAACCATCCCGGCAATTGCACTGATTTTGAGCCCTTTCGTTATGGCCAGCACCCAGGGTTGAATGAGTTCGCCAGCCTGCGCCCCGACAATACCAGCACCCAGAATCCTGCCCCGCTTGCCGATAACTGCCTTGACCATACCCGCTGGTTTCCCTTCCGCCTGGGCCCTGTCATTGTCATGAAAGGAGCAACGCAGTACTTTGACGGCTGAACCAAACTGCTTCAGGGCGTCGGCTTCCGTGAGTCCAACCTGAGCGAGCTCGGGATCGGTGAACGTCACATGCGGAACGATATCCGTGCGGTTCCTGACGGGCAGCCGGAAGAGGGCGTTCCGGATCACCAGCCCGGCGTGATATTCCGCCACATGGGTAAACTGCAATCCGCCCGCCACGTCGCCAATCGCATAGATGTTTCTCCGGGTTGAGCGCAAACCCTCGTCCACGGTTATACCCTTTGCCGTGCAGGCAACGCCTGCCGCCTCCAGATTGAGCCCTTCAACATTTGCAATACGCCCGGCGGCCAACAGCAAGTGGCTGCCAGCAATTGCTCCATGGCCCTCAATTTCGAGGCCGATCCCGGAGCTCGATTTGGCGATATTCCTGATTGCGCCGCGGGCCAGTATCTTGACCCCCTCGGCACGCAAGTTCTCAAGCACAATGCCCGTGAGTTCAGGATCGTCCTTGGCCAGGGGCTCGAATGCCTCGACAACGGTAACCTCGGAACCCAACCGCCGATAGGCCTGCGCCAACTCCAGGCCGATGGGCCCGCCGCCAATGATGACGAGGTGCTTCGGCAGCTCTGCAATTTCGAAGATTGTTTCGTTGGTGAAATAGGATACATCTTTGAGACCCGGTATCGGCGGAACAGCCGGGCGTGAACCGGTGGCAATCACAAAGCGTTTGGCCGCAAATACGCCTTCCGCCGTTTCAACACTCTTTGCATCGCGAAATTTTGCGGCACACAAGACGACCTTGACCCCCAGTTTTTCGAAACGCTCCACTGAGTCATTGGGTTCAATTCCTGCGATGACGCCTTGCACAAAGGCATGAACTTTTTTGAAATCCACCTGCGGCTCGACTGCTGAAATTCCATACATGCCAGCCGTCCGGAAGGCATGTGCCTGTTTTGCCGCGGCAATGAGCGCCTTGGAAGGAACGCAGCCATAATTCAGGCAATCCCCGCCCATCTTTCCTTTTTCAAACAGGATGACCTTCTGGCCGAATTGTGCCGCCGCCGCGGCAACCGAAAGCCCTCCGGAGCCGGCGCCAATGACTGCAAGATCGTAGATCATGGCCTTGCCCGCAAGCGCCTTGCGGCGACTGGGAGCAGCGCCGCGACACCAAGTGCGGCAAGGGCCCAGAGGATTTGCGGCGTAACCAGGCGCGACAAAGAAAGGTCAAAGCTGCAGGGGGCATCACCATTTTGGGCAAGACACGCTTCATAGGCCGACGTCTCTGAATCAATGAGACTGTCGAGGCCGGAGCCTGCAAAGCTGAAGGCAAATGCCGCGGGTATTATGCCAAGGACAGTTGCGCTCACGAAGGTCCTGAGCCGGACATGGGCAAGCGCCGCTGCAATGTTGACGAGCCAGAACGGAACCACGGGGGCGAGCCTCAGAAACAGAAGGTAGCTGAAGGCATCTCGTGCAAAATCGTCCTGTATCCTGTTCAGGAGGACGCCAGCCTTTCGGGTTAATATTTTCTCAAATGATGTCTTGGCGGCAAGGAAGATGACCGTGGCTCCCGCTGTCGCGGCAATGATAGCGGCCACGGAGCCGGCGAGCCAGCCAAAGAGAAGGCCGCCAACAACGGTCAGAAGTGTGGCTCCCGGGACCGACAGGGCAACCGCGCAGGCGTAAACCAGCCCGTACATAAGAACCGCCGAGTACCAGTTATAAGCGATGAAATTGCGCAACGTCTCGCGGTTTTCAGCGATATTCCGCAGGCTCAACTGCTGGTGGAAGCCAATGACATAGGCCGCGACCATGAGGCAGGCGATCAGGGCCAGCGGGAGCCAGCGTTTGGCGAAAGTGAAACGTGCAGGGCTGGCCATGCATGATGTCTTGCCGCAAGTGGCCGCCGGAGAAAAGCCCTCCTCACAGGGAGTTGAGAACCCGTCAGGCACCGTGTGGGGCCGGTGAACGCCGCGCGGCGTTGACTTTCCCGGCGCTTTCCCCCTATAACCCGGCGCAATTCTTGATCGTGAGATAATCCCACCTCGAAGGCACCGTCCCTGCGTCTCTAAACGACAGGGTAAGTATTTGAAAATACTGGTGTTTTTGGAGGTGTGACCAGCAGATACGGAGACTTATTGTGAAGCGCACTTACCAGCCGTCCAAACTCGTTCGCAAGCGTCGGCACGGCTTCCGCAGCCGCATGGCGACTGTTGGTGGTCGCAATGTGATTACCCGCCGCCGCGCCAAGGGTCGCAAGCGGCTTTCGGCCTAATCTCCGACGATGGAACGCCTCAAGCGCCGGCAGGATTTTGTTGCCGCCGCGCGAGCCCTGTCCGAGGCGACGCCGGGCATGGTGGTACAGGCGCGGAATCGCCAGGACGCCCGCGCTCCGCGTCTTGGCTTCACCTGCAGCAAAAAGATCGGCAATGCGGTCATCCGCAACCGCTCCAAGCGCCGGATGCGCGAAGTCGCAAGGCAGGTTCTGGCGGACAAGGCGCAAGGCGGTTTTGACTACGTATTGATCGGACGCATGGCCACGGCCACGCGGAATTTCGCTGATCTGCAGAAGGATTTGGCATCGGCCTTGAAGCGGCTGCATGCCTCGCCACATGAAGTGGCTGACAAGGGTAAGAAATGATCGACCATAACAACAAGAATTTCATTCTGGCCATTGTGCTTTCCATGGCGATTATATTTGGCTGGCAATATTTCTATGCCATCCCGACGGCCGAGAAGGCCAAGCAACAGGCGGAAACCGCCCAGTCGTCGACACCGGCAACCCCAACCGCAACAACCGCGGCGCAGGTTCCCGGCACCGCCCAGCCCGCGGCGGCTGCTACCCGCGACCAAGCCCTGGCAAGCTCGCCGCGCCTCAAGATTGAAACACCGGAGTTGCAGGGTTCAATCAACCTTACCGGCGCCCAGATCGATGATCTGCATCTTACCGGCTATCGCGAAACGATCGATCCGAAGAGCCCGACCATCGTGCTGCTCTCTCCGGCCGGATCGCCCAATGCATTTTTCGCCGAGCAGGGCTTTGTTGGCGCCACGGGCGCTACGGCAAAACTGCCGGATGTGAAAACCGTCTGGAGCGCCGGGGCCAACGCGGCGCTGGGCGTGGGCAAGCCGGTGACCCTGACTTGGGACAACGGCGAAGGACTGCGCTTCACCCGGACAATTTCCATTGACGACAAGTATGTGTTTTCCGTCACGCAGGGCGTCGAGAACAGTTCCGCCGCACCTGTAGCCCTCATTCCCTATGCCCGCATCCAGCGCCAGGATACGCCGGTCACCGCCGGATTCTGGGTCTTCTACGAAGGCATGCTCGGCGTTCTCGGCGACAAGCTGCAGGAAATAAAATACAAGGATGTGGTGGGTGCCGCTGAGCCAACGAAAATTGACTCGCAAGGCGGCTGGCTTGGCTTCACTGACAAGTACTGGGCGGCGGCCATGATCCCCGACCAGACACGTGCTTTCACCTCAAGCTTTCTCCATGTGGTTCAGAATGGCCGTGATGTCTACCAGACGGATTATCTGGCCAAGGATGCCATCATCGTTCCGCCAGGCGGCAAAGGCCTCTATCAGGATCAACTCTTTGCCGGGGCCAAGGTGGTCAAGACCGTTCAGGCCATTGGCGACAAATACAAGATCACAAAATTTGACCTCCTGATCGACTGGGGCTGGTTTGAATTCATCACCAAGCCGATGTTCTACCTCCTGGAATTCATCAAGGGGCTAGTCGGAAACTTTGGTATCGCCATCCTGATTGCAACCGTGCTGGTCAAGCTCGCGGTATTCCCCCTGGCCAACAAGTCTTACGCCTCCATGAGCAAGATGAAAAAGCTGCAGCCCGAGATGGCCAAGCTCAAGGAGCTCTATCCCGACGACAGGATGAAGCAGCAGCAGGCCATGATGGAGCTCTACAAGCGGGAAAAGGTTTCGCCGATTTCCGGCTGTTTGCCGGTCGTGGTGCAGATCCCGGTCTTCTTCTCGCTTTACAAGGTGATCCTGACCTCCATCGAACTGCGCCATGCGCCGTTCTATGGCTGGGTGCATGACCTTTCCGCCGCCGACCCCACAAATTTGTTCAACCTCTTCGGCCTCATTCCCTGGACGCCGCCGGCATTCCTGGCCTTGGGTATCTGGCCGTTGCTCATGGGCATTACCATGTGGGTGCAGATGCGCCTCAACCCGACGCCGCCCGATCCGGTCCAGGCCAGCCTGTTCAACTGGATGCCCGTCATGTTCACCTTCATGCTGGGCAGCTTCCCGGCGGGGCTGGTGATCTACTGGGCCTGGAGCAATTTTCTTTCGATCCTCCAGCAGTCGTTCATCATGAAGCGCCATGGGGTCGAACTCGACCTCCTCGGCAATATCCGTGACAGCCTGCCGTTCCTGAAAAAGAAGCCGAAAGCCACTTGACCTCGCGCTTCACCAGCGACCAGCTGTTGGCGGGCCGGAGGCTGTTTTCGGCCCCTTCTACGTTCATGCTGGGGGTCGCGGCCCTTGACCAGCTACCGCCGGTGAAAGGCGTCGAGATCGCCTTTGCCGGCCGTTCCAACGTGGGCAAGTCGTCCCTGATCAATGCCCTCACCGGGGTGCGCGAGCTGGCGCGCGCCTCGAACACGCCGGGGCGCACCCGCGAACTCAATTTCTTCAACATTGCCGATGCCCTCACCCTCATCGACATGCCCGGTTACGGCTATGCCAAGGCCCCGAAGAAGGAAGTGAAGAAGTGGCAATCAATGTTGCGCGGCTATCTCCGCGGCCGCCCCGGCCTGACCAGGGCCTTCGTGCTGATTGACGCGCGCCATGGGGTGCTTGCCGCCGACGAGGAGATGTTTGGCCTCCTGGATGAATCGGCTGTCACCTATCAATTGGTCCTGACCAAGATCGACAAATTGAAGCCTGCCGAGGTCGAAAAGGTCGTGGCGGAAACCGAGGCCGTTGCCCGCAAGCGCGCCGCCGCCTTTCCCCTGATCCATGCTACCTCGAGTGAAAAATTCACCGGCCTGGAAGAGCTTCGCGCCGAGATTGCCGGCCTGCTTTAACGCCGATAAACTTCAATCTTGGCAAGCCCGGCAATTGTCCTATAAGGCCATGCTAATGACCGCTGGGAAATTTTCGCCATGACCGATATTCCTGTTCCTGAAACGGCCCGCATTCTCTCGGAAGCCCTGCCGTTCCTGCAGCGCTATGACGATCAGGTCATCGTGGTGAAGTTCGGCGGCCACGCCATGATTGATCCCAAGCTGGCGCAGCAATTTGCCCGCGACATGGTAATGCTCAAGGTCTGCGGCCTGAACCCCATTGTGGTCCATGGCGGCGGCCCCCAGATCAACAGGATGCTGGACAAGCTCGCCGTGAAGCCGGTGTTTCGGGAAGGCCTGCGTGTGACCGACCAGGAGACCATGGATGTGGTTGAAATGGTGCTCGCAGGCTCCATCAACAAATCGATCGTTGCCTCCATCCAGCAGGCCGGCGGAAGAGCCGTCGGCATCTCGGGCAAGGATGGAAATCTGCTGATCGCCGAACGTTATGTAAAGCGCAAGACCGACCCGGCGACCGGCAAAACCGAAGAAATCGATTTTGGCTTTGTCGGCGAGCCGGCGCGCGTGAACATCGAAATTCTCCAGACCATCATGAAAAGCGACGCCATCCCGGTGATTGCCCCCATTGGCGTGGGCTGGGAAGGCGATACCTACAATGTGAACGCCGATACGGCGGCCGGCGCCATCGCCACCGCAACCCAGGCCAAGCGGCTTCTGTTGCTCACCGATGTTGCCGGCGTGCTCGACAAGAACAAGCAGCTCATCAGCGAGTTGAAGATCGGCGATGTCCCGGACCTCATTGCCGACGGCACGATCACCGCCGGCATGATTCCAAAAGTGGAGAGCGCGGTATCGGTGGTGGAGTCAGGCGTTGAAGGCGTGATCATCCTTGATGGCCGGGTCCCTCACTCTGTCTTGCTGGAACTGCTCACCCCCCACGGGGTGGGCACGCGGGTCTCGCGGACCGGCGTATGAGAAGCTTCCACCATATCGAAACCTGGGTGTTCGATCTTGACAACACGCTTTATCCGGCCTCGTGCCGGCTCTTCGACCAGATTGACCGGAAAATGACCGGGCTGGTCTCGGAAATCCTGAAGCTTCCCGCAACCGAGGCCCGCGCCGTGCAAAAGGGCCTGTTTCACAAATATGGCACGACGCTGCGCGGCCTGATGGTGGAACACGAGGTCGATCCCGCCTATTTCCTGCACCACGCCCATGACATTGACTACGCCCCGGTTCCTGAAGATCTGGCCTTGGATGAAGCCCTGCATGCGCTTCCAGGCCGCAAGCTGATTTTCACCAACGGCACCGTGGCCCATGCCGAAAGCGTGCTGAAACGCCTAGGGATAACCCGCCATTTCAACGACATCTTCGACATCGTGCATTCCGACTACATTCCGAAGCCGCAGCGCGGGCCCTACGAAAAATTTGTCCGGCAGACCAACATCAAGCCTGAAACCTCCGCCATGTTCGAGGATATTGCCCGCAACCTGGAGGCGCCTCACGAGATGGGCATGACCACGGTTCTGGTCACTTCGGAGCACAATGCCGACGCCAATATGCTGAACGGCGGGACAAGGGCCGGCTATGTCCACCATGTGACCAATGATCTCGCCGGATTTCTGAAGTCGGTGTCCAAAAAACTATCGCAGCATAAGAAGGGAGAACCCCGTGAAAAACATTCAAGCCATCATTGAGCAGGCCTGGGAAGAACGCGACAAGATCTCCCTGAAAACCAAGGGTCCCGTGCGCAAGGCCGTGACCACGGCGCTGGCTAGGCTCGACTCCGGCGAAGCCCGCGTCGCCGAAAAGGTTGATGGCAAATGGCATACCAACCAGTGGCTGAAGAAAGCCGTGCTCATCTCCTTCCGCCTGAATGACATGGCCCTCACCAGCGGCGGCCCCGGCAAATCAAAATGGTGGGACAAGGTGCCGTCAAAATTCGAGGGCTGGACCGCCAAGGATTTCCGGGCGGGCGGCTTCCGCGCCGTGCCGAACTGCGTCGTGCGCCATTCCGCCTATATCGCCCCGGGCGCCATTTTGATGCCCTCCTTCGTCAATCTTGGCGCCTATGTCGACAAGGGCACCATGGTTGATACCTGGGTCACGGTGGGCTCCTGCGCCCAGATCGGCAAGAACGTCCATCTCTCCGGCGGCGTCGGCATTGGCGGCGTGCTCGAACCCATGCAGGCGGGCCCCACCATCATCGAGGACAACTGCTTCATCGGGGCGCGCTCGGAAGTCGTCGAGGGTGTCGTCGTCGGCGAAGGCTCGGTCATTTCCATGGGCGTGTTCATCGGCCAGTCCACCAAGATCATCGACCG
>CAZRZB010000065.1:0-15083 GCA_964604435.1 uncultured Aestuariivirga sp. | reverse complement strand
TCGGGCCACTATGCCTGCGCCAAGGCCTATGTGCATAACCTCACGCGCCACATGGCCCGCGACCTCGCCTCGAGGAAGATCAGGGTCAACACCGTCTCGCCCGGCGTGATCGAAACCGCCTTCCATGCCGCAACGCCGCCTGAGCGCATGGAGGCGATGCGCAAAGCCGTGCCCATGGGGCGCACCGGAACGGCGGAGGACTGCACCGGCCCCATCCTCTTCCTCGCCTCCTCCGCCATGAGCGGCTACGTCAGCGGCCAGAACCTCCATGTGAACGGCGGGCAGTATATGGCGTGAGGGCGGTGTCCTCGCCAGTTAGACGGCAGCATTGAACGAATGGGCCTTCGCCCGTGCCCGGGCTTGACCCGGGCATGGGAGAAGGTGGCCGACAGGCCGGATGAGGGCACCTTCGTTGCAACAGTTTCAAACATCAACATCTTCATCCAAGAGCCCTCACCCGCCCTGTCGGGCACCCTCTCCCATCCTGCTTCGCTGTCGCTACGCAGCACGGGAGAGGGCGAATGCTGCAAACTCCTCGCCACGTAAGAGAGGAGGGATGAAGGCGCATCACGCCTCAGACCATGTCGAGATACGTCTCATACTCGAAGTCCGTCACTTGCGCGGCGAAGGTGTCGAGCTCCTGGCGCTTGCAGGCCACCAGCATGTCGCGCAGCATGAGCGGCATGGTGTCCTTGACGATGGAACTCGCTGGGCGATGTTGAAATCCACCTTAGCTAGCGGTCATAACTTTCAAAATAGGCAATGACAAACAAAACTATGAAGAAGATGAAAAGCAACAGAGGGTATCCAAACAGCACACGTTGTTTGTTTGAAAATGGCGCAACGCCACGCATTGGAATTTTCGCCCCTCCCGGAAACATCTTGCTACCCCCCGAGTCCTTGGAAAAATCCCAAGCATTGTTCCGGTAAAATATCAGGTCATGAACCCAAGACTTCACAGCGTTGATTGTGACGTAGAGCAGCAGGAAAGCAACAACATACGTGAATATCCGGTCCATTTGCTCAATCCTTCAAATATTTTTCTGAACGAGAACTGGGGCTTTGTCCGTTGCTGCTGAATGTTTGAACGAGCTTGCCCAACTCCATCCTCATTCCGACTTCCGGGCGCAGGCCGCTATCACATTCACACATCTTTTGTCCAACGCGGATAATTTGTTTCATTCAATTATATGTCATCCCGGCGAACGCCGGGCCCCAGGCTTTCAATAATTCCGTATGTTCAGAGTCTAGGCCCCGACTTTCGTCGGGGTGACAGGGGTGGAGCGGAAGCGCATCAAGTGCGACCATGGTGAGAATGAGGAGGCTCTAGACCATATCCAGATAGGTCTCATACTCGAAGTCCGTCACTTGCGCGGCGAAGGTGTCGAGTTCCTGGCGTTTGCAGGCCACCAGCATGTCGCGCAGCATCAGCGGCATGGTGTCCTTGACGATTGGTCCCGCCGCGAAGGCATCAATGGCCGAGGCCCAGTCGGGCGGCAGGCCCTTGAGTTTCAGCGTATAGGCATCGCCGCGCACCGGATCGACGGGCTCCATCTGGCGCTCGATGCCGACGATGGCGCCGGCCAGGATGCCGGCCAGCACCAGATAGGGATTGGCATCCGCTCCCGCCACCCGGTGCTCGATGCGCCTGGCCTGCGGCGAACCGCCGGGAATGCGGATGGCCACCGTGCGGTTTTCATAGCCCCAGGCCGCCGCCGACGGGGCATGGGTGCCGGGACGAAGCCTGCGGTAGGAATTGAAATGTGGGGCAAACAGCAGGGTGGTTTCCGCCATGGCCTCGAGCAGGCCGCCCACCGCGTGGCGCATGACGGGGCTGCCCTGGTCGGTGCCGTTGTCGAAGACGTTGTTGCCCTTGTCATCGAGCAGGCTGAAATGCACATGCAGCCCGCTGCCCGAGCGCCCGCCATAGGGCTTGGCCATGAACGAGGCGGCAAAGCCATGCTTGCGCGCCACCCCCTTGACGATGCGCTTGAACAGCACCGCGTCATCGGCGGCGCGCAGCGGATCATTCACATGCAGCAAATTGATCTCGAACTGGCCGACGCCGTTTTCGGCAATCGCCGAATCGGCGGGCACCCCCTGCTGGGCGCAGGCCGCATAGACATCGCGGAAGAAGGCCCCGAACTCGTCGATCTCGTCGATGGAGAGCACCGCATCGGCATCGAGCCGCTTGCCCGAGACCGGCGAGATGGGCGCCGCCGGGCGGTCCTCCTTGGGATCATAGATATAGAACTCGAGTTCCATGGCCATGACCGGATGAAAGCCCGCCGCGGCAAAACGCTGAACCAGCCCGTCAAGCACCCGGCGCGGATCGCCGCCAAACGGCGTGCCGTTTTCTTCCCTGAGCCACAGCGGGATGAGGGCGGTGGGTTCTGGCGTCCAGTCCATCGGCAGGATGCCGCGCCCGATGGGCTCGCACAGGCCGTCGGCGTCGCCGGTGGTGAAGACCAGCGGCGAATTCTTGATGTCCTCGCCCCAGACATCCACACCCACCACCGAGAGCGGCATGCGCAGGCCCCCGGCCAGCACCTTTTCGGCCTGCTCGACCGGAATGCGTTTTCCCCGCATGACACCGTTCAGGTCGCACACCGCGGCGCGCAGGCTGCGGATGCCGCTCTGCTCCGCCAGCCAGCCCAGCGTATCAAGATCGTTCATGAATTCCCCTCATTTCCCGGAAGGCGATACTAGCTTTTGCCCACGCCCGAGGCAAAGACCAAGTGAAGGGCCCGGCCGCCCGCCAATCCGGCGCCGTTCACGCCTTGTAAACCAAACCCGCAGAAAGACGCGGTCCGGCAGCGCCGGATTTGGAACATGGCAATGAATAGGGGGCAAATACCTAATCATCCCGGCAATTCAAGCCGTTTGAAAACTGCAATGAACAGGAACAAGCCCCGGAACGAGGCAATCCGAACCCTCCTCATCGTTGTCGTCGCGGTCTTCGGCGGCGAACTGGCAATCATGTTCGGCCTTGAGCAGCTCAACCTGAAGGCGGGGGTGTGGGGCAATTTTGCCGACTCCCTGGCGCTTTCGCTGATCCTCTTTCCGGTCATCTATCTTGCCGTCTTCCGCCCGATGCTGCAGAAAAACCGCAACCTTGCGGCGGCCGAGCAGGCCCTGCTGGCTGGCCAGGCCGTACTGGAAGAGCGCATCACTGAACGGGCCGCCGAGGTCAATAAAAGCCAAGTGCAATTGCGCGAGACGATTGAACTGCTGCCGGAGGCCATCGTCCTGACGGACCAGGACGACCGCCTCATCCTGTGGAACAAGAAATATGCCGAGATTTTTCCCGAGGCCGCGCCGCTGCTGGCTCCGGGAATTCCCTTCGGGCAAGTCTTGCGCACCGGCCTTGCCAGCGGCAACCATCCCAAGGACATTCCGCCGGACGGCGCCGAAGCCTGGATTCAAACATTCCTGGACGGCCAGCGCGCCGGGCCAGACGCCCTGGAACTGCAATTCCGCAATGGGCGCTGGCTGCGCCACAGCCAGCACAGGACCTCGGGGGGAGGCACCGTTCTCACCCAGGCCGACATCACCGAAACCAAGCTGCGCGAAGAGTCCTTCCGGCTGCTGTTCCAGCGCAATCCCATTCCGATGGTGATTTTCGATCCCGGCAATCTTTCGTTTCTTGCCGTGAACGACGAGGCCGTGCGGCACTATGGCTACAGCCGGGAGCAGTTCCTGGCCATGACGCTGCTCGATATCCGCCCGCCGGAGGACCGCCAGGCGCTGATCGACCATATCAGCGCGGTCAGGGCCGACCCGAGCCAGCACAACGGCAAGCGGGACTGGCGCCACCTGAAGGCGGACGGGACGCAAATTACCGTGAACATCTACGCCCACAACCTGGTCTATGAGCAGAAGCAGGCCACTTTCATGGCGATCATCGACGTCACCGAACGGCGCGCCCAGGAAAATTACACCCGCCATCTGGCCCACCACGATTCGCTGACCGGCCTGCCGAACCGCCAGTCGTTCCGCACCCTTCTTGATGATGCCTTGCGCCGGCCATCGCCGGCGAAGCCGGGCAGTGCCGTGGTGCTGGTCGATATCGACAATTTCAAGGAGATCAACGATACGCTGGGCCATCCGGTTGGCGACCTGCTGATCACCGCGGTGGCCGAGCGCCTGGCCCGCAACATGCGCGAGCATGACTCGGTGTCGCGCCTTGGCGGCGACGAGTTCGCCATGATCCTTGACCATATCGCCAAGCCGGAGGATGTGGAGCACGCCCTCGATCGCCTGATGCGTGACTTCCGTGCGCCTTTTGATATCGATGGCAACCATATTTCCGTCGATTTCAGCGCCGGCGTCACCCTCGTGCCCAGGGATGGCAGCGAAAGCGACGCAATCCTGCGCAATGCCGATATGGCCCTCTACCGGGCCAAGGCGGACGGCCGCGGGCGCTACCGGTTCTTTGAACCGCAGATGCAGCTTCACGTCACCCGCCGCCGCACCCTCAAGGACGACATGCAGCGGGCCTTCAAGGAAGAGGCGTTTGAAATCCATTATCAGCCGCTGGTGGACCTCAGGAGCGGCCGGACCATCGGCTTCGAAGCCCTGTTGCGCTGGAACCATCCTGACCGGGGCCTGATTTCCCCCGCCGAGTTCATTCCCATGGCCGAGGAAACCGGCCTGATCGTCCCGCTCGGGGCCTGGGTCCTTGAGCGGGCCTGCATCGAGGCGGCAACCTGGCGGGAAGACCTCACGCTGGCGGTCAACCTGTCCCCGGTGCAGTTCGAGTCGGGCGATATTGCCGGTTCCCTCGTTTCCGCCCTCGAGCTTTCGGGACTGGCGCCCGAGCGCCTCGAACTGGAGATTACCGAATCCGTCCTGCTCGGCAGGAGCGGCGACAATCTCAAGGTTCTGAACCGGCTGAAGCAGGCCGGAACCTCCATCGTCATGGATGATTTCGGCACCGGCTTTTCGAGTCTCAGCTATCTCAGCAGATTCCCCTTCGACAAGATCAAGATCGACCGCTCCTTCGTCTCCGGCCTGGGGGCTGAATCGAAAAACGTCGAAATCTGCCGGGCCGTGCTGGCGCTGGGCAAGAGCCTGAACATGAAGGTGCTGGCCGAGGGAATCGAAGCCAAGGAGCAGGTTGACATTCTCTGCGCCCTGGGATGCACCGACGGCCAGGGCTATTATTACGGCCGCGCCACGCCAGCCGGAGAGATTGCCGGCGACCTGAAGGCCCAGCGCCTCGCCCGGCGCGCCTGACGCCCGGCCGCCAGGCCGAACGGTCGCGGCGTGAAATCCATGATAGCAATTGTCCGTCCGCGCCAACTGAAAATTGCGAGGTATTCCGCATCTTTTTGGGCGGAATCTCCTACTTCCGGTTGAATCTGACAAGCATTTGCCCTATGCACGACGCCGTCGTGGAACAGCGCAAGTTTCCCAAGAACCTTGTCGAGCTTACGGCGGCAACGGACCGCTGGCAAAGCGAGGGCGGGATTGTGCCGTCGCCGCAGGAACCGGGCTTGGTCCAGGACACTGCCCTGCTTGCCCTCGAAGAGAGAATCTTGCGCTGCCTGGGCGCCGCGGTGGTCCTTCAGTGGAAGCTTCTTCCGGTGACGACACAACAGCGCCTCCTGGACGATGCGGCAGCCTTGGCCGGCCCCAGGCAAATGCTTCGCCTGCGACGGGAGATTGCCCTCTTTCTCCATGAACATGAGAGCGACCAAGACTGAATGGGGAGCCAGAACCCTGGTTCCGGCGTGAGGCTCAGGCGTAGTTCACGTTCCTTGCCGCCTGCTGCATGCGGCGCTTGGTCAGCAGCGGATGGGCGATGCGTTGTTTGAAGTCCACCCCGCATTCCCTCTCGTCGCGCCAGGAGACGCTGACGTCGAGCACCAGATTGTCGCCAGGAATCGCCAGCTTCAAGGCATCGGGAACATCGGCCGGCGAGGCAAAGCGCAGACGCGCGCCCGCGGCGCCGAAGTCGATGATCACGCATTTCCTGGCTGGCGCGCCCGGATGGGAAACCACTGCCGGCTTGTGAACCCCGCAGCATTCCTCTTGCCTTTTCGTCTGCATCTCATGAACTCCTCTAACCTGGGTTGACAATGCTTGCCGGCGCGGCGCGTGGCAATTCGAAATTGCGATCAAGGGCAAGATGATGTTGCGCCGTTGGGTAAAATTCTGCTGGCCGGCTTAATCAATTGGCACGCATGCCCGGCACGCCGCGCCGACGGCAGCGAAACCGCAATGAATTTTGCCATCAGACGGCATGCAAGACAGCGGGCTCCTGCGACGGGCTGGCGGCGGCGCCTTCTTCCTGTTCCCTGATCACCTTTCGCAAGGCCCCTGCCGGCACCTGCAGCACTATCCGCCGGGAAGGATAGTTGCCCGCGCCCACGGCGCAGGTCAGGTTCAGGTTGGGAAAATCCGCCAGCAGGCGCTCGCTTCCCGGCTCGAACTCCAGGCATCCGCCAAAGGCGGACTTGTATTTCAGGCTGATGGTGCAGCAGTGCACCTCCGCGCCGGGAGCGAGTATCTCGTCATGCAGGGGCATGAAGCGCTGCATCTTGCGGACCAGGGTGACATCCTGCTGGGTCCAGCCGGGCGCCGGCGCCACAGTAAGGCCCAGGGCGGTAAGACAGAGAAAGGGGAAGCTTGCGGCAATGCTGCCGTTGTTGCCCAGCAGCAAATCGACCAGGACCAAACCACGTCCTGGATGTGACGCCAGGTTTTCGAAGCGCAACTCGAACCTGGGCAGAATCAGGGCATCATCATCGGCTGCCGCGGCCGCGATTGCCCGGTTGACCATCATAGTCATGCAAACCTCATTGTTCATGCAAGGTGCCGGTACTGTGGAGACGTTTATAGCCCCAATGCTTTACCAGCCGATTGACGAAGGCAGTGAACCGCAGATGAACCAAATCGTTCGAGTTCCATCATTCGGCGCGTCAAGGCCTTAGGCGGTCAATCTCTTTGACGGCAAACTGCTCTTGAGCTTCAGCCGGCCGGCAATCCTGTCCGCCGCAATGGCCGGACTGAAGAGGAATCCCTGGCCCTGCTGGCAGCCGAGGGTTTGCAGGATCCGAAGCTGCTCGGTTGTCTCGATGCCTTCGGCGAGGGTTTTCAGGCCCAGGCTTTGGCCGATCCTGACGGCAGCGCGGACCAATTCCAGCGCCTTTGACTTAATTCCGATCTCCCGGATGAAGGATTGGTCAATCTTGATCGTGTCGATGGGATAGTTGTTCAGATACCCCAGCCCGGAATAGCCGGTGCCGAAATCATCCAGGGCAATGGAGACGCCAAGGTCCTTGAGGTTCTTCAGGATGTCGAGGGTCTCGGCGGATTTTTCCAGCAGGATTGACTCGGTGATTTCCAGTTCCAGGCGGTACGCGGCAAGGCCGGATTTCAGAAGGGCGCCGGCGACGGCCGCAACCAGCTTGCCGGACTTGAACTGGGCCGGAGACACATTTACCGCGATGGAGAGGTTCTCCTGCCAGGTGGCGGCCACGAGGCAGGATTGCTCCAGCACCCAGGTGCCGATCGGGATGATCAATCCGCTGGCTTCGGCAATCGGGATAAAGTCCGAGGCGGCGATCATGCCTTTTCCCGGATGGTTCCAGTGCAGCAGCGCCTCGAAGCCGGTTTCCGTGCCGCCGGCCAGGTCCACCTGGGGCTGATAGTGAATCACCAACTGGTTCCGGGCCAGGGCCTGCCGCAGGTCCTGCTCGATTTCACGGCGCAACATTATCTGCAGCGACATCCGCGGTTCATAAACCGCGCAGATGTCGCCGCCACCCGATTTCGCCTGATACAGCGCCAGGTCGGCGTGCAGCATCAGCGCCGAGGCATCGACGGAAGCATCCACGCCGAGGCTTATCCCGGCGCTCACCTTGACCAGAATCTCATGCTTGGGGAGCTTCAGGGGATTTCTGAACGCATCGATCACATCAATCCCGGCGGCATGGGCGGCTTGCGGATCACTCAGCCTCGACAGGAGGACGACAAACTCGTCGCCGCCCAGGCGGGCAACCACCCCCCGGTCGCCGATGCATTCTTCCAGCCGGGTGGCCACCGCGACAATGAGGTGGTCGCCAACCTGGTGTCCGAGCGTGTCGTTGACGTTCTTGAAGTCATCGACATCTATGAGAATGATCGCTGTAAAATAATGGTTTTGCGTCTTTCTGACGGCTGAACCCTCGAGCAGTTCAAAGAACAGCCGCCGGTTGGGGAGGCCAGTCAGCGCGTCATGTTCCACCAGGTATTGAATATGTGCATCATGCTTGCGGCGCTCGGTGACGTCGATGACGGAAATAATCGCAGCGTCCGCACCATTGTACTTGATGGGCCTGGCATAGCTGGACACCAGGATCTCGCTGCCGTCGGCCTTAAGATGGGTCCAGTCCGCCCCGCCGCTGTCGGTACTGAAGTTGTTCCTGGCATCGTCAAGCGCCCGCTGGCGCTCGTTTTCCGGCCGGATATCGAGCGACGTCATGTTGAGGAACTGCTCGCGCGTATAGCCATAGTGCTCCACGGCCGCCGCATTGACGTCGATGAACTTCAGACTTGATCTTTCGACCACCCACATGGGAACCGGATTGCTCTCGAAGAGCAGGCGGAAGGACTCCGCGGCATTGCGGTCGTCGGTGATGTCGGTTCTCACATAAACTTTGTTTCCATCCGGTGTCGGATGCTGATCGCAGCGGATCAGGCGGCCATCGGCGCGGCTCTCCTCGTAGATCGTGCCTGCCTGATTGAGGCGCTCCATCCGGTTCTCGAGCCACTCTTCCTGCTCCTCCAGGCTCATCTTCAGGCGGTGGAGGCCCTTTCGCAGGAAGACGCGGTGAATGGTCTCCAGGCTTTCTCCCGGCGCGAAATGTTCGGCCATGTCCGGGAACATTTTTTCGTAATTCTTGTTCCACAGAATGAACCTGTTCTGCTCGTCCAGGAGAAGAATGGCCTGCGGCAGGCATTCAATGACCTGGCGGAGCTCGGCGCGATCGGCAACAGCCTCAAGCCGCGCCGCTTCGGTAACGGCAACGGTCTGGCGAAGCGCCGCCTTGACTTTCCTGAGTTCCATCCGGTCGAGGGCGATGCCTGCCAGGCGCTTGAGAAAATCCTTCTGCTGCGCGGTGATCTGGCGGGGCACCACGTCAACGACGGCCAGCGTGCCCAGGGCAAAGCCGTCCCCGTCCCGCAGGGTGAATCCGGCATAGAAGCGGACATGATAGGGGCCGGTCACCAGCGGGTTATCGGCAAAGCGCGGGTCAAGGCTGGCATCGGCGACGGCCATCACGTCCTTGCCCTGCATGGTGTGATCGCAGAAGCTGATGGCGCGCGGGACTTCCGCCAGGTCAATTCCGACCTTGGCCTTGAACCAGTGGCAATCGGCCTCCGTTATGCAAAGATAGGCGACCGGCGCGCCGAACAGGTCGGCCGCCAGCCTTGCGATGTCGTCGAAGGCGGCTTCCGGCGGGGTTCGCGATATCTCGTACTGCGCCAGGCGGCGAAGCCGTTCCGCTTCGGCGGAATCAATCAGGTGATTGTCACGCATAGGACTTCTCATATCTCCAACCAGCAACAACCGGCAGATTGCGCTGCCCGTTATCGCAAATGGTGCGGCGCCCGCGGCCATCCCGCATGGGTTGAAGACTGCCGGGAAAGCCTCAACAGCTGATTAATTGCGCCAGCGGCGCGGGAAACTAATTTGCAGCATTAATTTTGGATGAATCCGGCGCATTCCCGCCCAATCCTGTGGTGCGCTCCGCCCGCTGCCAAATTTGCAACACAATCGGCACTTCAATAGGGTCGTGTTTACCCGTTCAGAAAGTGGAGTGATTCGCATGGAGATGAAGTCTGGTTCTTCGGTTGTTGTCCTGGCCCTCGCGGCGCTACTGGCGATTGCCCCTGTCCAGGCTTTTGCCGGCAACGGAAACGGAAACTCCCATTCACAGGGCGGCAATGGCAATGCCAACGGCAATTCCGGCGGATCGGCGAACAGCCAGGGAAAAACCGCAAGCAGCCTCGGGGCGCTCAACGCCGCCCATGCCTCGCCCCAGGCCTTCGCAAATGCCGCGCCCAATTCTGAAATCGGCAAGATCAAGGCCTATTTCCTCGCCAACCAGACCGCCGCCCTGAGCGATGCGGCGGCGTTGCAGGAAGCCTATGACAGTTCCGCGCCAAGCGCCGTCCGGGATGCCTATGAAGCCCTGCTGGCCGATCCCGCCAACACGACGCTGCAAGCTGCCTATGACCAGGCGATAACGGACGCCGGGCTCACGGCGGAGCAGGTGGCCGCCCTTGCAGCAGCCTATGCGGCCTGGCAGGACGCCGTTGCGGCGGATGCCGAGGCAGCGGCTACGCTCGAAGCCGCGGCCAACAAGACGCCGGTCAGCGACGAGACGAAAGCAGCCCTCGATGCGCTTCTCGTGGGCAAGATCTACTGAGCCGGGAAATTTGACCAAAACCGATTGAATATGACGCGGTCCGGTTCGCCGTGGCCGACGCATGATCCTTGCCTGCATGTCTGGGGAAGCTGTCCCGCCGCGTAAGAGAGCACAGAAATGGTGCTTCCTTGCCGGCGGCGCCTGTCTGTTTCAAGTCCAGGCGGCCATTTCCCGCCGTTCGGCCCAAGCTGTTGCCTTCAATTTTACCGGGTTTGCTAATTCCGGGTTAAATTGTTTTAGGTAAAAAGCCATGCATGAAACATTTGTGGTCATATCTGCGTGGAGACAGCCGCGGCAATCTCGCCATGGCCACCGCCCTGTCGGCGCCGCTGCTGGCAGGGGCCGCCGGCTTCGGCGTTGAAACCGCCTATTGGTATCACAAGAGCCTTGAACTGCAGCAGGCCGCCGACAAGGCGGTTTACACCGCAGCGCTGGAAAAACGCGGGGGATCGAGTAGCAGCAAGATACTGAGCACCGCCACCTCCATCGCCACCGAGAACGGCTACCAGCCCGGCACCCTCGCAGTCCATACGCCGCCCACCACCGGCGCCTACGCCGGCAATGCCAACGCCATAGAAATAGAGCTGTCGATCAGCTTGCCCCGTTATTTCACCGGGGTGTTCTTCACCGACCAGGTCGCCGAAAGCGCCCGCGCCGTGGCCCTCATGCAGACCGCCGCCAACGCCTGCGTCCTTGCCCTCAGCACGGCCGCCTCCCATGCCGCGCTGTTTTCCGGAAGTGCCGACCTCACGCTCACCGGCTGCACCGTGATGTCCAACGCCCTGACCGAGGATTCCGTGAAGCTTCAGGGCTCGGCGAAACTGACAACCGACTGCATCATCGCCGTGGGCGAGGTGAGTTTGACCTCGGGGGCCGCGATGACCGAGTGTTCAGCCGCCGTCACCCAGGCCCCGCCCGCCGCCGATCCCTTCGCCGACGTTCCGGTGCCCAGCAGCTCCGGGACAAATTATACCAGCACGAGCGGCTCGGTTCTGCAGCCGGGAAATTACACCAACGGCATGACCCTCAGCGGCACCAAGACCCTGGAGCCGGGCGTCTATGTGGTGTCCGGCGGCAACTTCAAGATCAATGCGAACGCCAACATTTCCGGTTCCGGCGTCACCTTCTACTTCATGCCCGGCACCTCGGTGAGCATCAACGGCACGGCCACGGTGGACTTCTCCGCGCCGACCAGCGGAACCTATGCCGGCATCCTCTTTTTTGGCGACCGCAGCGCCACTGACGCCGTGACCTTGAACGGCACGGCAGACTCGAAGCTGACGGGCGCCGTCTACTTCGCCAACCAGGATATCAGCTATCTCGGAAATTTCTCCGGCAACGGCGGCTGCACCCAGGTGGTGGGCAAGACGGTGAGCTGGTCGGGCAACACCACCATCAATCAGGACTGCACCACCTATGGCATGCGGACCATCCCGGCAACCCAGCTCGTGAAGCTGGTGGAGTGAATGAGATGAGAATGTTCTCCCGTGATGAAAGCGGCACAGGGGCGATCGAGTTTGCCCTGGTTGCCCCGCTGCTCGCCGTGGTTCTGCTGGGCACCATGTCCGGCTGGGCCTATTACCAGCAGAACAACCTGATGCGCGATGCGGTGGAAGTTGCCGGCAAGTATTTTCTCCAGGGCGGGACAAGCCAGACAACCGCTCTGAACATCGCCACTGCCGCCTGGACCGACAAGCCGGCCGACGGGCAAGTCGCGCTGAACCAGACCTGCACATGCGGCGGCACGGCGGCAAGCTGCGGCAGCGTTTGCAGCGATGGCAGCATCCCCGAGAAATACTGGACCATCGAAGCCTCCCGGGTTTACAAAGACCCGTTTTTCATCGACCCGATTTTTCCCGACGGCCTGCCACTTTATGAGCGCGAGGTCATCCGTGTCCGTTAGGCGCTGGATCAGCGATGACAAGGGCACTGCGGCAGTCGAATTCTCGCTTGTGGTGCCGGCCTTTCTGGTCCTGCTCATTGGCATTTTTACCGTTGGCTGGGCCGCCCAGAGCACCCACAACGTGCGCTTCGCCCTTGCCGAAGGGGCGCGGGCCCTGCAGCTCATGCCCTCGATGACGCAAACCCAGTTGCAGACCCTGGTGCGGAGCAAGGTGTACGGGGCCCACGGCCCGCAGGACATCGCCGTTTCACTGACCTTGGACCCGGTAAGCGGCGGGGTGCAACTGGCCCACGCCACCGCCACCTATCCGGTGGGCGTCACGGTTCCGCTTCTCGGAACCTACTCCTTCACCTATTCGGTTTCGATGACGGTTCCGGTTTCCGCCAGCTAGAGCCGGCCACACCGGCGCAGGACCAGCTTGAGCCCCGGGGGCAAATCGGCTTAACAAGAGACATGTCCGAGAGTGCCGATGTCCATGCCATCCCTTCAATTGCCGGTGCCTCCGCAACCCGGTACGATTGTTGATGGACCAGATCTCGCGTTTCGCCAGCCTGTTTGAGCCGGTACGGATCGGGCCGGTGACGGCGCCGAACCGCTTCTACCAGGTGCCTCATTGCACCGGCATGGGCTACGCCATGCCGCGCACCCTCGCCGCCATGCGCGAAGTGAAGGCGGAAGGCGGCTGGGGCGTGGTCAACACCGAATACTGTTCGATCCATTCCAGCTCCGACGACACGCCGGCCCCTTACTGCGCCCTGTGGGACGACGGCGACGTGCGCAACATGGCGCCGATGGTGGAAGGCGTGAAGCGCCATGGCGCCCTGGCGGGCGTCGAGCTCTGGCACGGCGGCTTCCGCATTTCGAACCTGCTGTCGCGCCAAGCCCCGCTCGGGCCGGAAAGCCTGCCGGTGAATTCCGATCCCTGGCAAAGCCAGCGCATGGACGCAAGCGACATCCGCGCCTACCGCCAGTGGCACCGCGCGGCAGCCTTGCGCGCCAAACAGGCGGGCTTCGACATCATCTATGTCTATGCCGCCCACACTTATCTTTTGGCCCAGTTTCTCGATGCCGAGATCAACCGCCGCGCCGATTCCTATGGCGGCAACCCGGAGAATCGCTGGCGGCTGGTGCGTGAATTGATCGAGGACACCCGCGAGGCGGTGGGCGAGACCTGCGCCATAGCGATGCGCGTCGAGACCGACGACGAACGGGGCGGCGGCCAGGACGAGCGCCGCGCCATGTTTGCCAGCCTGGCGCCCCATCTCGATCTCTTCAACGTGACAATTTCCGACTACAGCCAGGAGATGGGGGTTTCCCGCTTTGTCAGGGAGGCCTCGCTCGAGCCTTTCGTGGCGGAGGTGAAGCGCCTCACCGGCAAGCCCGTGGCAAGCGTCGGCCGCTTCACCAGCCCGGAGACGATGCTCTCCCAGGTGCGTCGCGGCGTGCTGGATTTCATCGGCGCGGCAAGGCCCTCCATTGCCGATCCCTTCCTTCCGCAGAAAATCCGCGACGGGCACCTCGACGACATCCGCGAATGCATCGGCTGCAACATCTGCTACGCCGGCGATTCGCGGGGCGTTCCCATCCGCTGCACCCAAAACCCGGCCATGGGCGAGGAGTGGCGGCGCGGCTGGCATCCGGAGCGTTTCGGCAAAGCCGCAACTCCGGCGTGGGTGCTGGTGGTGGGCGCCGGACCGGCAGGGCTTGAAGCCGCCCATGTCCTGGGCAAGCGCGGCCACCAGGTGATGCTGGCGGAGGCGAACGATGTGGCGGGCGGGCGGGTGATCCGCGAGGCGGCATTGCCGGGGCTTTCCGAATGGAAGCGGGTTGCCGACTACCGCCTGCACCAGATCGGCAAGCTTTCAAATGTCGAGCTGTTCCGCGGCAGCCCCATGACCGCCGATGATGTCATTGCGGCGGGCGCAGGGCATGTGATCCTCGCCACCGGCAGCCACTGGCGGGCCGACGGCCGGGGCCGCCACCACCATGCGCCCCAGCCCGGCTTTGCCGCGGGCTGCGTCTTGACTCCCGATGACGTGATGGCGGGGAAAAAGCCGCAAGGCCCCGTCGTGGTCTTCGACGACGATGGCTACTACATGGGCTCGGTCCTCGCCGAACTCCTGGCAAAGCAGGGCCACAGCGTCACCTACGTGACGACGGCGGGCATTGTCAGCGAATGGTCGGACAACACGGCCGAACAGTCCCGCGTCCAGGCGCGCCTCATCGAACTGGGCGTTGCGATCATCGTCTCGCATGCCGTCGTGGCGGCGGATGGCAATGCGGCAACACTGAGCTGCGTCTATACCGGCCGCCAGCGCCGCGTGCCCTGCGCCAGCCTCGTCAGCGTGACCTCGCGCCAGCCCGACGACGCCCTGTGGCATGAACTCCAGGGCCGCGACCACGGCCTTGCCAGTCTCACCCGCATCGGCGACTGCAAGGCGCCTGGCCTCATCGCCATGGCGGTCCATGACGGGCATCTTGCCGGGCGGCTGCTGGGTGAAGACGCCGGGCTTTTCACGCCAAAGCGCGAACGTGTGACACTTGCCGATTGAGGCGCCCGCACAGGCCCGCCTTGAGCCCCGGGCGCAAATCGGCTTAACAGGGGGCATGTCCGACCGTCTTGATCTCCGCGCCTTCCGCTCGTCGCTTGGAACCTTCGCCACGGGCGTCACCGTGATGACCACGGTGGCGGCCTCGGGCGAGATGGTGGGCAACACCGCAAACTCGTTCAATTCCGTCTCTCTCGATCCGCCGCTGGT
>CAZRZB010000064.1:0-15238 GCA_964604435.1 uncultured Aestuariivirga sp. | reverse complement strand
ACTACTGGATCGCCGCCTACCGCCGCACCATCCAGGAGGGCAAGCCCACCCAGGGGGTGATCCGCGGCCCCCGCACCCACAAGGAACATCTGGTGCAATACTGGCTGAAACTTCCCCTGGCGGCGGAAAACGGCGAGGTTTGCATGCTTCTCTGCTATGATTATTTCCAATCGGCCTCCGATGACGCGCAGATGCAGGTCATGGCGGCGCTGGCCTGATTAGAAAAGAATTCTAATATAGGTATTGATTCCTTAAGCGGAACTTGCTAGGCCTCTCCGACAGGAGAATGCAGCCATGGCCAAAGCCCGCCGATCCGCCCCAGCCCCCGCCTTCAACGTGAATGAAAGCCCGCTCTACCGCCTGTTCAGCCGGAAGGACGCCAAGGGCGGCACCGCGATTGACGAGTTTCAGTTCGCCGCCGGCGAGCGCCTGCGCGGCGATTACGAGCGGGCAAGCCTCGCCGCCCGCACCACCTCCTGCTGGGAGGGCGAGCGCACCGGAGCAAGGAGTTTCAGCAGCATCAGCGACAACCGCATTGCCGCCCTTTCAGACAATGCCATCGATGCCCGCCGGCGCGTCCACAATGCCTTTGATGCGGTGGGGCCGGAACTGTCCGGCGTACTTTATTACATATGCTGTCTGGCGGGAGGGCTGGAGCAGGCCGAACGCCTGCTGCAGCTGCCCCAACGCAGCGGCAAGGCGGTTCTGGCGCTGGCGCTCACCCGCCTGGCCCGCCACTACCGCCTGCTCAAGGCGCCGGAACGGAGTTCGGAGAGCCGCGACATTGCCCACTGGGCCCTGGCGGATTTCCGCCCGCGGATCATGCCGCCAGAATCTGGCGCGCATCGGCCTTGATGCGCGCCACCATCGAAGCCAGCCCATTCGAACGCTGCGGCGTGAGGTGGTCCTTGAGGCCCAGCCTGGCAAATATCGCCCCGGCATCGATGGCGAGGATTTCCTCGGGCGTTTTTCCCGAAAAGATCATGAAGACAATGGCAATCAGGCCCTTGACGATGAGCGCGTCGCTGTCGCCCGTGAAGCTGAGCACCGGGCCATGGCGTTCGGCATGGATCCACACCTGGCTGGCGCAGCCGCTGACCTTGCAGGCGGGGGTGCGCCATTTCTCATCCAGCGGCGGCAACAGCCGGCCGAGTTCGATGACATAGCGGTAGCGCTCCTCCCAATCGTCGAGAAGCTCGAAGTCGGCCTGCAGATTTTCGATTGATTGCGTGTTCAAGGCCTGACTCCGGGGGAAACTGCCGGCCCGAAGATAGGCGCAAGGCCCGCCGTTCTCAACTGGTCTTGGCGGCGTCCGGGCCGCGCCAGACCGGAATCAGGTCTTCCAGGCGCAGGGTCGATTGCGAGGGTTCAGGCTGCGGCTTGGCCGCAGCCAGCGTGGTCGAGCCGGTTGCGATAGGATCGGCACGTTCGGCAATATCGGGTTGCAGGGCGGCGGAAGGCGGCGTGTTTGCTTCACTCGCCCATTCATAGAGCAGGCGAACCCCATACTTGGCCTTGAGTTCCAGCTTGTGGGCAACCAATCCGGCGGTTTCGCACACGCCGGGCTGACGCCCGCAAAATGCCGCAAGATCGGAGAATGCACTGGTGGCCA
This sequence comes from uncultured Aestuariivirga sp., assembly GCA_964604435.1. GTDB lineage: Bacteria > Pseudomonadota > Alphaproteobacteria > Rhizobiales > Aestuariivirgaceae > Aestuariivirga. The sequence continues at coordinate 13,626 of CAZRZB010000064.1, read as the reverse complement.
CCTCAAGATAGCCCGTATCGACGGCCTGGGCGCCCGCGGACTTCACCGCCGCCTGGCTCGCATCTTCGGGCGGCGAGGGCATGATTGCCGCAAGACCCGATAACACTATGATGGTTCGTATAAGACGCATGTCCACACCTATTGTCTGGTGCTTCATTACAAAGAATGAATTGCCGTCCCCTGAAGCGGAAAACCGCAATTCTAATTGAATTTTGCGTAAATTCCGGGACTGCGCGTAAGGCTTTCTTTACCCTGCCGGGCAACGGAAACAGCGCCGCAAATCCGCGGAAAGGTGCTGTTAACCAGGGCCGGGGCAAGGTGGCCCCGTCGGGGCTGTCGTTGTTTGTCCGGGTATGGGTTGGAATTCATGAAAGATGTGTTGGAGGAAGGCGGAGCTGGGCTGCGGCCGCTCACGGTCCTTGCCCTCATCGCCACATTGAGCCTGAGTTTTGCTATTCTCTACAATGCATTCTTCGGGCAGGCGGGCGGACCGGGCCGGCCACGCTTTGTTGCCTCCGAGGAAACCGCGGGAGGCGCCTCGACGCGCGTCGATGTGCTCGCCTCCGGCGCCAGGCAGGGCACCATCGTCCTCAAATATGATCCACGGGTTGAAGAAGTCCAGCGCGCCCTGCTGGCCACCGGCCATTACCGGGGCATGGTGGACGGGGTTGCGGGCCGCAACACCCGCCAGGCCATTACCGCCTATCAACAACAGGCGGGCCTTCAGGTGAGCGGCGAAATATCGCCCGCCCTCGTTGAGCATCTCCGCTACACCCAGCAGGTTGCCGCGGCTTCGCAATTCACCGCCAGTGTCGCGGCCCTCGACAGGACGCCGGGGAAAGCCGAAGCGCTTCGCCAGGTGCAGACCGGCCTGGCCGAGCTCGGCTATGCGCCGGGCGAAATCACCGGCGACCTGACCAGCGCCACCATACAGGCCATCATCCAGTTTGAAAAAGACCGGGGCCTGCCGCGCAAGGGTACGGTGTCCGATGCGCTGCTCGCCGAAATCTCGAAAATGAGCGGTGATTCCACCATTGCCCAGCAATAGCCGGCGCCATCGCCATGCGCCTCAAATCGGAAATCTGGGTGCAGGCCTTCATGCGCAAGTGCAACGGCGAGGGGAAATACTGCACGGTTGCCGCCAGGGGTGCGGCCGAAGCGGGCGCCGTCTTCATCATCGTCAACCGGCTTGACGGAAGCTTCCATCTCTTCGGCCCTGCTCCGGGGCCTGCTTTTGACGAGCAGGGCGACCGCCGGTTCATCGAGGAGCTGCCCTATCCCGCAAGCGAAGCCGAGGTGGCGGCGCTGCTGGCGCGGCGGAAAAAATTTGATTCCGATCTGTGGATCATCGAGGTCGAAGACCGCCATGGAACCGCTGGAATCACACCGGCGAAAATGTGATTTCCGGTTAGTCAATTATTAACCAAGCCGCGCCTTAACTGCCGCAAGGCGAGCGCGAACTCGCGACCCAATCTGCGTCTTCGAGGAATGGAATGATGACCGTCGTTTTGCAGTTTCCCAGTAACCGCGTTGTGCCGCGTAATCCCGCTGATGGCGTTGTTTCCGCCCAGGTCGTGATTTTCCCCGGCGTCAGGGTCGAGCGCCGCAACTTCGACGCGGCTGCAAGCACCGTGCCCGCCCGCAAGCGCCGCGCCTCCCAGGCCGCAATCGACGAGGACATGGCCTAGCGGGCGAGGGCCCAGCACCGCCCCAAGCCGCTGGCTGCCCGGCCAGGTCCCAAGCAAGGCATGTAATCGGCACGTCCCGAACATCAGTCCGCCATCAGATGGACAGCAGACACCGGCGAAGGTCCAGGTGACTTCTCAGTTTGACCCGGAACGGACCATTGGGAGGCTCAGTTCATCACTAGGGAATTGGGCATCGCCACTACAACACAGCGAGGCCAAACAGCACCTTGGACTATCACCCAGCCGCACCGGAAAGCATTATCCCGATGGACCAGAGGTCGATCATGCATTAACGTTCAATCCGGATTACTCGATGGGGGCAGTCCAGCCAGTTCCGAGGGGTCATTACGCCGGAAATCAATGCGATCTCGACTGCCTTCTTCCTGTTGTCGGTTGCGATCGTAACCCTGTTCTTTTTCATGAACCGGAAAAGAGCTTAAGTTCAACAACCAACGTGTTAGGGAGGCCAGATATGAGACCTAGATTTTTCGGAGCCGCGATCGGCGCGCTCATGGTTGCGATGGCGGGGCCAGCCGCCGCCGATGGCGAACTTAATATCTACAACTGGGGCGATTACACCAGCCCCGAGATGATCAAGAAGTTCGAGGCGAAATACAACATCAAGGTCACGGTCACTGACTACGACGCGAACGACACAGCGCTGGCCAAGATCAGGGCGGGCGGACATGGCTTTGACATCGTGGTGCCTTCGGCGAGCTACGTGCCGATTTGGGTCCAAGAGGGCTTGATGCTCGAGACGCGGCCCGACCAGATGGAGAATTTCAAGAACATGGACCCGCGTTGGGTCGATGTGCCCTTCGATCCCGGCCGGCACTACACCGTTCCCTGGCAATGGGGTGTCACAGGCATGATCGTCAATACCAAATTCTACAAAGGCGATCCCAACACTTCCGCCATTTTTCTCGACACGCCTGCGGAGTTAAAGGGCAAGGTCAATGTCGTGCCCGAGATGGTCGATGTCATGCATCTGGCCATCAAATATGTGGGTGGGGAGCCATGCACCAGCGACAAGGACGTGCTCAAGAAGGTTCGTGACAAGCTTATGGCCGCCAAACCAAACTGGATTTCGATGGACTACTCCAATCCCGAGAAATACTCCAAGGAGGATATAGCTGCCGGCGTCAATTGGAACGGTTGGTCGTTCCGCGCGCGTCTGCAGAACGATAAGCTCGTCTTTGGCTATCCCAAAGAGGGTTTTCCGATCTTCATGGACAATGTGGCGGTGCTGAAAGACGCCAAGAATGTTGAGAATGCCAAGCTGTTTCAGAATTTCATTATGGACCCTGAGAATGCAGCCATGATCTCAGCCTTCGCGCGCTATAACAACGGCATCAAGGGCTCCGGGCAATATATGCCGGAAGACATGAAGACTGCACCGGAGGTGAATATTCCGGATGAAATCATGGCTATGGGCGCATTCACCCCGACCTGCCCGCCGGAAGTGCAGGCACTCTATGCCGATATCTGGACGGGTCTGCTGAAGTAGACTGCGGTGCCAGGCCCCGGCGGGAGACTACCGGGGCTTTTTTTGTTTAGGGACCAATATGTGTGAAAACGCTCCGAACAATGACCCCGCTGACCTGCCCTGCCAGGTCCCAAGCAAGACATGTGATCGGCACGTCCCGAACATCAGTCCGCCATCAGATGGACAGCAGACACCGGCGAAGGTCCAGGTGACTTCTCAGTTTGAGCCGGAGCAGGCCATGGGTGAGAATTCAAGTTTACTTTTCTGCCCGGGATGATTGGTGCGTCTGTGGCACATTGTGCTGACTATTTCGTCCACCACATCACCGCAATTCCCCGCGGCGCCCTCGCTCCATTCATCCCACCTACTCCTCCAATCGCCCCGTGCCGTCACGATCGCGGAAGTACCGCTTCTTGAGCGGAAATGGCGGTAGCCAGGACTCACGGCGGCTGGTGAAAAGTTCATAAGTGGGCCGCAGTTGGTCAGGCTCATCAAGCGACCCGAGGTTCACTTCGATTTCGTCCCCGCTGAGTGCAAAAACAGATGACCCGCAACGGGGACAGAAATGCCGCCCGAGATAGTCGCGCGTCTTGCCTTCGATCGTTACCGCATCTTGCGGGAATATAGCGGACGCATGAAAAAGCGCCCCATGATGTTTGCGGCAATCGAGACAATGACAAAGGCCAACCCTGTATGGCCGTCCCGACGCCACAATTCGCACTTTGCCGCACAGACAACCGCCCGAGAACCGGTCCATGCTGCGTCTCCTCCAAAATCAAGTTGGGAATGTTTACAACGGACAGCACTATCGGTGCAATTGCCTGCTGCCGGCGGGGACGCTTCACTATTCGGTGGACTGGGAATAGGACTGACGGGACCGGTACACGTTTGCGCGCCTTCTGGTAACGAGTGTCTGATCTTGTCAACTCGCTCAGGTCGCCGCCTGGCCGCAGGAACTTTTGGCCAGGGTTTCCACCAGGCTTTCGCGCATCGCCTGGTCCAGGGCAGGGACCCAGAAGAGCGCAAATCCCCGGTTGTCCGGCGACAGCACCTGCCATCCCGATGACTCAATCTGGCTGTCATCATCCTTCAGCGAAAAGACATCGAAGAGGCTCGGTGCCCGCGCCAGCTTCAGGCTGAACTGGTCGATTCCGGATTGCTCGTCGGTGACCGTGTAGAGCGTCTTGCCGAACTGTGAATAGACGGTGAGCGTCCATAATCCGTTCGGAAGACTGGCATCGAGCAGAATCGGCCCCGCCGCAAGATTGAAGCGGCACAGGCCGAAGACCGTGCCGCTCGGGTAATCGGGAAAGATTTTGCTCTGCGCCGCGCGCGGCAGGATGAAGAACGTGTTGTCGGGCACATCCCGCGCCAGCAGGTTGAGGTTGCGGTCGAACAGATAGCCCGGGGCAATAAGCACCGCGCCCATATGGACGGCAAGGGCGAGGACGGCGGCAACAATAATCCAATAGAGATTCCGCATGGCTAGCAGCTCACCCGCTGGATGGCCGGGAGTTTCAGGCTTTCCTCCTCCTGCAGGGCTGCGGCGTTGGAGACAACAAGCTGGATGACGATGCTGCCGTCCATCGCCGGGCGGAGCCAGTTTCCGGCAACCGGATAGCGCGACATGGCAACGCTGATGGTCTTGTCGGGGTTGCGCACCACCTCCTCCGAGGTCAGCACCGACGGGGAATCCTTGTCGGGATTGTCCAGCGGCCCGGCCGAGAGGCTCCACCAGCGGGCCGCGAGATCGCCGGCGGCGATCTTGTAAACGCAATTGGAGCGCAGGGTGCTGCCTTCGTCGTCGCGCGTGTTGGTATAGACCTGAAACAGGGATTGGGCCGGGGGAACCCGCCCCTCGAAAAGGAAATGCGCCCGCGCATAGGGGTTGGAAGAGGTTCCCGATGCGAGGTCCCAAACCCGCCAGTTGCCGCTTGTCCCGGCGGGCTTTGAACCGACCGAATCGATGAACGACAGGGCCGAGGCCCAACCGCCCACCGCCCCGCAGAGAATGCTGATTATCTTGACCGAAGCCCGTGCCATCACCCACCCAGCATGCGTCAGAATTTGTCCAAGAGTTTTTTCAGCATGGATTTCTTCTTCTTTTTCTTCTTCTCCGGCTCGACCGGAATGAAGAGGCTGTCCATGAAAGAGCTTTCGGAATCCGCCCCAACATTGGCGTCCGGCAGCACGAGCGTCCCGTCCTGCGACTTGGCCATCTCGGCGTTCCCGGGTTTTGCTGCCTTCTTCTTCGTCTTCGACGATTCAAAAAGCGAGAACATGTCGTTGAGTACAACGGCAACGCCTTCCTCTTTTGCCGGCTGGGCCCCCGTGTCGATGGTGACAATTCCCGTTTCCTCATCGGGCTGCAGCGCCGCATTCGAGTTCTCCGCCGCAGACGCGACCGTATAGCTGCCGTCAAGCGGAATGCCGGCAAGGCTGGCGGGTTTTTCCCCGGCCTCGGCCACTTCCATGATCCGCTTCCAGGCGGGGGCGGGAATCAGTCCGCCGGTCACCTGTTTCATCGGCGTGAAATCGTCATTGCCAACCCACACGCCGGTGACGTTGTGGGCGGTGAACCCGATGTACCAGGCATCGCGGTAGGCCTGGTTGGTTCCGGTCTTGCCGCCCTGCGGGGTGAAGCCGAGATCGGCCTTGCGCGCCGTTCCGTGTTTGACAACTTCCTTCAGCATGGAATTGAGTTCGGCGATCTTCTCTTCCGGCACCGCCTGTTTTTGCGGCTTGGCGAACTTGGCGCGGTCATAGATGACATCGCCGTTGGGCCGCCGGATTTCCAGGACCGTATAGGGTTCGGCGAGCTTTCCGCCGCCGGCAAAGGTGGCGTAGCCGCGCGTGACATCCATCAGGGTCAAGGCGCTGGTGCCCAGCACCATGGGCGGCCAGGTTTCGAGTTCCCCCTGAATGCCCACGTCATGGGCCGTCTTGATGATGGCGGGCCTGCCGATGTCAATCATCAGCCTGACCGGGACCGAATTGAAAGATTTGGCCAGTGCGGTCGTGAGGGTGACTTTTCCGCCATACTTGCCGGAGTAGTTTCCGGGCGACCAGCCGCCCACCGCGACGGGCGCATCAACCACCATGCGGTCGGGCGTATAGCCCGCCAGCAGGGCGGCCAGATAGACAAAGGGCTTGAAGGCCGAGCCGGTCTGCCGCTCGGCGTTGGTGGCGCGGTTGAACTGGCTGTTCTCATAATTGCGCCCGCCGACAATGGCCTTGACCGCCCCATCGGGCGCCATGGTGACCGAAGCGGCCTGGCTGAACCGGTAGGCCGGCCCGTCCGTGTCGATGACCTCGTTGAGGATGCGCTGGGCTGCCGTTTGCAGCTTCACGTCCACCGTGGTCTTGACCTCGATCACGAAGTCGCTGAGCAGGCGCTGCTCTTCAAGGAGCGCAATGGTTTCGCCATAGGCCCAGTCGAGGAACCAGTCGGGGCTGTCAAGGCTCCGCTGCGCGATCACCGGCGGCGCCTCGCGCCTTGCCTGCAGAAGTTCGCCCTGGGTAATGAATCCCGCATCCAGCATGCGGTAGAGAACCACATTTGCCCTTGCCTTGGCCGCTTCGATATTCTGGTGCGGGGCGTATTTGGTCGGCGCCTTGAACAGGCCGGCCAGCATGGCCGACTCCGACAGGGTCACATCGCGGACGGATTTGCCGAAATAGTATTGCGCCGCCGCTTCCACTCCGTAGTTGCCGCCGCCCAGATAGGAGCGGTCGAGGTAGAGCTTCAAAATTTCCTGCTTCGACTTGCGCGCCTCGATCCAGATGGAGAGAAAAGCCTCGTGGACCTTGCGCTGGATCGTGCGTTCCGGGCTGAGGAAGAGATTCTTCGCAACCTGCTGCGTAATTGACGAGCCGCCCTGCTTGCTGCCGCTCGATTGCGTGTTGTGCAGCAGGGCCCGCGTCGTTCCGATCACGTCGACGCCGAAGTGGTCGAAGAAGCGCGCGTCTTCGGTGGCGAGCACCGCCTTGATCAACTGCGGCGGAATTTCCGAAAGCGGAATGGTGTCGTCCTGCCGGATGCCGCGCTGGCCGATGATCTCGCCCTTGGCATCGGTGAAGGTGATGGCGAATTCGCGGTTCTTGTTCCACACATCGCCCAGGCCGGAAAACGGCGGGAGCGCGAAGGCCAGCAGCGAGAAGGCAAAGACCATGCCGAAGGTTGCGAAGTCGTCGAGCAGGTCGATGACAAAGCGCCGCGGCCCGGTGATCTTGAACAGGTAGAGAAACGAGGAATAGGCCGAGCTCCCGCGCTTGCAGGCATCCCAGGCCTCGAAAACGCTTGAGCTGACAAACGAGTCAAAACTCCAGAATAACCGGAAGATCGGGTTGCGATTGGGGAGTTTTGCCACGTTTTTGACCGGTAGACTCTTGCTGGTAAGCTGCGACTGGCGCCTCTATAGCAGATTAGTCGCCGATTTGGGCAAAATCACGCCTGATTGCAATTGCCCCGGGCCCCCGCGGCGGACTAAGAGGGGGCCATGACGGACGATACCCCCTTCTGGAAGACCAAGACACTTGCGGAAATGAGCCGGACCGAATGGGAAAGCCTCTGCGACGGCTGCGGGCGCTGCTGCCTCAACAAGCTGGAAGACGAGGATACCGGCAAGTTCATCTACACCCGCACCGCCTGCAAGCTGCTCGATCTCAAGACCTGCCGCTGCACCGATTACCCGAACCGGGCGGCCCGGGTGCCCGATTGCGTGACCCTGACGCCCGAAAATGTCGGCGAACTGGGCTGGCTGCCCAAGACCTGCGCCTACCGGCTGCTCGACGAGGGCAAGACTCTCGCCTGGTGGCACCCCCTGGTTTCGGGCCGCGCCGAAACCGTGGTGGAGGCCGGAATCGCGGTGAGCGGCGAGGCCTATTCCGAGGAAGGCATCAGCGTGGAGCAGCTCCTCGACCACATCTGGAAACTGCCCAAGGCGAAACGGAAAAGCCTGTGAATGCCCCAGGATGAATTCCGGCGCGGTGCTTAAGGCTTGACGGCCAGAAGCGAGACGCTCTTCACGCCGAATTTCTTGCTGGCGCCACGGGCATTGTCCGAAATGAACTGATAGGCGGGATTGTCTTCCACCTTGACCATCCTGAGGCCTGCCGCCTCGATCTGCCTGTGGTAATTGTCCTGCTGTGCCGCGCCTCCGATGCAGGCGGCCCAAAGGGTTGAATTGCACACGATGTTCTCGGGCAGTTGCACCTCGGTCACGATGTCGGCGAGGGCCAGCCGCCCGCCCGGCTTCAGCAGGCGCGCAGCTTCCGCGAAGACCTTGCCCTTATCGGTCGCAAGATTGATGACCCCGTTGCTGATCACGGCATCGGCGGATCCGCCGGGCAGGGGAACTGACTCGATGTATCCCTTGAGGTAGGTGACGTTGCGGAAACCGTCCCGGTCGCGCAGCCGCTCGGCCTTGGCGCGCTGCTCATCAGTCATGTCGATGCCGATCACCTTGCCGTCGGGGCCAACCTTCAGTGATGCAACGAAGGTATCCATCCCCGAGCCGCTGCCCAGATCGACCACTGTTTCGCCCGCCTTGAGGCCGGCAAGATGGAAGTAGTATCCGACACCGGCAAATGACTCGATGGCCTCGGCCGGAATCCGGTCGAGGTCGGCCGGGGCATAGCCCAGGCGCTCGGCAAGCTTGCGCCCCATCTCGAAGTGGAACGCGCCATACGGCTCTTCGGCGACATTGCGGTACATCGCCTTGACCTTGGCCTCGAGTTCTTTCGGATCGAATGTGGCAAGCATTGTCATGGTCATACCTCCCTTGAATGGTGCAGGCACTTCACAAGGCCGGGACGCCTGGCAAACCGCCGCGTCCGGGGACTGCCCAAGTTACTGCCGATCATATCCTTGTGCAAGCTGCGGGAGATGCCCGCCCGAGGGGGAGATGGAATTGCGCGGAGTTTTGTGGAATGCTGCGGCCACCATGCAAGCAGTCCGCCTCTCCATTCCTGCCACAGCGTGTCCGTGAAGTGATGGCGCGCCGCGGCAAGATGCATCTCACCGAAGCCCATGTGGCCAGGGTCCAGCGCCTTGAGCCGGACCAAGGGCCGCGTCCGCATCACCAGCAGATGACCGATGCCGACTATGCCGAACTCGCTGCCGATCTCGTGCGCCAGGAAAATTGCACATCGCTGCGCATCTTCGCCTATGGCTCGCTGATCTGGAAGCCGGAGTTCGAATTTTCGCGGCGCTGCGTGGCCACCTTGCCGGGCTGGCACCGCGCCTTCTGCATGCGCATCGAGCGCTGGCGCGGCACCCGGGAATTTCCCGGCCTGATGATGGCGCTTGACCGCGGCGGCAGCTGCCGCGGCGTGGTCTATGAACTGCCGGCGGAAAATCCGCTGGCCCAGATGGAGCGGCTGCTGCGCCGCGAGATGACCAACAAGCCGCCCACCAACACGCCGCGCTGGCTGACCGTTTCGCGCGACGGCGAAAAGTTCCGGGCCCTTGCCTTCACCGCCAGCCGCAACGGCCAGAGCTATACGGGAAAATTGCCCGCCGCCGAGGTGGCGAAGGTTCTGGCGCGCGCCGCCGGCCACTGGGGCAGCGGCGCCGAATATCTCTTCAACACCGTCGCCCATCTCGCCGAATTCGGCATCCACGACCGCGGGCTCTGGCAGCTCCAGCAGCTGGTGGCCGCGGAAATCGAAAGGGCAGGGCCGCTCGGGCGGGCGGGGTCGTGACCCGTGTGAAGTTTTTAAAGACTTGCTGGTGAAATAGAATCTCGCCTTCCCCCCTCGTGGGGGAAGGTGGACACGCGCCAGCGTGGACGGAAGAGGGGGCCTTTGCCGCAGCCATTGCAACCCACGTCAGATGGCCCCTCTCTCGCCGCTTCGCGGCACCCTCTCCCACGAAGGGGAGAGGGCAGAAAGAAAATCAGGCCGCGTCGGCTTTCGGTTTGCGGACCGCAGCCGCCGCCTCGAGGATCAGCGGGTCGAGGCCTTCGCCGCCCTTGGCCAGATGGGCAAAGAGCTGCCGGCGCATGCGCGGATCCCAGAAATTGTTGAGATGCGTGGCGGCTTCCTTCACCGCTTCGTCGTGGGGATAACCCTTGAAGAAGCCTGCAATCTGGTTGGCCATGCGCACCATGTCCTGGGTTTCCATGATCTACTCCTGTTCGAATATCATCACGCCGCCCCGCGACAGGGCGGCAAGTTTCAGTCCGGCCTGCCTGGCCAGCCGCAGGGCAAGCGCCGTGGGCGCCGAGATGGTGGCCAGGGCGCCGATGCCGGCAAGGGCGCATTTCTGCACCAGCTCGAAGCTGCAGCGGCTCGACATCAGCACAAATCCGTCATGCACGCCGGTTTTCGATTTTGCCAAGGCGCCGATCAGCTTGTCCAGCGCGTTGTGGCGGCCCACATCCTCGCGCGACAAGAGGATGTCTCCTTCCGCCGAACACCAGGCTGCCGCATGGACCGTGCGGTTCACCGCATTCATCGGCTGGAACCGCGGCAGCGCCTCATAGGCCCGCGCCACGGCTAGCGGCGAGAGCGGCGCGTTTACCGCAACGCCCGGCGGCAGGCGGATCGCGTCCTTGATGTCCTCGATGCCACACAGGCCACAGCCGACGCGGCCCTCGAGGCTGCGCTTCACCATGCGGCTGCGGTTCAGATGCTGTTCGTCAACCGCGATATCAACCGCCAGCCCTTCCGCCGAGGGCAGGGTGAGAACGCCCTTGATGTGCGACGCTGACGCGACGATCCCTTCGGCTAGGGCAAAGCCCACGGCGAAATCATCGAGATCGGCGGGCGTGGCCATCATCACCGCATAGGGCGCCGAGTTGAACAGGATGGCCACCGGTACTTCCTCCGGCACCTGCCAGACGGTCTTGATGGGGCCGCTTGGGGTGTGCAAAACACCGGCTGCGGCGATTGAGTTGGCGAGGCCCTCATCCGGCCTGTCGGCCACCCTCTCCCACGCCGCGCGCGGGTGAAGGCGATTATCGTCAAGCGCCTTCTCCCGTGGCTCTTGGGCCATGGGAGAAGGTGGCCGAAGGCCGGATGAGGGCCCTTCCTTGTTCTTACTCAGCGGCGACAAGGGGCTTGACCGCGATGCGCTTGTTCTCGTCCTCGCGGATTTCCCAGTCCTTCTGCCACTCGGACGGCTGGTTCGAGAGGGTGATCTGCACCGCCGTGACCTTGTATTCCGGGCAGTTCGTGGCCCAGTCGGAATATTCCGTGGTGATGACGTTGGCGCCCGACACCGGATGGTGGAAGGTGGTGTAGACCACGCCCTGGGCCATGCGCTCGGAGATCCGCGCCTTGAGCGTGGTGGCACCCACCCGGCTGGCGATCGACACCATCTGGCCGTCGCGGATGCCGCGCACTTCGGCGTCATGGGGATGGATTTCAAGCACGTCTTCCGGATGCCAGGCGACATTGTCGGTGCGCCGCGTCTGGGCTCCCACATTATACTGGGAGAGGATGCGCCCCGTGGTGAGGATGAGCGGGAAGGAGCGGTTGGTGCGTTCCGGGGTGGGCACGAATTCGGTGATCATGAAGCGCCCAAGCCCGCGCACGAAGCCGCCGACATGCATGAGGGGCGTGCCTTCCGGCGCCTTGTCATTGCACGGCCACTGCACCGAGCCGAGGCGCTCGATCTTTTCGAACGACACGCCCTTGAAGGTGGGGGTGACCAGCGCGATCTCGTCCATGATGTCGGAAGCCGAGCCGTAGCTCATCGGATAGCCCATGGCGATGGCCAGTTCGCACACCACCTGCCATTCATCCTTGCCTTGCATCGGGGCTTTCACCTGGCGCACCCGGTTGATGCGGCGCTCCGCATTGGTGAAGGTGCCGTCCTTTTCGAGGAAGGACGTGCCGGGGAAAAACACATGGGCGAAGGCCGCGGTTTCGTTGAGGAACAGGTCCTGCACCACGACGCATTCCATGGCCTCGAGGCCCGCCGTCACATGCTTGGTGTTCGGATCGGACTGGGCGATGTCCTCGCCCTGGATGAAGATGCCCTTGAAGGTGCCTTCGACGGCGGCATCGAGCATGTTGGGGATGCGCAGGCCAGGCTCCGCATCAAGGGCGGCGTTCCAGACCTGCTCGAACATCTCGCGCACCGTGTTGTCGGAGACATGGCGGTAGCCCGAGAACTCATGCGGGAAGGAGCCCATGTCGCAGGCGCCCTGCACATTGTTCTGGCCGCGCAAGGGATTTACGCCCACGCCGTTGCGGCCCACGTTTCCGGTGAGCATGGCAAGATTGGCCATGGCCATGACCATGGTGGAGCCCTGGCTGTGCTCGGTGACGCCGAGGCCGTAATAGATCGCGCCATTGCCGCCGGTGGCATAGAGCCGGGCGGCGGCGCGCACGTCTGCCGCCTTCACCCCGGTAATCGATTCCACCGCTTCCGGCGAATTCCGTTCTTCCCTGATGAAGGAGATCCAGCGGGCGAATTCAACCGGGTCGCAACGCTCGGCTATGTAAGACTGGTTCTCCAGCCCCTCGGTGAGGATGACGTGGGAGAGGGCATTGACCACGGCGACATTGGTGCCGGGCTGCAGGGCCAGGTGGTATTGCGCTTCGACATGGGGCGAACGCACGATGTCGGTCTTGCGCGGATCGATGACGATGAGCCTGGCGCCCGCCCGCAGGCGCTTCTTCATGCGCGAGGCGAAGACCGGGTGGCCATCGGTTGGATTGGCGCCGATCACCACGATCACGTCGGCCTCCTCGACGGACTTGAAGTCCTGGGTGCCGGCCGAGGTGCCGAAGGTCTTGGAAAGGCCATAGCCGGTGGGCGAATGGCAGACGCGGGCGCAGGTATCCACATTGTTGTTGTGGAAGGCGGCGCGGATCATCTTCTGCACCACGAAGACTTCCTCGTTGGTGCAGCGCGACGAGGTGATGCCGCCGATGGAACCGCGGCCGTATTTCTTCTGGATCGCCTTGAAGCGGCCGGCGGCAAAACCGATGGCCTCGTCCCACGACACTTCCTTCCACGGATCGGTGATCGCATCACGCACCATGGGCTTCAACACGCGGTCCTTGTGGGTGGCATAACCCCAGGCGAAGCGGCCCTTGACGCAGGAATGGCCCTCGTTGGCCCCGCCGTCCTTGTAGGGCACCATGCGGACCACTTCCTCGCCCTTCATTTCCGCCTTGAAGGAACAGCCCACGCCGCAATAGGCGCAGGTGGTGACCACCGAATGCTCGGCCTGGCCGAGTTGGATCACCGATTTTTCGGTGAGCGTGGCGGTGGGGCAGGCCTGCACGCAGGCGCCGCAGGAAACGCATTCGGAATTGAGGAAGTCCTCGTCCATGCCGGCGGAAACGTGAGAGGCAAAGCCGCGGCCATCGATGGTGAGCGCGAAGGTGCCTTGCACTTCCTCGCAGGCCCGCACGCAGCGCGAGCAGACGATGCATTTCGCCGGATCAAAAGCGAAATAGGGGTTGCTCTCATCCTTTTCCTTGAAACGGGGA
>CAZRZB010000063.1:0-15342 GCA_964604435.1 uncultured Aestuariivirga sp. | reverse complement strand
GGCGCTCCGCCGCCAGTTGAAAGCGCCGCCCGATGGTCCAGGCATAGGGCCCGGTTCCCGTCATGCGCCGTCCGAATGTCGAATCGTTTTCCTTGCCGCCCCGCGTGGATTTCACCAGCGTCATGACCTTGGAAGCCCGCTCCGGCATTTCCGTCATCAGCCATTCCTTGAAAATGTCTTTCACCTCAAGCGGCAGGCGCAGCAAGGTATAGCCCGCCTCCTTGACACCTGCCGCCGCGGCAGCCTTCAGGATGTTTTCAATCTCCATGTCGTTCACCGCTGGAATGACCGGCCCGATCATCACCACCGTTGGAATCCCGGCAGCCGCCAGCACACGAAGAGCCTCGAGCCGTTTCGCAGGGGTCGAGGCCCGAGGCTCCATCGCGCGCGCCAATTTCCCGTCTAGCGTTGTCACCGAAATCGCAACCTTCACCAGCCCGCGCTGCGCCATTGACGTGAGAATATCCAAGTCGCGCAGCACCAGCGCCGACTTGCTGACGATGCCCACCGGATGATTGAATTCAGACAACACCTCAAGCACCTGCCTTGTGATCCGGTAGGTCCGTTCAATCGGCTGGTAGGGGTCCGTATTAGAGCCGAGCGCGATGGTGCGCGGGCGGTAATTGGGCGCGGTCAATTCCTCCCGGAGGAGAGCCGCCGCGTTCGGCTTGATGAAAAGCTTGCTTTCGAAATCGAGCCCCGGCGAAAGCCCCATATAGGCGTGGCTGGGCCGCGCATAGCAGTAGACGCAGCCATGCTCGCAGCCCCGGTAGGGATTGATCGAACGGTCAAAGGAAATATCCGGCGACTGGTTGCGCGCAATGATGGTCTTGGGCAGTTCCTCGAACACTGTGGTGCGCAGCGGCGGCAGTTCCGCCAGGCTTTCCCAGCCGTCATCGAAGAAGGCAACGCTGTTTTTCTCGAAGCGCCCGTTCGCATTGTTGCGCGCTCCCCGCCCGCGCAACTGCTGCGGCAGGGCGGTGAGCCGCCCCACGCCGGTGACGGCGGGGTCGAAAGCAACCGATGGTCTGTTATCGAGCAGTGTGGGCATGGATAATGTATAACTCAACAAACGGAACATAACAAGAACAAACTTGCGGTAACCGGAAAATCACTCCATGGCTGGGCGGATGAAGCCCAAAACCCTGCTGCTCGCCCTTGTTGCCCCTTTCTGCTGGGGAACCGGGCTGGCCCTGGCCAAGCCGGCCGTCGCCCATTTCCCGCCCTTGTTCATGATGCTTCTGGTCTATTCCGCCATTGCCGTGATCATGCTGCTCACCGTGCGCGAAAGAATAAAAACCCCGTTGCTCTCCCTGCTGCTGATTTCCGCCTTTTCTGTCACCATTCAGGGCGCCTTCGTGTTCTGGGGCCTGCGCGGCGTCGAGGCGACAACCGCCAATCTCGTGCTGCAGACGCAAGTGCCCATGGCGGTCTTTCTGGGCTGGCTGATTGCCGGCGAAGAATTGGACCTGCGCAAAATCCTCGGCACAGCCATTGCGCTGATCGGTGTGGCGATAGTCATCGGCCTGCCGGAACAGCGGCCCGCCCTGCTGCCGGTTGCATTCATTATCCTGGGCGGTTTTTTCTGGGCCTTTGGCCAAGTGCTGGCCCGCAAACTGAGCAAGGACAGCGGCATCATCTTGTTGAAAGCCAATGCACTCATGGGCATTCCGCAGCTTATTCTTGCCACGGCCCTTTTCGAAACGGGCCAATTGGAATCCATGACTTCTGCAGGGCCAACCGCGTGGGCAACCCTCGCCTTTGTAGGGTTCGTTGGTTTCTACCTCGCCTATATCGCCTGGTTTTCGCTGCTCCGCCGTTGCCGCATGGATGAAGCTGCGCCATTCGTATTGCTGATGACGCCGATTGGCCTTCTCACCGCGGTTGCCGTTTTGGGGGAGAGAATGTCCGGCGCGCAATTGCTGGGGGCCGCGGTCCTGTTGCTTGGCCTTGCCATCGTCAACGGCTTTCTTCTGCCAAGGCAGAAACCGGCCTAGCCCTTCCGGCGCTTCAGGTGTTCCTCGAGGCGCGGCATGATCTCGACGAAATTGCAGGGGTGATGGCGATAATCCAGCTGGTACTTCAGGATCTCGTCCCAGGCGTCCTTGCAGGCCCCGGGCGAACCCGGCAGGCAGAAGATGTATTTTCCTTTCGCCACTCCCGCCGTGGCCCTGGACTGCACCGTTGAAGTGCCGATCTTGGGAAACGAGATCATGTGGAACAGCGTGCCGAAGCCCTCGATTTCCTTCTCGAACAGTGGCCGCATCGCTTCGATGGTCACATCACGCCCGGTCAGGCCCGTGCCGCCCGTTGAGATGATGACATCGATGTCGGTGCGCTTGCACCAGGCCCGCACCACGCGGCGGATCTTGGCGGCATCATCTTTCACGATCTGCCGGTCGGCCACACTGTGCCCTGCCGCAACGATGCGGTCCTGCAGGGTCTGCCCCGATTTGTCGTCGGCCAGGGTGCGCGTGTCCGAGACGGTCAGGACTGCAATATGAAGGGGAATGAAGCTGCGTGGCTCTGCCATTATTTCCTCTCGAAGACCAGGCGTGCCGCCAGCACCAGGAAAAGCCCGGCCGACAGCCGTGAAAACCAGCGGCGGAATTTCAGGCTGGCGGAAAGTGCGGCGCCAATTTTTCCCGCAAACAGCGCGACAAGACAATTGATGATCGTGCCGCCCACGTTGAAGATCATGCCCAGGATGAAAAGCTGAAGCAGCGGCGAGCCGTTCTCCGGCCTGATGAAGGGCGGCAGGAAGGCGAACATGAAGACGATGATCTTCGGATTGAACAGGTTGACCAGAACCCCGTCGCGGAACGCCGTGAAGGCATTGCGCCGTATGGCTTCAGGGGCCAGTGCCGACAGGGGCGAGGTAAGTGTGCTGTAGGCGATCCACACAAGGTAGCCGGCGCCCGCATAGCGGATGAAATCGAAGAGCAGCGGATGCCGCGCCAGGATGACGGCCACGCCAAGCGCCACGAAGCCGAGATGGATGAGCGAGCCGCCCGCAATCCCCAAGCTCGCGGCAATGCCGCTGCGCGGCCCGCCCTTGAGCGATTGCCCCAGCACATACATCATGTCGTTGCCCGGCGTGAGGTTGAGGCTCAGCGCGGCGGTGAGGAAGATCAGCAGGTCGGCCGGACTAATCGGCATCGATGGCCTCCTTGAGCAGCAGGAGGTCGCGCCAGGCCAGGCGCTTCTGGCCCGGCTGCTTGAGCAGGTAGCCCGGATGGAAGCTTGCCAGAAGCGGAATCTTCTGGTTTCCAGCGGCGATTTCGAACCACTTGCCGCGCAGCGCCAGCAGGCCGCCGCTCTTGCCCGAAAGCCGCTGGGCCGGATGGCCGCCAAGGCAGAGAATGAAGCGCGGGCGGCACAGTTCGATGGCGCGCCTGATGTAGGGCTGGCACACTTGCATTTCGGCATCCGTCGGCGTGCGGTTGCCCGGCGGCCGCCACGGAATGAAATTGAAGAAGCTGGCGCTCTCAGCCGACAGCCCGATGGCCCCGAGCATCTTTTCCAGCAGCAGCAGATTCTGCCCGGCGAAAACTTTCCCCTCGATATCCTCGTCGCGTCCCGGCACATCGCCGATGACCATCACCCCGGCTGCCGGGTTGCCGCCGGCAAAACACAGGTTGCTCGCCGTCTTGCGCAGCGGAAAATCCTCCAGGGCAAGCAGCGCCGCCTGCAGCTCTTCCAGGCTGTTGCAGGCCTCTGCCGCCGAAACCGTGGGACGCGGCGGTTCAACCGCGCGCACCGGCTGGGCCGCGGCGGGAACCGGGGCCAGGAACCGGTCAAGAGGCGACTCGCCGGCAATCTCGTCGACCCCCATCTCGATGAGCCAGGAAAGCGCCGCCCGGGCCTCGCCGGGGCTCATGTCGTTTTGCTTTGTTTGCATGTCTGAATTGGTTATCTTGTCCGCGGGCTTCAGTCACTATAACAGGCGTCATCCGGAAACGCATGCCCTTTGAGGAGTATCACCTGTGGAATACGTTCAGCGCGAAGCGATGGAATATGATGTCGTCATCGTCGGTGCCGGTCCCGCGGGACTGGCCGCCGCCATCCGCCTGAAACAGCTCTCCGCTGATCTTTCGGTTTGCGTCCTGGAAAAGGGCTCGGAAGTGGGCGCCCATATTCTCTCGGGCGCCGTGGTGGACCCCATTGCCCTGAACGAACTCATTCCCGACTGGAAAGAGAAGGGCGCGCCGCTCAACACCGCCGTGGCCGATGACCGCTTCTATCTGCTCGGCCCCCGCGGCGCCCTGCGCATGCCCAATTTCCTCATGCCGCCGCTGATGAACAACCATGGCAATTATGCCGTCTCGCTTGGCAATGTCTGCCGCTGGCTGGCAACCCAGGCGGAAGGGTTGGGGGTTGAAATCTATCCGGGCTTTGCCTGTTCGGAGGTTCTCTACCGCGACGACGGCTCGGTGCGCGGCGTTGTGGCAGGCGTCATGGGCATCGCCAAGGATGGCAGCCACAAGTCCGACTACCAGCCCGGCATGGAACTCACCGGCAAATATGTCTTCATCGCCGAGGGCGTGCGCGGTTCGCTGGCCAAGGAAATCATCGCCCGCTACAGGCTCTCGGAAGGCTGTGAACCGCAGAAATTCGGCCTCGGCATGAAGGAGCTGTGGGAGGTGAAACCGGAAAACCACCAACAGGGCCAGGTCACCCACACCATGGGCTGGCCCCTGGGTGCCAGGGCCGGCGGCGGCAGCTTCATGTATCATCTGGAAGACAATCTGGTGTCCATCGGCTTCGTGGTGCATCTCAATTACCGCAATCCCCACCTCTTTCCCTACATGGAGTTCCAGCGCTTCAAGCACCACCCGCTGATTGCCCAGGTCCTCGAGGGCGGCAGGCGGGTGGCCTATGGCGCGCGCGCCATTACCGAAGGCGGCCTCCAGTCGGTTCCCAAGCTCTATTTCCCCGGCGGCGTTTTGATCGGCTGTTCCGCCGGCTTTGTGAATGTGCCGCGCATCAAGGGTTCGCACAATGCCATGAAGACCGGCATGATGGCGGCAGAGGCGGCCTTCGCCGCCCTGAATGAAGGGCGCCAAGGCGATGAGCTTGCCGGCTATGAAGCGGCCTACCGCAAGTCATGGGTCTATCAGGACCTGAAGAAGGTCAGGAACGTGAAGCCCATGTGGTCAAAACTTGGCCTGGTGGGCGGCGTCGTGCTCGGCGCGGTGGACATGTGGCTGAACACGCTGTTCGGCTTTGGCCTCGGCACCTGGAAGCACGGCAAGCCTGACAGCGCCACCCTGAAGCCCGCCGCCGATTGTAAAATCATTAACTATCCCAAGCCCGATGGCGTTTTGTCCTTTGACCGCCTGACCAACGTGGCCTTCTCGGCAACCAATCACGAGGAAGACGAGCCCGCCCATCTCAAACTGAAGGACGCAGGAATCCCCATATCGGTCAATCTGCCCATGTGGGCCGAACCCGCCCAGCGCTATTGCCCGGCCGGAGTCTATGAAGTGATCATGGAGGAGGGCAAGGCCCCGCGCTTCCAGATCAACCACCAGAACTGCGTCCACTGCAAAACCTGCGACATCAAGGATCCGTCGCAGAACATCACCTGGGTGGTGCCCCAGGGCGGCGAAGGCCCGAACTATCCCAACATGTAAACTCGCGGAACAGGATTTTAGCGATTCTCTTGAGGCTGCATTAACCCGTGATGCGTTTCTTTTGAGATTCTACAAAGTGTCTAAAATTCAACCGTTTCGCGCAACTTGTCTTTCACCGGGCTGCCATAAACCGCTCCTGATACCCAATCCTCAGGAGAGGCTGCAATGCGTAATTCCATCGATGCCTTCATCGTCTCTGCACGCAGGAAATTGCAGGCGTTTCGCGAAAATCATCTGGGCTCGGTGACCCAGATCACGGCGGTCGCGGCCCTTCCCATGCTGCTGGCGGCAGGCGCGGCCATTGATACGGTCCGCATCAACCGCGAGCAGGTGGCTTTCAACGCGGCGGTGGATTCGGCGGCCTTGGCCGTGGCATCCGACGATCGCGCCAGTCTGTCGGGACTGTCCGCCGCGCAGGTCCAGAGCCGGATAGCGGAGCTGGAAGCGTTTGCCCGGCAATACCTGGCGGAAAACTATACGCCCCAGTATGGCAGCAACCCTGTGATGGCTGTGAATATTACAATCACCGGCCAGGCCATCGACCTGGAGGCCAATCATAGCTTCCCGACCACGATCATGAGCCTCACCGGCATCACGGAAATCAATCTGACCGCCCATTCCCAGGTCATGAAGGCGATGCGGCCAATCGAAATGGTCCTGGTCATGGATACCACGGGCTCCATGGCAACCGATGACAAGATCACCGGTGCGAAGAATGCGGCAAAGTCGCTGCTCGACACGCTCTATACCGGGCCCTTGGCCTCGGTGCCCGAAAGCGAGTACATCCGTGTTGGCCTGGTTCCCTTTGCGGCGGGTGTGCGCCTGGACAAGAACGCGGCAGATTTTAACCTGGGCTGGATCGACACGGCGGGCGCCAATCCCCTGTCAAAACTCCATTTCAATGACGCGAGCTGGAACAATTACATGGCCTGGGGCCAGATGAAGGTCAATTCCACCACCAATCTGCAATGGAATGGCTGTGTGGAAGCCCGCCGGCGCGGTGATGCGGCCGCGGGCGAGGATTACAACGCCAATGATGCAGCGCCCACGCTTGGCTCGCCCGAAACCCTGTTTCCGGCCTATTTCGCGCCGGACGCGCCTTCCGGCGGCGGGTCAAGTTATATTGGCACGACAGGCACCCCCGTCAACGAATACACCGGCCTGACAGCGGCGCAGCAGAGTGACACGTCATTGGCCGGGCTTCTGTATAAGCAGGAAAACCAGGCAAAGTATCCCGCCAGGGTGATTACGGCGGAAACTGCCTCCACCAGCCCTGCTGGTCCATGGGTAGGTTGCGCGAAATCCGCTGTCGTCCCGATGACCCACAAGCGTTCGGACGTTGTGGCCGGCATCGACGCAATGTCAGCCGCGGGCAACACGTTGATTGCGGAAGGGCTTGCCTGGGGCATGCGCGTGATTTCGCCTACCGAGCCCTTCACCCAGGTGCAGGGAACCGCCTCGATCCCGGCCGCAACGATTTCTCCATACAACGACGTGCGCTGGATGAAAACCGTTGTTCTGATGACCGACGGCGACAACAATCTGAGCGCCGGCACAAACGCCCTCAATGGAACCGTCTATTCCGCCTACGGCCGCGGCAAGGAGCCAACAGCCTCCGGTTATAACCGCTTCGGAACGACCAACAACGCAAGCATCATGACCGAACTTGACAATGCGCTGATTGACGTTTGCAACAGGATCAAGGCGAACAATGTCGAACTCTATGTCACCTCCTTCGGCAATGACGTGTCAACGACGACGCGCGACAGGTTGCAGGCGTGCGCCACTGACGCCGACAACTATCAGCACGCGACCTCCAGCGCCGATTTGCAGGCCTTCTTCAACCACATCGGCGAGGAAACGCTGAACAAGTCGATTTACGTCAGCAAGTAGGCCGGATTCCCTGTGAAGCGCGCGGCAGGCCCTGGCCTGCCGTTTTGCTATTGCGGCAAACCCGGAAAAGCCCCATTTTATGGCGATGATTCATTCAAGCGGCCGGATTGGCCGCATTTGCCCGAAACGGAAGCCCATGTTCAGGATTGTCTCACGTCTCGCCGGTCTGGCCGTATTCGCCATGCTGGCCGTCTCTGCCCCGGCACATGCCGAGTTCTCGCTGGAAGATGCAACCAGCCTGTCGGGCAACTACCTTGCGGGCCGCACCGCCGGCAAGGAGCGCGACACTGCGGCCGCCGCCGATTACCTCAGCAAGGCCCTGCTCGAGGATCCTGACAACCCGGTGTTGATTGAAAAGCTGTTCCTCCTCGAAGTCTCCTCGGGCAACCTGCCCGAAGCGGAGGAACTGGCCATCAAGGTGCTGTCGTTCAACAGCCAGCACCGCATGGCCCGCATCGTCCTTGGGCTGCGCGATTTCCGTACCCGCCAGTATGCCGATGCGCGCCGGAATTTTGCCGAGGCCTCCTACACGCCGGTAGGCGAATTGACTTCGGCGCTGCTCACCGCCTGGACCTATGCCGGCGAGGGCAAGTTGAACGGCGCTCTCGCCGCCCTCGGAAAGCTCGAAAGCAATGATTCTTTTGCCAATTTCCAGTCCTACCACAGCGCCTTGATTGCCGATTACCTGTCCTCCGCCATTCGCGCCGAGGCTTTCTACAAGACGGCCTACGAGCAGGCTGGCAGTTCATTGCGCGTCGTGCAGGCCTACGGAAACTTCCTCGAACGCCACAATCGCCGCGCTGAAGCCATCAAGATTTACCAGGCCTTTATCGGAGGCGGCGAAGACAATGTTCTGGTGAAGCTTGCCCTCGAGCGCGCCATGAGCGCCAAGGCGCCGCCCCCGGCCTTCATTTCAACGCCGGGCGCCGGCGCCGGCGAGGCGCTGTTCTCGCTTGCCGCCGCCATGACCGACGAGCAGAGCATCGACATCGCCTTGCTTTATGCCCAGCTTTCGCTCTCGCTCAATGGCGACCGGCCGGTCGTGCTGACGCTGCTCGGCGATATTTACGTCGATACCAAGCAGTATCAGGACGCCATCAATGCCTATGAGCAAACCCCGTTGAGTTCGGCGCTGCGCACCAATGCCGACACGGAAATAGCCATCAATCTGCAGCGCTTGGAGCGCACCAAGGAAGCCCAGCAAAGGCTCAAGGACATCATCCTGCGTGACCCGAAGAATTATGACGCGCTGGTGACCCTGGGCAATATCCACCGCAGCAATGAGGAGTTTCCGCTCGCCTCCGGAACCTACACCAGGGCCTTGGCGCTTGTCGCGCAGCCCGGCAAGGAACATTGGCGGGTGTTCTATTATCGCGGCATCGCCTTCGAACGGCAGAAGCTGTGGGACAAGGCTGAGGCGGATTTCCGCCAGGCCCTGTCGCTGTCTCCCGACGAGCCATTGGTATTGAACTATCTCGGCTATTCGATGATCGAGAAGAAACTCAATCTCATCGAAGCCTTGGCCATGGTGAAGAAGGCCGTCGAACTGCGGCCCAATGACGGCTACATCGTCGACAGTCTGGGCTGGGCCTATTTCCAGCTCGGCGACTACGAACAGGCGGCCAGCCATATTGAGCGGGCGGTTGATTTGAATCCGGCCGATCCGATCATCGGCGAGCACCTGGGCGATGCCTATTGGCGCGTCGGCCGCACCCTCGAAGCCCGGTTCCAGTGGCAGCACGCCAAGGACAACGGCCCCGGGCCCGAGGACCTGAAACGCATCGAGGAAAAACTGTTGAACGGATTGCCCGACGACGCGGCCACCAAGCCGGCGGAAAACAAGACCGGACAGACGAACGGCTGACCCCATGCACGTCACCGAGAGGGCCCATGCCAAGCTGAACCTGGCCCTTCACATCCTGGCGCGCCGGCCTGACGGCTACCACCAGCTCGACTCCATCGTGGCCTTCGCCGATGTCGCCGATGTGCTGGCAGTTTCTCCGGCCGCCGCCGTTTCGCTGGAGATCAGCGGTCCCTTCGCGGGCGAACTGCGCGGTGACGGGACAAACAGCGTTGTTGCCGCCTGGCATTTGCTGGACGGATTTTCGCGGCAACGGGGCGCTTCTATCGCCCCGGTAAAATTCCATCTCAAAAAAAACCTTCCCGTCGCCGCGGGGCTTGGCGGCGGCTCCGCCGATGCTGCAGCGGCGCTCCGCGCCCTGGTCAGGCTGTTTGACCTGGCAGTTCCGCCTTCGGCCCTGGCGGAGTTGGCCCTTCAACTCGGCGCCGACGTGCCCGTATGCCTCGCCCAAAGGGCAAGCCGGATGGGCGGCATCGGCGAAATTCTTGAGCCGGTTTCGGTCGGCCTGCCGGCCGCCGCCGTGCTGGTCAATCCGCGCCTGCCGGCGCCAACCGCAAAAGTGTTTGAGGCCTTGGACCTGAAGCGCGGCCAGTCCTTCGGAACGGCCATTGCCGATCCCGGGGATTTCACCTCATGGCGCAACGATCTCACCGCGCCCGCGATCGGGCTTGTTCCGGAAATCTCCGCTGTCACCGCAAGCCTCGGGTCGCGTCCGGAAATATCCTGCGCCCGCATGTCGGGATCGGGTGCCACCTGTTTCGGCCTGGCGGAAAGTCTTGCCCAGGCGGAAATTGCCGCTGCGGCAATTGCAGGCAGACATCCCGGCTGGTGGGTTGTCGCAACCGCGCTTCTCTGATTCCCGTTCAGCTCTGCCGCCCCAATGCCAGGCTTGCGGCAGGAGTGCTTCAGAACGCCCTGACGATGCAGAAATCCACCGCTTCGAGCAGGGCGCCCTTCCAGCTGCTCTCCGGAAATATCGCCAGCGCGTCGCGCGCGATGTCGCCGTAGTGGTTGGCCCGCTCGATGGTGTCGGCGATGGCGCCATGCCGGGTCATCAGTTTTTGCGCATAGAGAAGGTCGTCGTCCGTCTGGTTGCCCTCTTCCAAAGTGCGCTTCCAGAATTTTCTTTCCTCCTTGGCGCCGCGCCGGAACGACAGCACCACGGGCAGGGTGATCTTCCGTTCGCGGAAATCATCACCCACGCTTTTTCCCAGCGAAGCCTGCTTGCCGGAATAATCCAGCGCGTCGTCGACCAGCTGGAAGGCGATACCGAGATTGCGCCCGTAGGACTCAAGCGCCGCCTGCTCGTCGCGCGGGCGTCCGGCGATCACCCCGCCGACTTCCGCCGCGGCGGCAAACAACGCTGCCGTCTTGGCCCCCACCACCTGAAGGTAGGCATCCTCCGTCGTCGCGGTGTCTTGCGAAATTGACAGCTGCAGCACCTCGCCCTCGGCGATGACCGCCGCGGCATTCGACAGGATGCGCAGGCATTCCAGCGAACTGGTTTCCACCATCATCCGGAAGGCCTGGCCGAGAAGATAGTCGCCCACCAGCACGCTGGCCTGGTTGCCCCAGATGATCCGCGCCGCCTGCTTGCCGCGGCGCATGTCGCTCTCGTCGACCACGTCGTCATGCAGCAGCGTCGCCGTGTGCATGAACTCGACCGCGGTTGCCAGCTTGATGTGGTGTTCGCCGGCATAGCCGCACATCCGCGCGGCCGCCAGCGTCAGCATGGGGCGGATGCGCTTGCCGCCGGAATTGATCAGGTGGCCGGCGATTTCCGGGATGAGTTCGACATGGCTCTGGGCCCGCGCCAGGATGCCGTCGTTGACCCGCGCCATGTCCTCGGCGACGAGGCCGACCAGGATGTCAAGACTTGGCGCCGGTGCATCCGCACCGTTCCCAAAGGGAACGACCACCCCCATCTTGTTGCCTGCCTTCTTCTGTTTTTCAGCGCCAGAATAGAAGCAATGGACCAGTCCCTGCAAGCGTGACCGGTTGCCGCGAGGCCAACGCGAAAGTGATCGCGGGAACATTGGAATTGCCGCGGGCGGATGATAGTGTCGTCCTTGCCCCGCGTGGTAAGGACGGGTGGATGGGGCCGGGGCGTTTGCCTGCATGTGATTGTGTGGACCCCGCCCGAAGGATTTGAAAATGCAGTTCATCGCCACTTTGCCGGAGCGGGAAAACATGTTGATTAACGGGCTTTCGCCAGCCGGTAACCATTCCCTAACTAAGAAGCCATAATACTTGGTAACTATGCAGATGAGCGCCCAGGTCAATCCGGCCCCCATGCCGCCGCCGCCCATGGCCCCGTCCGCCGTGCCGCAATCGTTGACCGAAGACGCGTTTCTCGGCGGCAGGCTGAGGATTCTCCAGCCTGAAAAGGGCTATCGCGCCGGCATTGATGCGGTCTTCCTTGCCGCGGCAATTCCCTGCGTGGCGGGGGAAACCATCTTCGAGGCCGGCATCGGCACGGGCGTGGCCGCCCTCTGTGCCATTGTGCGCAATCCCACCATTCACGTCACCGGAATTGAAATCGCCGCCCGCTATGCGATGCTGTGCGAGGAAAATGCCAAGCGCAACGGCTTTGGCCACAGCCTGCGGGTGATCCATGCCGATGTGAAGGATGCGCTCCGCCGCGACCTGTCGCACCTTCCCCAGCATGGCTCGTTCAGCCATGCCATGGCCAATCCGCCCTATTTCGAGGAGGGAAAATCCACCCCCTCGCCGAATCTCCTGAAAGCTCAGGCCCATGCCTTCGGGCCCGAGGAATTGGATCTCTGGGTCAAGGTCATGCACACCATGGTGGCCCTGCGCGGTACCGTAACCATCGTTCATCGCGCCGAGACCCTCGGAAAAATTCTGGCCTCCATGGAAAGCCGCTTCGGCGATATCCGCATTGCGCCGCTCTATGCCCGCGAAGGCACCGCGGCCTCGCGCGTCATCGTCCAGGGGGTGAAGGGCTCGAAGGCCCCCATGCAGCTTCTGCCCGGCCTGGTCCTCCACACGGAGAGTTCCCAGTTCACCCGCGATGCCGAAGCCGTCCTGCGCGACGGCTCGGCCTGGCGCCTGCGCTGAGACCCGGGAAAACTTGCATCTCCGGGGCTTTGTTCCTATTTGAGCGGCATGGCCAAAGCTTCATTTCTCTCCCGCCTGATCCCCGCGCGCTTTCTCAAATCCCGGCCGCGGATCAATGTTGTCCGCCTCCACGGAACGATCGGCGTCGGCACCCCCCTGAAGCCGCCGCTCACCGCCAAGGATCTTGATCCCGTCCTGGAGCGGGCCTTCAACAAGAACATCGCCGCCGTGGCCCTGCAGGTGAATTCCCCCGGCGGCTCGGCCGTGCAATCGGCCCTGATCCACGCTCGCATCCGTGCCTTGGCCAGCGAATACAAGATTCCGGTCTATGTCTTCTGCGAGGATGTCGCCGCTTCCGGCGGTTACTGGCTGGCCTGCGCCGGCGATGAAATTTATGCCGACGACAGCTCCGTCATCGGCTCCATCGGGGTGATTTCGGCGGGCTTCGGCTTTGTCGAGGCCATCGGCAAGCTCGGCATCGAACGCCGCGTCCACACGGCGGGCGAGAACAAGTCCATCCTCGATCCCTTCCAGCCCCAGAAGCAGGAGGACGTTGACCGCCTTCTCGCCCTGCAGGCTGATGTCCATGGCGCCTTCAAGGCCCTGGTGCGTGAGCGCCGGGCAGGGAAACTCAAGGGCGATGAGGCCGACATGTTTTCCGGC
Source organism: uncultured Aestuariivirga sp. (assembly GCA_964604435.1). GTDB lineage: Bacteria > Pseudomonadota > Alphaproteobacteria > Rhizobiales > Aestuariivirgaceae > Aestuariivirga. Next base: position 2,208 of record CAZRZB010000063.1, on the reverse strand, counting down.
GCCTTCTGGTCCGGCCGCCAGGCCCTCGAGCGCGGCCTGATCGACGGCATCGGCCACATGCATGCGGTGCTGAAGCAGAAGTTCGGCGAGAAGATGGTGCTGAAGAATATTTCGGCCTCGCGCGGCTGGGGCCTCGGCCGCCTTGGTTTTGGCACGATTACCGGGTTTCCTGATGGCGCCCTTGCGGCAATCGAGGCGCGTGCATTGTGGGCGAAGTTCGGGTTATGATGGGCGCAGTAAGGAGATGACCATGTTTTTCGTGAAAGCTGTTACGGTTGTCATTGCCGGTGTGTTGACGCTGATGACCGCGCGCCGCCTGCTGAATGAAGTGAACGCCGCCAAGGTCCGCGTCAAACCGCGCCCGTCCGATGCCGTCACCCGGCTGCGCCAGGATCCCGCCACCGGCATCTACTATCCCGTCGAGTGATGCCGGGACATTCCAGCGACGCCTGGCTTGAAGGCGTCTATCATGCCAAGAGCCAGAACGACCTGATCGCCCTCTATGATGGCTGGGCGGAAACCTATGACGCCGACATGCAGGGCGTGGGCTACGTCCACCCCGCCGTCATGGCCGGCCTCGTCGGCCGCTATGTTCAAAACAGGAATGATGCGATTTTTGATGCCGGTGTTGGCACCGGCGCCGTCGGCAACATCCTCGCCATCATGGGCTACGGCAATCTGGTCGGCGTGGACATGTCGGAAGGCATGCTGGCCCGCGCCAGGGCCCGCGGGATCTACGCCGACTTGCGCAACCGCGTGCTGGGCGAGGCCCTGGATTTCGCCGACGGCAGCATGGCCGCCATTGTCTCCTCCGGAACCTTCACCATGGGCCACGCCCCGGCGCAAGCCTGGGACGAACTCGTCCGCATCACCAGGGTAGGGGGCCATTTCATCTTCACCGTGGGCACCGCCGTCTGGCAGGACGCGGGCTTCGCCGATAAATTCGACGCGCTGTGCCGCAATGGCCTGGTGGCTCCCGTCGAAACCACCCCGGTCTATCACCCCATGCCCTATTCGCCCACCGAATCGGGCTTCACCACAAGGGCCCATGTCTATCGCCGGCTCTAGATAGGTCTCCCTCCCCCTTGTGGGGAGGGATTAAGGGTGGGGGTCGCTCCGCTGCCAGACCACCAGACCCCCGCCCCTAACCCCTCCCCACAAGGGGGAGGGGAATTCACGCAACCTAATCTCCTTGACCTCTTATACCCCCATCCCTAGTTTGCGCCTGCAAATGTCATTGAACTCGGCCACGTCATTCCGGCGCTTGAAATCCGCTCTGTCTGCGGACGGTTTTGAATGAAGAAAGTGCGTGAAATTATTGCCATGATTGAAGACGATGGATGGTATATTGTCGCAACGCGCGGCAGCCACAGGCAATACAAGCATCCCCTGAAAGCCGGGCGCGTGACTGTTGCCGGAAAGTTGAGCGACGATATGGCGCCGGGCACGTTCAACAGCATTCTCAAGCAGGCAAAATTGAAGGACACACGCTGATGCGCTATGCAATTGTCATCGAGAAGGCAAATGCCAATTATTCGGCCTATGTGCCCGATTTGCCCGGCTGTGTTGCCACCGCGTCAACTGTTCCCGAAATCGAAGCTGAAATCCGGGCGGCCATCCGCTTTCACATCGAAGGGCTGAAGCAGGACGGCGAAATCGTTCCATCTCCTACAAGCATCGCCGAGTATGTGGAGGCCTGACGGGTTTTTTCATGGTTAGGCCAATTTCCCGGCCGATGCTCAAGCCCTAACCAAAAACCTTGACCTGCCAAGGCCCCATCCCTAGTTTGCGCCCGCACATGTCATTGAATCCGACCAGATCATTCCAGGACCTGATTCTCACCCTGCACCAGTATTGGGCCGCCAGGGGCTGCGTCATTCTGCAGCCCTATGACATGGAGGTGGGGGCAGGCACCTTTCATCCCGCAACCACCCTGCGCTCCGTGGGTCCCAAGCCCTGGGCCGCGGCCTATGTGCAGCCGTCGCGCCGCCCCAAGGATGGCCGCTATGGCGAAAACCCCAACCGCCTGCAGCACTATTACCAGTACCAGGTCATCATCAAGCCATCGCCGCCGGATTTGCAGGAGCAGTATCTGGGCTCGCTTGCCGCCATCGGCATTGATCCCAGGCTCCATGATATCCGCTTTGTCGAGGATGACTGGGAAAGCCCCACGCTCGGCGCCTGGGGCCTCGGCTGGGAAGTCTGGTG
>CAZRZB010000062.1:0-15669 GCA_964604435.1 uncultured Aestuariivirga sp. | reverse complement strand
ATATCAGTGACTATCCCGGTGAACATGGGGCCGTTCATAGACGGTCAAAGTATCGGTTCCAAGCACTTCCTTCTCAGTCACCTGAAACCGCTTCGCAAGCTCGGAAAGCGGGGTTTCCGCAATTGCATCAATTCCTTGCGGGCCGATGACCAGCGGACTTTGAAAGAGCTGCACTTCATCCACCAAATCGGCCTCCAAAAAACTCTGCGCGATGTGGGAGCCGCCCTCGACCAGCAGACGGTTGATGCCCCTTTCCGCCAGCCGCTCCAGCGCATCGGGAAAATCCACCCAGCCGCCCGCGGTTTGCCTGCAGTCGATAACCGTGATGCCGGCACTGATCCCGCCTTTGCGGGTGGAAAGTATCCATACAGGCACATCTTCGGCGGTTTTGACGAGCTTGGCCCTTGAGGGGATGGAGAGCCTTGTATCCGCGACAATCCGAACGGGCGAACGGCCTTCCATTCCCGGCAGGCGGCAGGTCAGGTCCGGGTCATCAATCAGGACTGTGCTCAGGCCCACCAGAATGGCGTCATTTTGGGCGCGCATGAGATGGACGCGGGATTTGGTTTGCGGGCCCGTTATGGCGGTGCGCTGCCGGGGTCCGGCAGCAATCTTGCCATCTGAGGAAACGCTAATCTTTAGAGTGACATAGGGGCGTTTCCTGGCTATCCGCATGAGGAAGCCGGAGAGATCGTGTTTCGCGGCTACGGCGCAAATGCCGGTAACAACCGTGATACCGGCGGCTTTCAGGATGGCGTGGCCTCCTCCAGAAACGCGCGGATCAGGATCCTCGACGGCCGTCACAACCCGCCTGATGCCTGCCTTTGCCAGAGCTTCGGCGCAGGGGGGCGTGCGACCGTGGTGGACGCAAGGTTCAAGGGTGACGAAGGCTGCAGCCCCTCTGGCGGCGGAACCAGCCATCTTCAAGGCTTCGGTCTCGGCATGGGGCCTGCCCCCGGGCTGGGTCCAGCCAACCCCCAGGACATCCTCATCCTTCACGATGACGCAGCCAACGGGAGGGTTCTCGGCGGTTGTGCCTAGCGCGCGGCGCCCCAGGCGCAGGGCATAGTCCATCCAGCGCAGGTCGGCGTTCACGTCGCCTCGCTTTCGCCCTCGTCACTTGCGAGTTCGCCAATCAACTCCTCAAAATCCTTGGCTTCCCGGAAATTCTTGTAGACGGAGGCGAAGCGGACATAGGCCACATCGTCGAGGGTCTTCAGCGCCTCCATGATGAGCTTGCCGATGTGTTCCGACTTGATTTCGCTTTCACCAAGGCTTTCCAGCCTGCGGACAATGCCGGACACCATGCGCTCGATCCGTTCCGGCTCAACCGGGCGTTTGCGCAGCGCAATCTGCACCGAACGCATGAGCTTGTCGCGGTCAAAGGGAACACGCCTGCCGGTCTTCTTGATCACCATAAGTTCGCGCAGCTGCACGCGCTCGAAGGTGGTGAAGCGCCCGGCGCAATCGGGGCAGTAACGCCGGCGCCGGATTGCCGCGCCATCTTCACTGGGTCGCGAATCCTTCACCTGGGTTTCTTCATTGTTGCAAAACGGGCAGCGCATGGCCTTCTTCAGGAATAGATCGGAAAGCGCTTGGTCAGCGCCAGAACCTTGCGCTTCACCGCCGCTTCCACTTTGGCGTTGCCCGCTTCGCCATTCTTCGCAAGGCCGTCAAGGACCTCGATAATCAGGGCACCTACTTCCTTGAATTCGGCAACGCCAAAGCCGCGCGTGGTCCCCGCCGGCGTTCCCAGGCGGATGCCGGAGGTAATGGTGAAGGGTGCGGGGTCAAAGGGAATGCCGTTCTTGTTGCAGGTAATGTAGGCGCGCCCCAGGGCCGCCTCGGAAGCCTTTCCAGTCAATCCCTTCTTGCGGAGGTCCACCAGCATCAGATGGGTGTCGGTGCCGCCTGAAACGAGATCACAGCCACCTGCCATCATGGCCTCGGCCAGGGCTTTCGCATTGGCAGCAACCTGGGCTGCGTATTTCTTGAAGGCCGGGCGCAGGGCTTCGCCAAAGGCCACGGCCTTGGCGGCGATGACATGTTCCAGCGGACCGCCCTGGAGCCCCGGGAAGACCGCGGAATTGATCTTCTTGCCGATCGCCTCATCGCGCGAAAGGATCATGCCGCCGCGGGGGCCGCGCAGGGTCTTGTGGGTGGTGGTTGTCACCACATGGGCATGTTCCAGCGGATTGGGGTGGACGCCTCCCGCCACGAGGCCCGCGATGTGGGCCATGTCCACCATGAGATAGGCCCCGACACTGTCCGCGATCTGGCGGAAACGGGCGAAATCAAGGAACCTCGGATAGCCCGACCCGCCGGCAATGATCAGCTTCGGCTTCACCTCCCTGGCCTGGGCGGCCAGCGCATCGTAGTCAATCCGGTGATTGTCCTCGCGCACCTTGTAGGGGGCCACCTTGAACCATTTCCCGGACTGGTTCACCGGCGAACCATGGGTCAAGTGCCCACCGCAGGCCAGATCGAGTCCCATGTAGGTGTCGCCGGGCTGGAGCAAGGCAAAAAACACCGCCTGATTGGCCTGGGCGCCGGAATGGGGCTGAACGTTGGCGAAGGAGCAGTCGAACAGCTTGCAGGCACGCTCAATGGCAAGGTTTTCCGAGACGTCCACATATTGGCAGCCGCCATAGTAGCGGCGGCCGGGATAGCCCTCAGCGTATTTGTTGGTCATGATCGACCCTTGGGCCTCCATCACGGCGCGCGAGACGATGTTTTCCGAGGCGATCAGTTCGATTTCATTCTGCTGGCGGTGCAGTTCACGGGTGATAGCCTGGGCGACCTTTGGATCGGTCCTGCTGAGCTTTTCCGTGAAGAAACCCGGAAACAACGGGAGTTTTTTTGCCTTGGCCCTTGCGGCCGGCTTCTTGGTGGTCTTCTTGAGTGCTTTCCTGGCCATGTTCATTCCCTGCCCTGATTCCGCGTTCCGGCTGCAAAATAGCGATTGCCGTGTGAGGGTCCAGTATTATCTGGCCGCCGCCCGAAAGGCACGGGAGAAGCGGCGATATTGGTCAGAAATACGCCAATCAGGCGGCGCGTTGCAGCGTCATCTCGGTCCATAGCTGGTCTATGGCCGCCACCAGCTTGGAGATTTCCAGTTCGCCATGGAGGGGACCGGGGGTGAGGCGCAGACGCTCGGTGCCTTTGGGGACCGTGGGATAATTGATCGGTTGGACATAAATTGAAAAGTCGCTGAGCAACCGGTCCGTCAGGGCCTTGCATTTGACAGGGTCACCCACAATCAACGGCACGATATGGCTTTCCGTTGCGGTCACAGGAATTCCCCGGGCCTTCAGAGATGCCGTCAGCAACTTGGCATGCTTGCTCTGCAACTGCCGCTCAAGGCTGCTTGTTTTAAGATGGCGGATGGCAGCCGTCGCACCTGCGGCAATGGCAGGTGCAATCGACGTGGTGAAGATGAAGCCAGGGGCAAAGGAGCGAATTGCATCAATGATCGTGGCATTGGCGGCGATGTAGCCGCCCATGAGGCCAAAGGCCTTGGCGAGGGTGCCTTCGATGATATCGATTTCATCGAGTAGGCCTTCACGTTCGGCAATGCCGCCGCCGCGCGGGCCATACATGCCAACGGCATGGACTTCGTCCAAATAGGTAAGGGCTCCATGGCGCCTGGCGAGCGCACAGATTTCCTTGAGCGGGGCAATGTCGCCATCCATCGAATAGACGGACTCAAAAGCAATCAGCTTCGGGCGGTCCGCAGCCAGGGTTTTCAACTTGGCTTCGAGGTCAACCAGGTCATTGTGACGCCAGATCAGCTTTTCACCGCCGCCATGGCGGATGCCTTCGATCATCGAGGCGTGGTTCAGTTCATCGGACAGGACGATGCAGTTCGGCAGCGCCCGCACCAGAGAGGACAAAGTGGCTTCATTGGCCATGTAGCCGGAGTTGAAGAGCAGTGCCCCGCCCTTGCCATGCAGATCAGCCAACTCCCGCTCAAGCTCGACATGGTAATGGGTAGTACCGGAAATGTTCCGCGTGCCGCCGGAGCCGGCCCCCACGTCATCGATCGCCTCGTGCATGGCTAACAAAACAGCCGGATGCTGCCCCATGCCGAGATAGTCGTTGGAGCACCAGACGGTGACTTCGCGCTCCCTGCCTTGCCCCCGGTACAGGGCGCGCGGAAACCTGCCCCGGACCCGACAGATATCGGCAAATTCGCGGTAACGGCCCTCGGACTTCAAGCGGAAGATAGCCTGGGCGAGAATCTGATCGTAGTTTTGCGGCGTCATGGTCACCGTTTAACCGATTGAGATCACTTCAGGCTTGCTCGAAATCAAGCTGGGTCAGTTGGTCGCAGAAGCCGTTTCGTCGGGCTTTGCCTTGGGTTTCACCACGACTGCAACCTTGCAATCCTTTGGCATCTTGCCATCCTTGTCGGGCTTGCAAACGTCTCCGGATTTCTTGGCGGCGGGCGCTTCGGGTTTTACGGCTTTTTTCGCGGCAGCTGAAGCAACCTTGGAATCCGCTTTCGCAGCGGTCTTCTTTGAATCGGCCACGACCGGCTTTTTCTTTGCGACTGCGGAAACCTTTTTCACGACCTTTTTCTTGCCGTCTTCCGAATCGCCGCCGCTCCGGCTGAACAAGCTTGCAGTCTTCGTCTTCTTGACGACCGGCTTGGAAGTCCTCTCATCGGCAAATTCGCGTTTGCCACCAAATTTTTTGCCGAACCAGAAGAAGCCGTCGGCTTCGGCTTCATCGATTGCCGCGGGCTGGCGGGGAATGGGCTTCAGAACAAAGCGTTCACCCGTTGCGCTCTTTTCGCCCACGGGCAATGGCTGACCAAGAACGAACCCAGTCCCGTCCAAGCCATATACATCGCCACGGAACGCCACGATGCCGTCCGATGTGGGCCAAGCGGTGAGATAGGCAACACGGAGCTGCGGCGGATTGATCAGGTTCACGTCCAACCGCTCGAGCGACTGGGCCAACTCTTCAATGCGGTCAGGATTGAACCCATCCTGGCCGTTCAATATCCAATTCAAGAGAATCGCAACTTTCTGAACCCGGACACAGCCTGAACTGTAGAAGCGGCCACTGCTTTCAAAGAGGTGCTGTTCCGGCGTGTCATGCAAGTAGATCCCGAATGGGCTGGAAAAATTGATCTTGGCTGTGGCCATGGCATTATCGCCGCCGGGTTCCTGCCTGAAATGGTAGTTGTCAACAACGGCTTTGCGCCAGTTGATGCGCCTCGGATTCACTTCCGGCCCGCCAACGCCCTCAAACACCTTGATGTTCATCTTATCCAAAATGGCCGTATTGCCGCCGATGATCTTCGGAACGATATCGCGCTCAATAATGGACGGCGGGGCATTCCAGTAGGGATTGAATTTGATGTCCGAAAGTGCCGTCATCACAACCGGTGTTGGCCGCGATGGGCGGCCCACAATGGCATTGTGCCGGGAATAGACCCTACCGCCTTCCACTGCCTCAATCTGCTGCGCCGGAACATTTACAATGATGTAGCGGTCGCCGAGGTCCTTGGAGTATTCGGCGAAACGGGGAATATTCGCCCTGATCGTTGAAAGCCGCTCAGCCGCGGACACATTGAGGGCCTGTAAAGTCGGGCCATCCACCTGGCCGCTGACGGCCAAGCCATTATTGCGCTGGAAGCGCTTCAGGGCATCTTCCGTCGCGGAGGTAAAGATGGTGGCAAATTCGCCTTCGGTTGCTTCTTGCCTGACATAACCTTCGATAAACAGGCGCTGATTGAGCGCAGCCACGCCCTTGCTGTCCGTCCCCTTCTTGTAGCCACCCTTCGGCACCTTGGGCCAGCCGCCATTGCTCACGATTGCCGCATATTTGCTTTCAGCCGCCTGCAATTCTCCCATGCTATCCGCAGACAACATGGGCTCAACAGACTGGCCTGATAACACCTCGGTTTCCGTGACGGCCTTGCCGCCGGGCACGGGCGCAGCATCGTGGCTACCGGACACACTGCTCGGGGACATGCCTAGCTTTTGCAGTCTTTTCAGCCTCAGGGATTCGCGCGCCTCATCTGATTGCTCTGCCCTCACTGATGAAACACCGACTATGGACGGCGTTAGCATGGCCACCAGTGAAATAGCCAAAACCCTCAAGAACACCCAACCACCGATTGAATCCGACTTAAATGCCATCATCGCCTCTTTGCCATCCTGCACTGGGTCTCTGCTGGACCGTCGGCAAGCATCACTCCTGATCCGGCTACATGTACCAGCCCCGGCGCGACTCGTCAAAAAACAAGTGTCCGGAACCAGAGCCCGCATCTGTTTGTAAGACCAGGTAACAAAGGGATAAATGGCCCGTTGGTTGGCTGTTTCAAACAAAAAAAAGCCCTGAGACTTTTTGGCCACAGGGCTTTTGCTCTTCAAATCTCCGTTACAGGCGATAGAGTATCTGGTCCGTCCAGAAGCGTTCCAGCCTGGTGAGCGCCTTGTTCAGGCGGTCAAATTCTTCCACCGAGAGGCCTACAACCTCTTCAACCGCCTGGAGCTGACGATTGTAGAGCATGTCAACCCGGTCCCGAATGGCTTGGCCCTTCGGCGTCAGTTTCACCCGCACCGAACGCTTGTCCGAGCTGGACCGCTCATGGTTCACATAGCCGGACTCAACGAGTTTCTTGAGGTTGTAGGAAACGTTTGAGCCCTGATAATGCCCACGGGTTTTCAATTCGCCAGCCGTGAGTTCCGAGTCGGCAATATTGAAAAGGAGAAGCGCTTGCACCGGGTTCACTTCCGGTTCACCAGAGCGTTCAAAATCGTCCTTGATCACATCGAGCAAACGACGGTGCAGTCGCTCGATCAGCGTCAATGCTTCCAGATAACGGTGCTTTATTTCCTTCCGCTGCGGTACAACTTCCGCGGCACGGACACCCCCAACAACTTGCGTATTCATGTTATCCACCTATCCCTTGGTTTGCGAGGACGGCTTCTTTTCTGTCCGTTCCTCTGATGGCCCGAGAATACGCGGGGGGATTTAAGGCGGCCTGAACAGGCTGGGTAAATTTATCCTTATATTTTCGATAGTTTGCTGCTTCTTAGAAGACAGTTTATGGAGTCTTTTTTTCCTATGTTAATCAAATGCAACTGACCCTGGTTAAGAAAAAGGTCCGGACATGGCTCATGCAAGAGACAGCCTATAGTTAACAAATGCTAGCGGCTGGCGACTGCATCAAAGCCCGCCTTTACGCGGGCTTCACCTGTCCCATCGCAATTTTGATAGTTCGACCGGGCCTCGGCGGATTTCATGATCTTTGAAACCATGGCTTTGCCGAATTCCGAAACCACGGCTTGATGCCCCCTCATGACCGCCTTGTAGAAGGCATCCATTTTGCGCTTGGACAGGTAGGCGCAGCGCCGCTCGACAAAATAGGTCTCAATAATCCTGTTGTAAGTGGAGAGGCTGATCCGTGGAACCGCAGCTTGTGCCACTACTAGTGGTTCCTCTGCTGATGCTTTGCCCGCCGTATTATCAGCCGTCTTGATGGCCTCTCGGGCAGCAACCAGCGTGTCACGCACTTCTCGACTGATTTCCACCCCACACGGTGCGGCCCGTCCCTGGGCCTTTCCCGCATTGAGGGCTGACCGGGTCGCGTCAAGCGAGGTCTTTTCCACCGCGGCCACTTCAGCACGCGCGACATAGCCTGAAAGTTCATCGCTTTCTGACATGCTCAGTACAGCGCATTTGCCATTCGCCACCTTGGATTTGGCGAGGAGTTCCAGCGCCCGTTCAATGCCCACCGATTCGGCAAAGACTGGCTCGGAAGCAGCCAGTGCAAGCGGCAGCACCATGACCGGAAGCGTGATGAGAAACTGCGAAAATTTGGGCATCTGACCCCACCGTACAATTGGTTTGACTCAACAGGGATCATGAATAACTGGGCGGCGTTAATGGGTTTCAAAGACGGCTCAAATGTTTCGGCTTTGGTTAATGCACTCTTGCCCCCGCCCGGACGGTTCCATGGGCCCTGCGACCATGCCCCTATTCAGTTTCCAACCGGGACTTGATAGAAGGGCGCATGAGTCCTTTCAGCAACCCGCCCCAGATGTTTCCCGCCACACGCCTGCGCCGCAACCGCAAGGCATCCTGGTCCCGCGCCCTTGTTTCCGAGAATACCCTTCAGGTTTCAGACCTTATCTGGCCAATGTTTGTCATCGATGGCGAAAAGACCACCGATCCCGTGGCTTCAATGCCTGGAGTTGAACGCTACAGCGTCGATCTTGCAGTGCGGAAAGCCGAGGAGGCGGCAGCCCTCGGCATTCCACTTATCGCCCTGTTTCCCAATACCCGGCGGGAATTGCGGACTGCCGACGCCGTCGAGGCGCTCAACGGAGACAATCTCGTCTGCAGGGCCGTCAGAGCCATCAAAGCGGCCGTCCCGGAAATCGGTATCATGTGCGACGTTGCGCTTGACCCTTACACCAGCCACGGGCACGACGGCCTTATGGAGAAAGGCGAGATCGTCAATGACGCCTCTGTGGAAGTTCTGGTCAAGCAGGCGCTGCTGCAGGCTGAGGCCGGGTGCGATGTTGTCGCCCCATCGGACATGATGGATGGCCGCATTGGCGCCATACGGCAGGCGCTGGAAAGCAAAGGCCACACCAATGTTCAGATCATGGCCTATAGTGCCAAGTATGCCTCCGGCTTCTATGGGCCATTCCGTGATGCGGTCGGCTCGTCAGGCACATTGACCGGCGACAAGCGCAGCTATCAAATGGATCCGGCCAACACGGACGAAGCCCTGCGCGAAGTGGGGCTGGATATCAGCGAGGGCGCAGACATGGTCATGATCAAGCCGGGCATGCCCTATCTCGATGTTCTGGCACGCGTTAAACAGAGCTTTGGCGTGCCCACTTTCGTTTATCAAGTGTCCGGCGAATATGCGATGCTGATGGCCGCCATCGAACGGGGCTGGCTTGAGCGAAAGAAGATCGTTCCCGAAAGCCTTATGGCCTTCAAACGCGCCGGAGCTGATGGCATTTTGACTTATTTTGCCCTCGAAATGGCGAGAGCATTCAAGGCCTAGCGGTTCAGGCGGGCAATCAAACTCGACGTGTCCCAACGATTGCCGCCCATCTTTTGAACCTCCGAGTAGAATTGGTCCACGAGAGCCGTGACGGGCAGATGGGCGCCATTCTGGCGCGCGGCATCGAGGCAAATGCCCAAGTCCTTGCGCATCCAGTCCGCCGCAAAGCCAAAATCAAATTTTCCGGCAATCATTGTCTTGTGGCGGTTGTCCATTTGCCAGGAACCAGCGGCGCCCTTGGAAATCACCTCAACGACATCCTCCATGTCGAGTCCCGCTTTCATACCGAAATGAATGCATTCGGCGAGGCCTTGCACCAGCCCGGCGATGGCGATCTGATTGCACATCTTTGCTGTCTGGCCCGCCCCTGCCGGGCCCAATAGCTTGCGCATCTTGGAATAGTGTTTGAGCAAAGGTTCGGCCTTGGCATAGTCCTCCGCTTCACCACCGCACATGACAGTGAGAGTGCCGTTTTCAGCTCCAGCCTGGCCTCCGGATACGGGGGCATCGACAAAGCCGATACCACGTTTCCTGGCCTCGCCAAAAAGCTCGCGCGCAATGACGGCCGAGGCGGTTGTATGATCAACGAAGATGCTGCCGGGACGCATCGACTGGAAGGCCCCTTCGGGGCCCAGGGTTACGCTACGCAGATCGTCATCATTGCCGACACAGGCAATGACGAAATCGGCGTCCGCAGCCGCTTTGCGGGGTGAGGCGGCTGAAATTCCCGGATATTTCTCAACCCACGCGTCTGCTTTCGTGGCGGTGCGATTATATACCGTCAGCTCGACACCAGTTTTTGGCGCGAGATGGCCTGCCATGGGGAACCCCATCACGCCAAGACCAATCCAAGTTATCTTCGTAGCCATTCCAGTCCTCCAGTCATGCTCCTCTTAGACGGCTTCCCGTGCAATTTCCATACGCGTTTGAATGTCCCTTGCATGGAACCGGCAAGGGGCATTAACCTATTGCGGCGCATGTCAAATTGAAGGATTCTCTCGGTGAGCATTGAGCGACGGAATTTTCCGCAATTTTTCATTACGGCACCGGCGCCCTGCCCTTACCTTCCAGCGCGCCATGAACGGAAGGTCTTTACTCATCTCGTAGGCCAGGAAGCACGCACCCTGAACACACAACTTTCGCGGGGGGGGTTCCGGCGCAGTCAAAATATTGCATACCGCCCGGCCTGTGATGGATGCAGCTGCTGTGTCTCGGTGCGCACTCCTGTCAAACAGTTCAAGTGGAGCAAATCCTTCCTGCGGGTGCTTGCACGCAACAAGGACCTGGTAGGAACGCCTGTCCGGGCCAAGGCGACAAGTGAACACTACAGTGTCTTCAGGGACTATATTGATTCACGCCACGGCGACGGCGGCATGGCCGAAATGAGCGTCCTCGACTTCGCCGCCATGATTGATGAGACTTTTGTCGACAGCCATCTGGTGGAGTACCGCTTCAAATCTGGCAGCGAAGCAGCAGGCGAACTGGCCGGCGCCGTCCTCGTTGATATGCTTGATGATGGATTGTCGCTTATCTACAGCTTCTACGAGCCCGCCATGAGCACGCGAAGCCTTGGCACATTCATCATTCTCGACAGTATCTTGCGGGCGCAAAGAATGGGGATGGACTATTTGTACCTGGGCTATTGGGTCAAGGGATCCGCCAAGATGGAGTACAAATCGCGCTTTCTCCCACAGGAAAGGCTTACACCGGACGGCTGGACGCTGTTTGTCAAGAAATAGTGATAGAAGATTTTCCGGACCTTGCCGTCGTTCACCATACTTCGGTGCTTCAATTCACCTTTCGCAAGTGAGGCGCTAGGGAGTACAAAGGCAACGAATTCAATTCCTTAGGAATCCACATGTCACAACTTTGCGTGGAAGACCCGCTCGGCACAGCGAAGATTTGCGTTGCCCTGATTGGGGAAATTGAGCAAATGGGCTTTGCGGTCAATATCGGCTCTGATGCAGAAAAGTTTAACGCCACCAAAATTGCCACCCGCAACAAGCCAGTTTCGCCTTTTTTTGATCCCGAAGTCTGCAATTTCGCGCCAGAACGCTTTTTCTGGATGAACGCGGTATCCGCAAGCGGCGCTACGGTAGCCCTGCAGGGCTTCAGATATGATTATGCCGACACCAGCCTGGCGGACTGGGGACCCAATCTCACAATCGGCCTAGCGATGCGCCGGCAGGAACTGATGGTGCCGACGAATGCCTCGCCACCGCGCAACAGCATCGCAGAGAGGATACGTGGGAGGCTGGTCTACCACGGGGAATTCTGGATCGACCAACATGTGCGTAACCACAAACTTTCCGAGAAGTTTTCACGGCTCGGCCTGATCCTCAGCCTCATCAAGTGGAATCCGGACGCCGTGTGGTCCTTGAGCAGCAACCGCATGGCAACGCATGGCCATCTCAATCGCATGGGCTACAACTATATTGAAAAGGGCTTTCTGAGATGGCAGTGGGCAAGCGACGGGATCGATTTGACGGAATGGCTCAATATTGCTGAACGCCATTCACTTGAACAAATGATCAATGAGATGATCACAAGCCAGAGCTAGATCAAGTTTATGTCGATCTTGGCAATCTCAGCCACGACGCTGACACTTAACGATTTGTCGCCATTCGGACCTGGCGCAACGATTCTTTGATAGGGCACCCAGCGAACAACATTGTCCGGCATGCGCAACGCCGCCAAGACGTGGTCATAACGCGGTTTTCCAGATCGCAAGACGTGGGTGTAGGCCTCACTCACCACTTCATCATAGGAATTGCCGCTCTTGCAGGCATACGACACGGGTGACATGCCATAGAGCTTTGCGATCGTCGACTGGGGCCCTATCCTATCAACCCTAAATTTCCGTGAGCGCTCGTCATAAATGCACTCAACGGAATTCTCGGGAGATATGGCATGGTCGTGCCATATCTTCTGCAGCAGCGGTGACATCACTCTTCCCTGCGGTTCGAACTCCTCGACAAAAGTGCGTCTTGTCAGATGCAATTCGCTCTTGGCGATAATCTGCTCTATCCGGTTCCTCGCCTGTTCGGTTGTATGACAGGTTTCCTCAAACCAGCCGGACAGGTAGAACCGCAGAACTATCGGCAGGTGGGCCTGGGGCAGCCATTCGATGACATGGTAGAGCGAAGAAAAACAAGGGGAGAAAACCGACCACTTGATTTCCGTTCCCAACAATCCAGTGGTAACCCGCACGGCTCCATCATGGTTGAAACGCTCGGCTTCCACCTCGTCGAGAACGTGTTCAATAGCGGAATCGGCAAGTTTCTTTCCCGCAGCAATCCAAAATCTCTGGCCGTTCATGACCTTAACCGCCCGTGCGCCTCCAACAGTCTTACGGTCCTTCCGCGAATGGCATCTTCGAACCGCAACATTTCAAGAGGCATGATTGGTGGGGTTCCGGTAATTTTGCGTTAAAATTCCTAACGCTATTTTATCGGAGTTTCTTGAGTTTAGTCAAGATATTGAAATTACTAGATTTTTTCTTAATTCCCGGGTTACCCGAAGCGGTTGCTTTTTGGAAATCCCTTGGGTGGAAGCCGGCCGGCCTGGGCACGTTCACCCAACCAGTCCTTCAAGTCCGTCACGGTAAAATTCCGGCCTGATGAATCAACCCAGGACAACCCCTCCTTCAGCTTGAAGGTGCGCGCGTCCGACAATCCGCCATCTTTGTATTTTTGCATGCGGACGCCTTTTCCGCGGCTCATTTCCGGAAGTTCGGAAAGCCTGAAGATGACAAGTTTTCGGTTGTTGCCAACAGCCGCAACATGATCATCGGTCTCTTTGACGCTGGCGCACACCTGAGCCTCGACTGGCGCCTTGACGTTCAGCACCTGCTTTCCCTTGCGGGTGGTGGCCACACACTCGTCTTCAAGCACTATGAAGCCATCCCCTTCACTCGACGCGAGCAACCGTTTTGTGCCGGGCACATGGATGAACAAGGACACAATTGAATCAGTCGAATCGAGATCGGCCATCAGACGCACCGGTTCACCGTGCCCACGGCCGCCCGGGAGTTTGCCTGCTTCGAGGGTGAAGAATTTACCCGAAGAAGAGAATAGCATGATCTTGTCGGTCGTCTGGGCGTTGAGGACAAACTTCCCCTGGTCGCCATCCTTGTAAGAAAGCGTCGAAACATCCTCGATATGGCCCTTCATGGCCCGTATCCAGCTCTTTTCGCTGCATACAATTGTAATCGGCTCCTTCTCGATCATTGACTGTTCGAGGTCGAGATCAATTTCCGGAGCTTCGGCAAAATCCGTCCGCCTTTTTCCAAGGAGAGTCCTCTTGCTGAATTTTTCTTTTACTGCCTTAATCTCCTCGGAAATCTGCTGCCATTGCAGATCATCCGACTTAAGAAGGGCATTCAGCCCCTTTTGTTCCTTGATCAACCCGTCATTCTCGGTCCGGATTTCCATTTCCTCGAGCTTGCGCAAGGCGCGCAAACGCATATTCAGAATTGCTTCCGCCTGATTATCAGTGAGCTTGAAACGCTTCATCAGAGCAGGTTTTGGCTCATCCTCCTCACGGATGATCCGAATGACCTCATCCAGATTGAGGTAGGCAATGAGGTAGCCGCCGAGAATTTCGAGGCGTCTGGCAATTTCTGCAAGACGGAAGTTGGTGCGCCGGACCAGAACAGTCTTGCGATGCTGAAGCCATTCGCGCAGCACATCAGCCAACGACATCACAACGGGAACCTTGCCGCCGGACAGCACGTTCATGTTGAGTTGAATGCGGGATTCCAGCTCCGTATTGCGGAACATCTGCTCCATCAACAGGGTGGGATCAACGGTCCGGTTTTTCGGTTCGAGGACAATGCGAATGTCCTCGGCGGATTCATCCCTGATGTCAGCCAGAAGCGGCAGCTTCTTTGCCGTCAAAAGCTCGGCGCATTTTTCGATGAGGCGGCTTTTCTGGACAAGATAGGGAATCTCGGTGATGACAATTTGCCATCCGCCCCGCCCCAGATCCTCGGTCGTCCAGCGGGCTCTGACGCGGAACCCGCCACGGCCCGTTTTGTAGGCCTCAATAATCGAGGCACGGTCATCAATGACGATGCCGCCTGTCGGAAAATCGGGTCCGATCACAAACTGGGTGAGCTTTTCGACGCCTGCATTGGGGAACTTGATAAGGTGCAAAGCGGCATCGCAGAGTTCCGCGGCGTTGTGCGGTGGAATGGAGGTCGCCATGCCCACAGCGATGCCAGTGGCGCCATTGGCAAGGAGGTTCGGGAAAGCACCTGGAAGAACCACTGGTTCCTGCACCGTGCCATCATAATTGGGGCGGAAATCGACCGTGTCCTCGTCGAGATTATCCAGCAGGAGGCGCGCGACTTCGGTCATGCGCGCTTCGGTGTAGCGGTAGGCTGCGGCACTATCGCCATCCACATTGCCAAAGTTGCCCTGGCCGTCAATCAGCGGATAGCGTGAGGAAAAATCCTGCGCCAGCCGCACCAGCGCATCGTAAATCGACTGGTCGCCATGGGGGTGGTAGCCGCCCATTACGTCACCCACGATCTTGGCCGACTTCTTGAAGGCGGCTCCGGGGTCGAGACGTAAAAGCCGCATGACGTGGAGAAGGCGGCGGTGGACAGGCTTCAAGCCATCGCGGACGTCAGGCAGGGCCCGGTGCATGATGGTGGAGAGCGCATAGGCGAGATAACGCTCTTCCAGCGCCTCACGCAGCTGGATCGGCTCGACATTATTGGGGTCCTGGGGCGGCTTTACGGGTTTGCTCATGATTCGTTGCAGTATATCACGCGCGCTGCACGAGCACCTTGCAAACGGGTTTCTTGCCCCAGATTTGATCGGCAGCACGGCGCACCGCGATGCGGATGGTCTCCGCTACAACCGCATCATCCTTGCGCCTTGGCCTTGGCATTGATTCGAAGGCATCTGATGCCGCTTCCAGCAAATCATCCTCCAGGCCCGCGGGCAGGCCGTCGCCAATCAATTGCAGATCGTCAGCGAGCTGGAACTTGTCATCGAGTACAATTGAAACGAAGACAGCGCCAACAGCGGAGAGTTTGCGGCGCTGTTTGGCTGGCCCGTCCTCGGCGGGAACAATGAGCTTGCCATCAACATGCAAGCGGCCCGACGGGGCCTCATCGACCATTTCCAAGGGCCCCGGACACAAACGCATCACCTGGCCATCCACAGGGACCAGGGCCTGGGGGATCCCGCAATCTCTGGCAAACTTCGCGTGGGCGCGGAGATGGCGCGGTTCGCCGTGCATGGGAACCAGAGCCTTTGGTTTCAGCCACTCGTACATCATGCGGAGTTCGCCCTGGCGCGGATGGCCCGAGGTATGCACCAAAGCCTCATCGGCGGTGATGATATCAACGTCCAGCTTGGCCAGATTATTCTGGACAAGGGAGACCTCCTTCTCGTTTCCGGGAATTGTCCGGGAGGAGAAGATGACGAGGTCACCTTTTTCAAGGGCAACATGGGGATGCTGGTCCTCGCCAATCCGCGCGATTGCAGCCCGGGGCTCGCCCTGGCTTCCGGTACACAGCAACATGATCTTGTTGACCGGCAGATAGCCAAAGGATTCTTCATCCAGGAATTCGCCGGCATCGCGGAGGTAACCGCAGGCGCGGGCCGCCTCGATCG
>CAZRZB010000061.1:0-15919 GCA_964604435.1 uncultured Aestuariivirga sp. | reverse complement strand
TTTCATGGAATTGCACTAGCTTATTGCCACTTCCGTCGCAATCTGGTTCTTTCGGGCAAAGCAGACGGGAGCACTTCATGCCTACGATGTCACGCCGAAACTGGGTACCGGATTCCAGCGAAGACTATGTACAAAAACTCGCCACATTTGCCTCAATCCAATCGGCCGAAACAATAGCAGGCCAAATATCGTGCCTGACTTCGCTCAATCGCGCCATATATGAGCAAGATTGTTTCAATCTCAATCCCGCCGGCAATGCGATGAATCCGCGCGCCGAGGCCCTTCTGGCGGCAGGCCTGGGATCGCGCCCGTCGCTCGGTTACCCCGGTGACAAGTATGAAATGGGCTTGGAGGCGGTGGAGCAGATCGAGGTCATTGCTGCCGAGCTTTGCGCGGAAATCTTCCAGGCAAAATATGCGGAAATCCGGGTGGCCTCAGGCGCTATGGCAAATCTCTATGCCTTTATGGCTACCTGCAAGCCTGGTGACCGCATCATCGTGCCGCCAGCAAGCATTGGCGGCCATGTCACTCATCATACGGCCGGAGCGGCCGGCCTTTACGGCCTGGAAATCCACGAGGCGCCCGTCGACGCCGCCAATTTCACCATTGATCTCGACGGCCTGCGCAAACTTGCCCATGGTTTGAAACCAAAGCTCATCACCGTTGGCGGAAGCCTCAATCTCTTTCCCCACCCCGTGAAAGAGGTGAGAGCGGTTGCCGATGAAGTGGAGGCCAAGGTTCTGTTTGATGCGGCCCATCTCTGTGGAATTATTGCTGGCAGGGCCTGGACCAACCCGTTGTCGGAAGGCGCCCATTTGATGACCATGAGCACCTACAAGAGCCTGGGCGGGCCGGCGGGTGGCCTGATTTTCACCAATGATACGGGCCTTGCCCAGCGACTCGACCAGATAGCCTATCCCGGCATGACGGCTAATTTTGACGTGGCGAAGTCAGCAGCACTGGCGCTGACCATGCTGGATTGGCGCCAGCATGGGCAAGACTACGCCAAGGCCATGGTGGGCGTTGCAAGTGCCTTGGCCGAGGAACTCAACAGACTCGGAGTGGCGGTCTATTCGGGCGCCAAGGGGTTCACCAGTTCCCATCAGTTCGCCCTTATGGCTGAAAGCTATGGGGGAGGGCAGGCGGCCTCAAAGAAATTGCGCAAGGCCAATCTACTGGCTTCCGGGATTGGTCTTCCGGTCGCCGCCGTGGCGGGTGACATGAATGGAATCCGGCTGGGAACGCCCGAGATCGTCAGGTGGGGCGTGGCAAGGAAAGACGCTAAGCAGCTTGCCGAATTCATACAGAAGGCACTAGCCGCCAATGATCCTTCGGGCCTCGCCGCCGACGTGTCGCATTTTCGGTCCAGATTCAACAAGCTGCATTACATCATTGAAACCTGAGACTGCGACGCTGACTCGCTTGAACTGGCGAACCAGGCAAAGTATTTGGCGCTGATGGAACAGGCTATGAACCCGACTAATGCTGCGGCACCGCAGGTTCGCCTATGGCTTTATGCCGTGGCTTTCCTGGTGTTCTGCATGGTCATCGTGGGCGGCGCTACACGCCTGACGGATAGCGGCCTGTCGATTACCGAGTGGCGGCCCTTGCTGGGTGCAATCCCTCCCCTGAGCGAAGCCGATTGGCTGACAGCATTTGAGAAATACAAACTCATCCCCGAATACCAGATACAGAACCGGGGTATGGCACTCTCGGAATTCAAGTTTATCTATTGGTGGGAATGGGCCCACCGGTTCCTGGGACGGTTCATCGGAGTGGCCTTTGCCGTTCCGCTGATCTATTTCACCGTGAAACGCAGGATTAGCCCGGATCTTTGGCCAAAGCTGATTGCAGTGTTCGTCCTGGGTGGGCTGCAGGGCGCGCTGGGATGGTACATGGTAGCTTCCGGCCTCGTCGACAGGATTGACGTCAGCCAATACCGCCTCGCCGCGCATCTTACTCTAGCGGTACTGATTTTCTCAGCCATTATCTGGGTTGCCTTGGGTATAGGCCGAAACCGGCATGGTCTTGCATCCAGTGATGACTGGTTGGCCTTGAGTCTCGTAATTCTTATTTTGGTGCAGATTGCCGCTGGCGGCCTAGTTGCGGGCCTCGACGCGGGGCAGGGTTACAATACTTGGCCAAAGATGGATGGCAAGTGGTTACCTTCGGGACTTCTGATAATTGCACCGGGCTGGAAGAATTTCTTCGAGAATGCGATGACCGTGCAGTTCAACCACCGTCTTCTCGCCTACCTGGTAATTCTGGTGGCGGGCGTTAGCGCTTGGCGCAGGTTTTCCCGGCCAGCCCTAGTTCTGGCGGGTGGGCTCTTGGCCCAGGCCTGCCTGGGTATCCTGACACTGCTTCTCCATGTCCCTTTGACCGTGGCACTGCTCCACCAGGCAGGGGCACTGGCAGTGCTTGCGGCTGCGGTTTGGGATCTTCACACGCGACTGGTCATCCGATCGCCTGATCCAAATCTGCAATAATATCGGCAACGTCTTCGATGCCTATTGAAAGCCGCACGACATCCGGCCCGGCACCCGCCTTCTTGAGTTGATCCGGCGTAAGCTGGCTGTGGGTTGTTGACGCCGGATGGATAATGAGGGAGCGCGTATCGCCAACATTGGCAAGGTGCGATAGCAGTTTTACCGATGAAACGACTTTGACGCCGGCCTCGTAGCCCCCCTTGAGGCCGAAAGTGAACACCGCCCCCGCCCCCTTCGGCGCATACTTCTTCTGAAGGGCATGATGAGGATCGCCCGGCAGGCCGGCGTAACTTACCCATGCAACCTTCGGATTCTGCGACAGCCATTCCGCCACCTTGAGAGCGTTGTCGCAGTGGCGCTGCATGCGCAATCCCAGTGTCTCCATCCCGGTGAGTATATAGAAGGCGTTCTGTGGTGAAATTGCAGGCCCGAGGTCACGAAGTCCGAGGACGCGGCAGGTAATGGCAAAGGCCATGCCGCCAAACGTCTCGTGGAACTTCATGCCATGGTAGGATTCATTGGGTTCCGAGAGCAGGGGATACTTGCCGCTCTTTGACCAGTCGAAGTTTCCGCCATCGACAATGACGCCGCCCATCGAATTGCCATGGCCGCCCATGAACTTTGTAAGTGAATGAACCACGATATTGGCACCGTGCTCGATCGGTTTGCACAGGTATGGCGTGGCAAGTGTATTGTCGACAATGAGCGGCACTCCGGCGCGCTTTGCGATCTTCGCGACTGCCGCGATATCGGTAATTCTTCCACCCGGATTGGCAATGGATTCAATGAAGATGGCTTTCGTCTTTGGCGACAGCGCCATCTCGATGGAGTTCATGTCTTCCGCATCGGCCCACACCACATGCCAGCCAAAGGACTTGAAGGAGTGATTGAACTGGTTGATGGAGCCGCCATAGAGTTGGCGCACCGCAACGAATTCATCACCCGGCTGCATGATGGTGTGGAACACCAGCATCTGTGCCGCATGGCCGGAGGCAAGCGCCAGCGCTGCGGTCCCGCCCTCCAGGGCCGCGACCTTGGCTTCAAGAACCCCCTGGGTGGGGTTCATGATGCGCGTGTAGATGTTTCCGAAGGCGCGAAGGGCGAACAAGTCCGCCGCGTGTTTGACGTCATTGAAGACATAGGCGGTCGTTTGGTAAATGGGAGTAACCCGCGCCCCCGTTGCAGGATCGGGAGCTGCCCCGGCATGGATGGCTAGGGTATCAAATCCGGCTGGTTTGTCGGTCATGCTACTCTCCTGTTCCCTTGTGGAATGAGTCTACTGCTTGGGCCGTATTCCGCCAAGGCCCAAACTTTGCATCTTTCCGCTGTCGTGCAGGCTCTGCTTGCGTGAGGAAATAACTCCTGAATTGCCGCCTACCCAGGCCCATTCCCCGGAAAGCTTGGCGTATTCCATCTTGGGGCAGCGGTTCATCACGACTTTCAATCCGGCAGCCTCCGCACGCGCGGCAGCTTCATCGTTGCGGACCGACAGCTGCATCCAAATCACTGAAGGCTTGGGGTCGAGATCCAGAGCTTGGTCGACTATTGCACCCGCCGCTTGCGAACTCCGGAAAATGTCGACCATGTCGATGGCCCGGGGAATATCCTTCAACGACCTGTAAACCGTCTTGCCCAGCAGCGTTTGACCTGCCAGACCGGGATTGACCGGGATGACGTCATAGCCCTTCTCCAGCAGGTACTGTGTGACGATATAGGAGGGGCGCACCACGTTGTTGGAGGCGCCCACTAAGGCAATCACTTTGACGCTGTTGAGAATTTCGCGGATGTAGTCTGCCGGATAGCTGTCATGGTTCATGGCAACTGGACATGCCCTTGTGCGTCAAGTGGCATGAAGGGATTGAACGCCACTTCCCACAAGTTCCCTTCAGGATCCGCGAAATAGCCGGAATAGCCGCCCCAGAACACCTTCTGGGCCTTCTTGGTAATTGTGGCTCCGGCGGATTTTGCATGTTCCATGATCTGGTCAACAGACGTTTCATCCACCGCGTTCCATGCAAGACTCAAACTGCGAAATTTTGGAATGGTCCCGGCTTTCACACCTGCGTCCTCCGCCAGCTCCTGGAAGCCAAAGAGCCCCAAAACTATTCCATTGGCGTCGAAGAAAGTGACATGTGGATTGCTGGCGCTTGAAGCGGCAAATCCCAGCCGCTCATAAAATGCCCGCATTGCTTTCATGTCGGCGACGCCAAGGGTGACAAAATTGATGCGTGGCTTCAACGGTCCTGCTCCCACGCGGGCTTTCTTTTCTGGATAAAGGCCCCGATCCCTTCATGGGCATCAGCCTGAAGCAGATTTTCAGCCATGATCTGCGCCATGAAGGCGTAAGCTTCGCTCACGGGCATGGCAGCCTGCGCATCAAAAGCCTGTTTGCCGATCTTGATGGCGGCTGACGATTTCGAGGCGATCTTCTGGGCAAGTTCCTGGGTCACCGTCTTGAGTTCATTGTGCGTGGTGACGCGGTTGATCAACCCCATGCGAAGCGCTTCGGGAGCCGAAATGACATCGCCGGTGAGCAGCATTTCCATGGCGTGCTTGCGCTGCACCGTGCGCGTCAGGGCCACCATTGGCGTTGAACAAAACAGGCCGATATTCACGCCCGGCGTGCAAAATGTTGACCGGTCCGTGGCAATCGCCAGATCGCAGCTGGCCACCAACTGGCAACCTGCGGCACTGGCCAGCCCGTCAACTTCAGCGATAACCGGGCAGGGACTGTTCGTGATGGTGAGCATCAATTCAGCGCATCTATCAAACAGGTCCTTGAAAAAACCGCGCCCTTCATCGGCATCGCTGCGGTGGGCGGTGATTTCCTTGAGATTGTGCCCGGAACTGAACGCTGGCCCATTGGCGGCGATAATGATGGCGCGCGCACCGGCCACACCGAGTGCCGCTTGCAATTCCCCGATCATCTTGTGGGAAAGGCTGTTGCGTGTTGGGGGATCATTGAGGGTGATGCGCAATATGCCATCACTCAGGTCGCGCAGGATCAACTCGCTCATTCTTCTTCGGTTTCCAATGATTTCAGCTTTTCGGCATAGACCGGGTTGTCAATCATCTGCTGAACGATCTTCTGATTGTTCTCGGAAGGAATGAGCGCCTTCAGCGAGGTGACGATACGGTCCTTCATGTCCTGGGCCAGTTCCGTGTCACTTTCGACTTCCTCGATCTGCAGTTTGATATCATCGGTTTGATCGTCGACGATATTTGAATAGGCGGCCCCGACCGTCGTAATGGCGAGGTTCCAGTCTGTCACATTGGCAAAACCGGCGAGTTTGATATCGGCTTCGAAAGCCTTGCCGAGTGGATCGCGGTCGACGAAATCTTGCAGGCTGTCAAAGCTCTCAAGGTCGGCGTCCCTGTATTTATCCTTCACAATGACATAGGCGTCCACGGCCTTTTGTGCCGTATCAAGCGTGAGCTCGACCATCTGCACAACCGGAATTTCGCCGATGCTGACTTCGTCCGCGGGTGGTGTCTCACCGTCAATGGACTGGCTGGGATCCGGTTCCGTCAAGTCCTCCACGTCCCCGGGCGGTGATGGTTTTGCGTCTTCGCCGGGAAGCTGGCTCGCCGCGAGTTTCGGCCAGGCCCCGTAGCCGATGCTCTCAAAGTACCCCGAATCGGTTGAAGACTGCATGGCTGGCCATGTCGGAGACGCCCAAAGCAATGCCAGCCCAGACCAAAAAGCGCTTAAGAAACCTGCCAAACGCGTCATTACTCTCCCCGGTCGGAGGTCTTCTTGTCTTGCCAAAGACATCCGGAGCATATCATTAGCAGCATTCGCGGAAAATTTGGAGCAAAACAGCGAAAAGCAGGTGCTATGATACCACATCAAGAATATTCACATTTTATTGGGATATTCTTGACTTGCATCACCGGTTCTCCTAATTACCCCGGCAACGAACTGGGAGCAGTCTTGCTGTTCCCTTCAACTGTCATCAATAACCCAGAGAAACCGACATGAGCACCTATTCGGCGAAAGCCAAGGACATCGTGAAGAATTGGGTGCTGATCGACGCAGAGGGTTTGGTTGTTGGCCGCTTGGCTGCAATTATCGCCAATCGTCTGCGCGGCAAGCACAAGCCTACTTTCACACCATCTATGGACTGTGGCGATAACATCATCGTCATCAATTGCGAAAAGATCGCCTTCAGCGGTGCCAAGCGCAAGGACAAGACCTACTACTGGCACACGGGCTTCCCCGGCGGCATCAAAGAGCGCAAGGCGCACCAGATCCTCGATGGCAAGTTCCCCGAGCGTGTCCTCGAAGCGGCGGTGAAGCGCATGCTGCCCGGCGCCTCTCTTAAGCGCCAGCAGATGACCAATCTTCGGATCTACAGCGGTTCGGCCCATCCCCATGAGGCCCAGAACCCGGTCAAGCTCGATATCAAGTCAATGAACCCCAAGAACACGCTGAGAGGCTGATGGTCATGTCAGAACAAACGACACTTTCCAACCTCGGCCAGGCCATGGGCATGGCAGCTGCCGCAAACGCAACTGCCGCCGCCGCTCCTGCCAAGCCAAAGATCGATGCCAAGGGCCGGTCCTACGCCACGGGCCGCCGCAAGAACGCGGTTGCCCGTGTCTGGATCAAGCGTGGCTCCGGCAAGATAACCGTGAATGGCAAGGCCATTGAAGCCTATTTCGCCCGACCCGTGCTCCGCATGCTGGTGCAGCAGCCGGCCATCGCCGTAAGCCGCGCGACCCAGTTTGACATTGAATGCACCGTCGTCGGCGGCGGTCTTTCGGGCCAAGCTGGCGCCGTGCGCCACGGCATTTCGCGGGCTCTCACCTATTTTGAGCCGGATCTCCGCCCGGCCCTCAAGAAGGGTGGCTTCCTGACCCGCGACAGCCGCGCCGTCGAACGCAAGAAATACGGCAAGGCCAAGGCCCGCCGCAGCTTCCAGTTCTCGAAGCGCTAAACGAGCATTTACCGAATGCAAAAGGCCGGAAGAAATTCCGGCCTTCTTTGTTTTTGCCCAGCCAGTGCGATTACCAAAAACAGAAACGGCCCCAACTCTGGGGCCGTCGATCTTTCTTTCAGCAATGAAAGGTTTAGAAGTTCATGTTCACGCCGAGGCGGAACACGTCCACGTCGAGGTCGATGACAGGGTCATAGCCAACAGGCAGGTCGTACTCTTGCTTCCCCAAGTCATAATGCAGGTATTCGGCCCTCAATGACACCATTTCGGTCATTGCCCATTCAACACCACCACCGTAAACCCAGCCATCATGGGTTTGACTATCGGAGCCTCCGCTACCGTTAAGTCGCGTACGTTCCGCATCAGCCATGCCCCAGCCTGCGGTAGCAAAAAACAATGCCCTATCTGCGGCAAAACCAACTCGCCCGCGCACCGACGCCAACATATCGACGTCCTGGCGCCTAATAAAAGTGCTGCTAACGGTATCACTCATGTCCCCAAAAGTAACATCACCCTCGACGCCGAGCACAATCTGATCCATCTGCCAGTTGGCACCGAGTTGGCCACCACCAACGAAACCATCGCCATTTGTATTGTAATCGCTGTCGGTGGTCTGCTCGCCATCTGCCATGCCATAGCCAACATGTGCCCCGAGGTAAAAGCCGGTCCAATCATATGGCGCGGGCGCAGCCGCGACATCGGCGGCCAATGATGCGCCGCTCATTGCCGTCGCCATCATAAGTAGGGAAGCTGTGGATGCGGCACAAAAAGCCAATTTGCTGCGCTTCATAATTGGACACCCTCCAGTTTAGTTAACAAATAGTTAACACCTGTATACCGCTTATCTCCCCTCACTGTAAGGTTAGACACTAAGTTGAATAATATGTTTTACGACTGTGGCAGATATGCAACGGTCCAATCTTCCCTGAGCTGTAAAAAAGGAAAGCCCGGGCAGGGGAGACCGGGCCTTCCAAGCAAGCCCGCCATTGCGGGGGAGGGAAAACAGGCTCGCTTCTGCCTTTAAAGATAGGAAGCCCTTGGCAAATTACGAGTCGCCTTCGACCACATTTTTGTGATCAAAATTATTCTGATTTTACACGCACATAGGAGCCAGGGGCGTCTTCAAGGGGCTCAAGCTTGCCATCCCCGGGGACAGGGGCGGTAATCTTGGCTCCGGACATGGCGGTAATCCATTCCGCCCAGTCAGGCCACCAGGAGCCATCATGCTCTTTAGCCGTCTTGAACCACTTTTCCAGGGTGTCGGCGGGTGTGTCATTGGTCCAATACTTGTATTTCCTGGCTTCCGGCGGGTTTACGACGCCGGCAATATGACCCGAGCCGGAGACCACCAGTTTGGTCTCACCGCCCATGAACTGGCCGACTTTGAAGACTGAGGGCAATGGGGCAATATGGTCCTCACGCGCCGCCAAATTATAGACTGGCTGCTTCACCTTCTTGAGATCAATGTGAACTCCGTCCAGGATCATTTTCCCCTGCGACAGCTTGTTGCCGAGATAACACTCGCGCAAATAGAAGGAATGGACACCCGCCGGCATCCGGGTGGAATCCGCATTCCAGTAGAGCAGGTCGAACGGCATCGGGTCCTTGCCGAGCATATAGTTGTTGATCACATAGGACCAGATCAGGTCGTTGGAGCGCAGCAGGTTGAAGGCATCGGCCATCCGCGATCCCGCCAGGTAGCCTTTTTCCTCCATCCGCTCCTCAATCCATTTCACCTGCTCTTCGTCGACGTAGACGCGCAAGTCTCCCGCCTTCTCAAAGTCCACCTGGGTTGTGAAGAAGGTCGCGGCATTGATACGGTTGTCGTTCTTGGCCGCCATGTAGCCAAGGGCTGCCGCCACCAGGGTACCGCCAATGCAGTAACCGATCGTGTTGACCTTCTCGGCCCCGGTTGCGTCCTGCACGGCCTTCACGGCTTCCAGAAAACCTTCGCGCATGTAATCGCTGAAACTCTTGCGGCCCTGCTTTTCATCCGCATTCACCCAGGAAATGACGAATACCGTGAGGCCCTGTTCGGTTGCCCAGCGCACAAACGACTTTTTGGGATTGAGATCAAGGACATAGAATTTGTTGATCCAGGGCGGCACGATCAGAAGGGGAATCTCGTAGGTTCGTTGGACCGAAGGCGCGTACTGAATCAATTCGAAGGTGTCATTACGGAACACCACCTTGCCCGGCGTCGTGGCGATGTTCTTGCCGATTTCAAAGGCGGTCGTATCGCTTTGCTTGATGCGCAGCCGTCCGTCGGGCGAACTCATGTCTTGTTCCAGGTGCTTCAGTCCCTCAATCAGGTTGGCACCGTTGCTGGCCAGAGTGGCGCGAAGAATTTCGGGATTGGAGACCGGAAAATTGGAGGGCGAAAGCGCGTTGAGGATCTGCTCCACATAGAACTTGGCCTTCTGGCGCGTATGCTCGTCCAGGCCCTCGGCATTCTTGACGAAGTCCTGGGCCCAATTGGCTGAGATCAGGTAGAATTGCTTGAGAAAATCAAAGACGGTATTTTCCTGCCAGTCCCGGTCCTTGAAGCGCTTGTCGTTGCGGGCCGGCACGGCCATAGGCTCGCTGGGTGTTCCCAGCGCTTTCGCCCAGGCATTCTGCCAGAGTTGGCTGTAGCTGTTCCACAGTTGGGTTTGCGCCTCCATCAGTTTTTGCGGATCGGCCATATAGGCCTTGGCCACCGCACCCAGTGTCTTGGTGACCTGGTCGATCGGGGTAACCTGGGTTTCGGCCTGTTGTTTTGCCAGTTCCGGGCGTTCCGCGATGTGCCGGGCAATTTGCGCGGCCTGCTCAAACACCCGCGCCATGTTCCGAGCCAGTTGAACCGGATCGGCCAACTTGAAATCGCTAGGCTTTTGGGGGCTGGAATCGCTCATCTTTTCTTTCTTGCCATCTCGCTTTGGCAGTTTAGGGGTCGGGGCCCGGAACGCCAAACAGTAATTGGGGTTTCTTGCAAAATCACCTATGCCTAGGCATAAGACAGCCCATAGCTTACTTCAATGTTTCGGCGGGAATTATGACTAACGCATTGCGTCTCGGGATAGCTGGCCTCGGCAACGTGGGCATCGGCGTACTGGATATTGTGAAAAAACATGGCGGCCTGCTGGCGGATCGGGCAGGGGTCGCCGTTAGGGTGTCGGCCGTTGCCGCGCGTGACAAGGCAAAGGACCGCGGCCATGACCTCTCGGGCATGGCATGGTTTGATGATCCCGTTGCCCTCGCCAGCTCCTCTGACATCGATGTCTTCGTGGAATTGATGGGTGGCGAGGGTGACCCTGCGAAATCCGCCGTGGAAGCGGCCATAGCCGCCGGAAAGCACGTCATTACGGCCAACAAGGCCCTTCTGGCCCATCACGGGACGTCGCTGGCGCGGCTTGCCGAGGCCAAGGGCGTTTGCCTCAATTTTGAAGCCTCCGTTGCCGGCGGCATCCCCATCATAAAAGCGCTGCGTGAGGGCCTGGTTGGCAATCGCATCACCAAGATATTCGGGATCATGAATGGCACCTGCAACTACATCCTCACCAAAATGGCCAATGAGGGCAGAAGCTTCACGGATGTTTTGAAAGAGGCGCAGAATCTTGGCTATGCCGAGGCCGATCCGACCTTCGATATCGGCGGCTTCGATACGGCCCACAAGCTTGCGGTCGTGACCTCTCTGGCTTTCGGCACCGAAGTGAACCTTGGCGCCATTGAGATTGAAGGCATTGAAGCCATCACCCTGGACGACATACGCAATGCCAGCGACATGGGTTACAAGATCAAGTTGCTGGGCGTGGCCATCGCCCATGCCGAGGGCATTGAGCAGCGTGTTAATCCAACCCTGGTGCCCAAGGGCGCCCCCGTTTCTGATACCGACGGTGTGTTCAATGCCATTGTCGTGAAGGGTGACTTCGTCGGCGATCTCATGCTGGAAGGCAGGGGGGCCGGCGCCCATCCCACCGCCTCGGCAGTCCTCTCGGACGTCGTTGACATTGCGCGGGGCAACCGGCGTCCGGCCTTCGGCGTCCCCACCGCCAAACTCAAACCCTGCCGGCAGGCCCCCAAGAAGGCCCATGAGGGCGGCTACTACGTGGCCCTTGAATTGGTTGACCGCCCGGGAGCCGTGGCGGCAATCGCGCGCATCCTGGCGGATGAAAAAATTTCGATTGAAAGCATCGTTCAGCGTGGGCGGCAGGGCCAGCAAACCCCGCGCGCCACGGCAACCTTCATCCTCATCACCCATGACACCCTTGAGACATCCATTCGCGCTGCAATCTCGCAGATTGAAAAGGATGGCCATGTGGCGTCGAGGCCCCGCCTCATCCGTATTGAGCGGCTGTGAAGGCCCGCAATTTTCTCGACGTCGAACGTTCAATAGGCGGCAGGCGCTGGGCCCCGCGCCTGGAAAACGAGCGCCTGGCCCTGGCCATGGCCCAGCGCCACGAGTTGCCGGAAATTCTTGGCCGTGTCATGGCCGCCCGTGGCGTCGGTCTCGACGGAGCCGAAGCTTTTCTGAATCCCACAATTCGGAGTCTCATGCCACAACCTGGCGCGTTGAAGGACATGGAAAAGGGGGCGGAGCGTCTGGCCGATGCCATCATCGCGCAATCGCGCATCGGAATTATCAGCGACTATGATGTTGATGGCGTGTCCTCCGCTGCCATCTTTCTGCTGTTCCTCCGCGCCGTGGGATCCGATGCCGTGATTCATGTCCCGGACCGGATCACCGAGGGCTATGGTCCCAGCGAACATGCCGTAAAGCTGTTGAAGGAGCAGGGGTGCAGTTTGCTCCTCACCCTGGACTGCGGTGTCCTGGCGCATGATCCACTCGCCCATGCGGCGGAACTTGGCATGGAAACCATCATCGTTGATCATCACCAGGCAGGCGAAACACTTCCTCAAGCCCATGCCGTGATCAATCCGAACCGCCAGGATGATATCTCGGGCTTTGGCTATCTCTGTGCCGCGGGCGTCGTGATGATCCTTATCGCCGCCGTCAATAAGCTGCTGCGTGCCAGGAGCTGGTACGCCGAAACCCGCCCCGAACCCAACCTGCTGCAATGGCTTGAACTCGTGGCGCTCGCCACCGTCTGCGATGTTGTGCCGTTGAAAGGATTGAACCGCGCCTATGTCACCCAGGGGCTGAAGATCATGGCGCGCCGCGAGAACCTGGGTCTTGCCATGTTGAGCGACATTGCCCGCCTCAAGCGCAGCCCGGATGTCTATGCCCTGGGATTTGTGCTGGGGCCACGCCTCAACGCAGCGGGCCGCATCGGCCACGCCGACCTTGCGCTGGAACTCCTCACGACGAAGGACAAGGGCAGGGCCAATCAATTGGCCCAGGAGCTCGAGCAACTCAATCGCCAGAGACAGGCGATCGAAATGCGTGTGGTCGATTCCGCCGCAATTCAGGCGGAAGCGGAACTCGGCAAGGAGCGCCGGAGCTCGGTGATCGTGGTGACAAGCGAAGGCTGGCATCCCGGCGTGGTGGGGCTCGCCGCAGCGCGGCTCAAGGAACGCTACCAACTGCCGAGCTTTGTTCTCGCCAGCAATCCGAAAACCGGTTTGGCCAGCGGCTCTGGCCGTTCGATCAATGGCGTGGATATCGGAAGCGCCACCCGCGCCGCGCTTGAAGCGGGTGTAATATTGAAGGGCGGCGGCCACGCCATGGCAGCGGGCCTCACGGTCGAAATTGCCAGACTATCCGAATTGCGGAGTTTTCTCGAAGGGAGGCTGGCCGGCGCGGTTGCCAACGCCGCGGAAAACTCCCTGCTGATCGATGGAGCTCTTTCTGCCTCCGGCGCCACGTTGGATCTCATTGAATTGCTTGAGCAGGCGGGCCCCTATGGGTCAGCCCACCCGGCCCCCGTATTTGCCTTTCCCGCCCACAGGGTGGTCTACGCAGATCCGGCAGGAAGCGACCATATCCGCTGCACTTTGGCTTCCGCTGATGGCACTCGAATCAAGGCCATTGCCTTCCGCGCCATGGGAACCGAACTCGGCGAAGTGCTCCTGACCGAGCGCAAGCTGCCGCTACATTTTGCCGGCCGTTTAACCATAGACGAATGGGGTGCAAAGCGCGTTCCTTCGCTCCAAATTGAAGATATCGCCCATGTTTTGTAAGGCTTGCCAGCGCTACCGAACCTCTCTATAGAACCGCCAATCGCGCGCCCTTCGTCTATCGGTTAGGACGACAGCCTTTCACGTTGTAAAGACGGGTTCGACTCCCGTAGGGCGCGCCATTTTCTCCAGGTTGGAGACCTCCCATGACCGCTGATTTCATTACTCGCCACGCCGCGGAGCAGCCCGATGCCATTGCCCCCGATGGTTCCGAGGTTCGCCTGCTTGCGGCTGCTCAAAGGGGCTCCATGGCGCAGTTCAGTTTGCCTCCGGGCGGGATTTCAGTTGCAGTCTGTCACCGCACTGTCGAGGAGCTCTGGTACTTCACCGGAGGAAGCGGAAGACTCTGGCGCAAGTCCGGGACGGCCGAGGAAACGATTGAAGTTCGCCAAGGGGTGTCAATTTCAATTCCTGTCGGAACCCATTTCCAATTCCGCTGCGACGGCGCCGAACCATTGCAGGCCATTGGCGTGACCATGCCACCCTGGCCAGGCACCGGGGAAGCCTTCGCGGTACCTGGGATATGGAGTAGCTAGTCGGGATTACCACGTTCCGGTGTTCGGCATGCTGGCCCAGGGTTCGGCGACAGGGAGCGGCTTGTCCTTTTGCAGCAGCTCAATCGAAATCCCGTCCGGCGTCTTGATGAAAGCCATGTTTCCATCGCGCGGCGGGCGGTTGATGGTGATGCCCTTTT
The DNA here is from genome assembly GCA_964604435.1 of uncultured Aestuariivirga sp. Taxonomy (GTDB): domain Bacteria; phylum Pseudomonadota; class Alphaproteobacteria; order Rhizobiales; family Aestuariivirgaceae; genus Aestuariivirga. The sequence continues at coordinate 1,679 of CAZRZB010000061.1, read as the reverse complement.
TCTGCAGCTCGGCGCAGTAGTCGTAGATGTTGTCGACCCCGATGGCCAGGTGTCCAAAGTTCCGGCCGCCCGTGTAGATTTCAGGATCCCAATTGTAAGTGAGCTCCACCGGCGCATCGGGACTCTCCGGTGCCGCGACGAAGACCAGGGTGAAACGTCCTTTGTCATTGACATGGCGGCGTTGCTCCACAAAGCCAAGCTTGTTGATGAAGAAGTCCAATGACGCATCCAGGTTGGAGACGCGGATCATGGTATGAAGATATTTCATGGAAGCCCCGTGGGTTTGAGTTGATCGTTGAGCCTGAGTTTAGCCTGGCATGAAGTGAATGTCCTTACCGAATCACGCGCCCCTGGAATGCCAATTTTGCCAACACAGCCAATCGCCAACAGAAATCTGGCATTTGGCATGGATTGGATGGATGAAAACTAAATTCCGCCAGTGCGGTTGCGAGAGGCGCGATAAAAATTGAAATTCTCGCTATATCTCAAGATCATACATAGCATTTTTGGGGACATGGCCTTTGCCGGCAGATGCAGCAATGCCACAGTTGGTGATTTCCAACAGGCTTTGCATGAATGGTACTGTACAAATCTTTAAGATATGATCAAAACTTGACCCTGTGGCTGGCAGAGGCAATGCGGCCACGCGAAAATGGGGTGGGTAGAGATCATGGCGGTGGGTATCACCTCTACTATTGGGGCGGTAGTTGGACACGAGCAGGGCGCAGAGCCGAGTGTTCAGATTATCCAGATAGATGGTTTGGTAAAATGGTTCGACGTGAGCCGCGGATATGGCTTCATCATTCCAAATAATGGAATGCCCGACATCCTGTTGCACTTGAGCTGTTTGAAACGCGATGGTTTTGAAGCGCCACTCGAGGGTGCGCGTGTAACCTGCGAAGTTGTGGCGCGTCAGAAGGGCTATCAGTGCCTGCGCGTTCTCTCGGTTGATCTTTCGACCGCCATTCATCCGGTTGAGCGCAAGTCGCGCACCCACAACACGGTGGTTCCTTCCACCGGTTGGGTGCGGGCAAAGGTGAAGTGGTTCAATCGGGCCCGTGGCTTTGGCTTCGTCTCGGAAGGTGAAGGCAAGCCCGACGTATTTGTCCACATGGAAACCTTGCGCAAGACGGCGATTGCCGAACTTGTGCCGGACCAGTGGGTCTATGTGAGATTCGGCGAGGGCCCGAAGGGCAATATGGCGGCTGAAATACGGTTGAGTCTTGAGGGTGGACCGCCCCATACGAATTAGGCTAGATTTCCGGAATCTGTTGCGTAAGAGGAGTGTCAATGAAGCAGGTCACGTCGTTTCTTTTGGCCTGCTTCCTGAGTTTGGCTGGATTGTCGCCAGCCATCGCCGAAAATGCACAAATTTCCAAACTCGAACCGATCACCTTGGAGAGCGCTGACTCCGTTACCATGTTTACGGCGGAGATCGCCGACACGGAGGAACTGCGCACTCGTGGCCTCATGTTCCGGCACTTTCTGCCTGCCGACAAGGCCATGCTGTTTGACTATGGCAAGTCACGGCCTGTTGCCATGTGGATGAAGAACACCAATATTTCGCTCGACATGCTGTTTATCCGGGAGGACGGCACGATTGCTGCCATTGCCCAGGATACAGTGCCCAAGTCCCTTGATACCATCAGCGTCCAGGAACCGGTCCGGGGGGTTCTTGA
>CAZRZB010000060.1:0-16044 GCA_964604435.1 uncultured Aestuariivirga sp. | reverse complement strand
AGAAGGACTATCTCGATGCCGTAGGCCTTGAGGAACCGGGCCTCAACCGCGTCATTCGCGCCGGCTACGACCTGTTGCACCTCGTCACCTACTTTACCGTCGGTCCCAAGGAAGCCCGCGCCTGGACCATTACCAAGGGTACCAAGGCTCCGGCCGCCGCCGGTGTCATTCACACGGATTTCGAAAAGGGCTTTATCCGTTCGGAAACCATCGCCTATGCGGACTATGTGAAATACAACGGCGAAGCCGGGGCCAAGGAAGCCGGCAAATTCCGCCTTGAGGGCAAGGACTATGTGGTCCTTGATGGCGATGTCATGCACTTCCGCTTTGCCAATTAGTCATGCCTGAGCTCCTGCATTTCGAGGATTTTGCGGTGGGGCAGGTCATCGACCTCGGCACCTATGCGGTGACGGCCGCGGAAATCCGTGAATTTGCCAGTGAATTCGATCCGCAGCCCTTTCATCTTGACGAGGCCGCCGGTGCAGCTTCATTGCTTGGTGGTCTGGCCGCCAGCGGCTGGCATGTCTGTGCCATGATGATGCGCATGATTGTGGATTCATGGCTCAACAAATCGGCCAGCATGGGTTCAAATGGTATCTCGGAAGTCAAATGGCTCAAGCCGGTACATGCGGGCGAAACGCTTTCCGGCAGCGTGACTATTGTTTCGAAACGGGTTTCCTCCAAACGCCCTGAAATGGGAATTTTCGAATGCCTGTTTGAACTGTTCAATGGCGCGGGCGAGAAGAAGACCGAGATGACAGCCGTGGTCTTTATGCGAGTCAAGGCAGCATGTTAGGGCTTTTCCTTGAGGACATAGATGAAGGCCTGTCGGTTGATCTCGGCAGCTATCACTTCAGCCGCGAAAGCATTCTTAGATTTGCCCGGAAATACGATCCGCAACCCTTTCACCTGAGCGATGAAGAAGGCTGGAAAGGCCCATTTGGCGCGCTTTCCGCCAGCGGCTGGCACACGGCCGCAGGCTGGATGAAATGCTTCGTGGCCGTCAACGACACGGCGCGGGCGAAATTGCTGGCCGGCGGCAAAGCCCTGCCGGAGATCGGGCCAGGTCCGGGGTTTACAAATCTCCGGTGGCTGAAACCGGTTCTTCCCGGTGATACGGTTCGCTACTCCTGCAAAGTGACCGGAAAACGTGAGTTGGCATCGCGCCCGCAATGGGGTATCGTGTTTTCGCTGAATGAGGGTTTCAACCAGAAGAATGAATTGGTCTTCAGTTTCGAAGGCAAGGTGCTGACGGCCCGCCGTTAGTGCCCCTCGAAGCTCACCAAGGTGTGGACTTTCACATTCTTGGCTCTGAGTTTTGCGGCGCCACCCAATTCCGGAAGATCGATCACGAAAGCGGCGGCCACAACTTCGCCGCCGGACTTGCGAATGAGATCAATGGCCGCCCCGGCGGTTCCGCCCGTGGCGATGAGATCGTCAATCAGCAGGATGCGGTCGCCTTGCTTGATGGCATCGGCATGGATTTCGATCGTATCAACGCCGTATTCCAGGGCGTATTCCTGGCCGATGGTGCGTGACGGCAGTTTGCCTTTCTTGCGGATGGGGATGAATCCGCGCCCGAGGCTTGCGGCGACCGCACCACCCAGAATAAAGCCGCGCGCCTCAATTCCTGCCACATAGTCTATGTCGCCGCGGAGGAAGGGCCAGACGAGTTCATCTATTGCGGCTCGAAAACTGTGCAGATTAGCGAGCAGGGTGGTGATGTCGCGGAACATGATGCCGGGTTTGGGGTAATCCGGAATGGTGCGGATGTAGCGCTTGATGTCAAAGCCGTTGCGAAGGTCCATCGGTCGTTTCCTCTAGGGCCATTTCACCATGGGGGGCATGGAAGACAGGATGGATTCCACATTGCCGCCGGTCTTGAGGCCAAACAAGGTGCCGCGGTCATAGAGCAGGTTGAACTCCACGTAGCGCCCGCGGCGGACCAGCTGTTCCTCGCGGTCTGCCTCGGTCCAGGGCGTGGCCATGTTTTTTCTCACGATTTCCGGGAAGACCTTCAGAAAGGCCATGCCAACGGATTTGACGAAGGCAAGGTCGGCTTCAAAATTCCCAGTGTTCAAATAGTCGAAGAATATGCCGCCGATGCCACGCGGCTCCTTACGATGGGGGAGATAGAAATACTCATCGCACCATTTCCGGTATCTTTCGTAGTCGGCCACGGGATGGCCTTCGCAGGCGGCCTTGAAGGCGGCGTGAAAACTTTTTGAGTCGGCATCATCCTGGTTGCGCCGCCGGTCGAGAACCGGGGTCAGGTCCGCGCCGCCGCCAAACCAGGACTTGGAGGTCACGACATAGCGGGTGTTCATGTGAACGGCGGGGATGTTGGGGTTCCAGAAATGGGCGATGAGGGAGATTCCGGACGCCCAGAATTTGGGGTCGTCTTCAGCGCCGGGGATCTGCTTTCTGAATTCCGGCGAAAACTCGCCATGGACGGTTGAGCAATGCACCCCAACTTTCTCAAAGAGCCTGCCGTGCATCATGGACATGACGCCACCGCCACCCTCGCCGCCCCGGTCCCACGGCGTTTTTTGAAAATGTCCCGCAGGCGCTGTTCCGGCCGCTTCAGCTTCGAGTTGCTCGAATTCTGCGACTATCTTGTCCCGCAAGCTTTCAAACCAGAGGCGGGAAGTGGTCTTTTGGGTTTCGGAATTTGCCATCGTGATCCACTCAATAGGGCTCAAGAACTTGGAAATCCAGCGGTTTGGCGGAGCGCCTCGCCCGTGACCATGGCGCAGGCAAGGCTCACATTGAGGGACCGCTCGCCCGGTCTCATGGGAATCAGGACACGGGCGCCCACCGCCGCATGAATGTCTGCGGGTACGCCGGAACTTTCCTGTCCCATAAGGATGATGTCATTCCCAGTGAAAGCAAACCGGGAGTAGGGAACCTCTGCCCTGGTCGTTAGAAGGACCAGCCGCCGTCCCTGGGTTTCCGCCCGGAAGGCCTGCCAGGACGGAGATCTTCGCACCGCGGCACGGTCAAGATAATCCAGCCCGGCCCGCCGGAAGGAAGAATCAGTCCAGGCAAAGCCCGCGGGTTCGATTATTGTGACTTTGAGGCCGAGGCAGGCGGCCATGCGGATGACGGTTGCGGCGTTGGGGGCAATGTCAGGCTGAAAAAGGGCGATTTCGATCATGATTTCGGTGTTTTAGCCAATGTCGCCGGATTGATCAAAGCGTTGTGCTGCTGCGACAACTCATGGCTAGACAACTACCCTGACCAATGCCAAAACCGCCAGAGTTAATGTGCCAAACAGGGTTTTCCTTGTTCGGCGCCAGCGGCAACACGAGGGAACAAAAACGTGTCCACAGCGGTACATGCGGATGTAAATCGGCGGGATTTTCTTTTCATAGCAACGGGAGCGGTGGCGGCAGTAGGTGCTGCGCTGACGGCCTGGCCTTTCATCAACCAGATGAATCCGGATGCTTCCGTCCTTGCGCTGGCCTCGGTTGAAGTTGACTTGGCACCCGTTGCCGAGGGCCAGGAAATCACGCTGAAGTGGCGCGGCAATCCGGTCTTTGTCCGGCACCGCACGGCGAAGGAAATTGAGCTGGCGAAGGCGGTAAAGATCGAGGACCTTATCGATACAAACGCCCGCAGCGCCAATGTGAAGGACGGCGATGTTGCCAGCGACGAGAACCGCATCGTCGGCGGCAAGGAAGCTTTTCTCGTCATGATGGGGGTTTGCACGCATCTGGGGTGTGTGCCGATCGGCAACTCGGGTGACTATGGCGTGGTTGAAGGCAATGCCAAGTCGGGCGGCTGGTTCTGCCCCTGCCATGGTTCCCACTACGACACGGCGGGGCGCATCCGCAAGGGCCCGGCACCTGAAAACCTGTTCGTGCCGAAGTATGAATATCTCTCCGACACAAAAATTCGCATCGGTTAACCAGGGGCAAGATTTATGAGTGGTCCGTCAAACTATCAACCGAAGAGTGCCTTTGGCAAATGGATGCATGAGCGGCTTCCGGTCATGGAGCTGGTTCAGGCCCAGCTCATGGATTTCCCGACGCCCAAGAACCTCAACTACTGGTGGGCTTTTGGCGGAATTCTGGCTGTCATGCTGGTTGCGCAGCTGCTCACCGGCATCGTGCTTGCCATGCACTATACCCCCCATGTCGACATGGCGTTCAACTCCGTCGAACATATCATGCGTGATGTGAATTCCGGCTGGCTGCTGCGTTATCTTCATTCCAACGGCGCTTCAATGTTCTTCATTGCCGTCTACATTCATATATTCCGTGGCATGTACTATGGTTCCTACAAGGCTCCCCGCGAAATATTGTGGATGATTGGCGTGCTCATCTATCTGGTGATGATGGCAACAGCCTTCATGGGCTACGTCTTGCCCTGGGGGCAGATGAGTTTCTGGGGCGCAAAGGTAATCACCAACCTGTTCTCGGCCATCCCGTTTGTGGGCGAGTCGGTGACGACCTGGCTGTGGGGAGGCTATTCAATCGATAACCCGACGCTGAACCGCTTCTTCTCCCTGCACTACCTGCTGCCGTTTGTTCTTGCAGGCCTGGTCGGCCTCCATATATGGGCTTTGCATGTGCCAGGAAACGGCAATCCCACGGGCGTCAACGTCAAGAGTTCGCAGGACACGATAGCTTTCCATCCCTACTACACCATGAAGGATACATTCGCGATTGCGGTCTTCATGATGCTGTTCTCGGCTTTCACGTTCTTTGCCCCAAACTATCTGGGGCATGCGATCAATTACCTGCCGGCGAATCCCCTGGTCACGCCAGCCCATATTGTTCCTGAATGGTACTATCTGCCGTTCTATGCAATTTTGCGGGCGATCCCAGACAAGCTTGGGGGCGTTGTGGCCATGTTCGGTTCAATCCTGATTCTCTTCGTGTTGCCATGGCTTGATACCTCGCGGGTGCGGTCTGGCACCTACCGGCCGATCTTCAAGCAGTTCTTCTGGCTGTTTGTCATTGTTTGCATTGGTTTGGGCTATCTCGGGTCCAAACCGGCTGAGGGCGCCTATGTATTCTGGTCGCGCATCCTCACGGCCTATTACTTCATCCACTTCATTGTAATCTTGCCGTTGCTCGGACTTCTGGAAAGCCCGAAGCCGTTGCCGCCATCCATATCGGATGCGGTTCTGGCAAAGAAGAAGCCTTTGGCACCAGCTGAGTGATTTGGGGAAAAAGATGAAAAAAACGCTCAAGACACTCGCGACCGCAGCTGCTGGACTTCTGCTTCTGACTGGTCTGGCAGCCGCTGAAGGCCAGAAGGACGCCAAGGCCATTTCCTTCTCTTTTGAGGGGCCTTTCGGCACCTTTGACAAGGGGCAGCTGCAGCGCGGCTACAAGGTCTACAAGGAAGTTTGTTCGAACTGCCACTCCATGAAACTGGTGTCGTTCCGGAACCTGAGTGATCATGGCGGACCGGGATTCACGGTTGAGCAGGTCAAGGCACTGGCTGCTACCTTCACAATGAAGGATGGGCCTGACGCCAACGGGGATATGTACGACCGTACGGGATTGCCATCCGACCGGTTTCCATCGCCCTTTGCCAATGACCAGGCCGCTGCCAGCGCCAACGGTGGGGCCCTGCCGCCGGATCTCTCGCTGATCACCAAGTTCCGCCCTGGCTGGTATGGAACTTTCAATCAGCTGGTCAATGGCATTGGCGGAGCACAATATGTCTATTCCGTGCTGACGGGCTACGAAGAGCCGCCAGAAGACATCAAGAAGGAAATGCCGGAAGGCAAAAGCTATAATCCTTACTTCGCCAATGGCCATTTCATCTCGATGGGGGCACCGCTTTCCGATGGCCAGGTCACTTTTGACGATGGCGCGCCCAATACGGTTGACGACATGGCGCGGGATGTCTCGGCATTTCTGGCCTGGACCGCCGAACCCAAGATGGAGGAACGCAAGAGCCTTGGCTTCATGGTCATGATCTTCCTGACCGTCCTTTCAACGCTTCTGTATTTTGTAAAAAAGAAGATCTGGCACGATCAACATTGAGCCGGATCGCAATCTGATGAATAAGAGGCCCAGCGCAGAGCTGGGCCTTTTTTGTCAAGAGGGGTGAGATGACCAAGTCCGTGTTGGGGATTATCGGCGGGTCCGGTGTTTATGATCTGCCGATTGACCAGGCGGAGTGGAAAACGGTGGAAAGCCCTTGGGGCATGCCGTCGGACCAGCTGCGCTGTGGCGAAATCGCCGGTCTTCCGGTGGTCTTTCTTCCCCGGCATGGCAGGGGGCATGTCTTCTCGCCCACGACCATCAACTACCGCGCCAACATTGACGCCATGAAGCGGCTGGGCGTGACCGATATCATATCGCTGTCGGCCGTTGGTTCGCTAAAAGAAGAATTGGCGCCCGGCATGTTTGTCCTGATTGACCAGTTTATCGATCGGACCTTTGCCCGGGAGAAATCATTTTTTGGAACGGGTTGCGTTGGCCATGTGCCCTTTTCCCATCCTATATCACCCGCCGTGCAGGATGCCGCAGCAGTGGCACTGGCGGCAGAAAACCTGCCCTTCGCCAGGGGCGGCACCTATGTAGTGATGGAAGGGCCACAATTTTCAACGCTCGCCGAATCCCGCCTCTACAGGTCGTGGGGCGCCAGTGTTATCGGCATGACGAACATGCCGGAAGCCAAGCTCGCGCGGGAGGCCGAGATCTGCTACTGCACCGTGGCAATGGTGACGGACTATGACTCCTGGCATGAAGGCCATGGAACGGTGGATGTGGCCAAGGTTATTGAGGTCATGAAGGCAAATTCTGGAAACGCCAAGAGACTTATCTTGCGCCTGGCCAGGGAATTTCCCCGCGAGCATCCGCCTTGCCCAATCGGTTCGGACCGGGCCCTTGAGCATGCCATCATGACAGCAAGGGAATACCGGGATGCCAAGGTTTTGAGGAAACTCGACGCCGTTGCCGGGCGCGTTCTCTAACGGACTTTATCTTTTCCTGGGGATTGCCAGCGCCTTGGAGGTCCGGCCCGCCTGCGACAGCACGAGCTTCACAAACGGATGGCGCAGCAGCCGCGCCTGCTCGGCCACGTCGAAAGCATCCTGTTTCTTGGCACAGGAAACCCGCATTTGTTCCCAGAGTTTGGTGGATTTCTCATTCAATTCCGCACACGACCTGGCTTGAATGGCTTTGACTTTGGCCTCCAGCGTGGCGGCACAGGCCAGCCAGATGCTGCGGTGGGTTTCCTCGTGAGCTATGAGAAAACTCAAGAACTTCTTCCAGCCGGTTCGGGTGGCTCCCTTCAAAGCCGCCTCATTCTTCAGCTTTGGCAATTTGATGGTAAAATCAATCTTGAACCGGTAATCGTTCAAAGTGCAATTGCTGCCTTGGATCAACTGCCCGGATTGGGACGACACGGCCGTCGTTGCGGCATAGGCCTTGACGCCATCCACGCGCGGGCCCCGTTTCACGAGGGTTGCATAGATGGCAGCAGGCGTATCGCCGTAAATGGCGTAGTAGATGTACTTTGTTGTCTGGGCAGGTTTGCTGAAGGCGTTCCCGCTGCAGAGGCCGGCTGCAACAAATGCACTGAGAGCCAATAACGCTCTTTTGTTCAACTGAACCTCCGCATAAACGAGCAGGCCAGCTTGTAAGACTGGCTGTCAAAAAGCAATACAGAAGCGGAGCTCCCCGGCCCCTCTTGCTGCAAGACCTTTCGTGACGCATATTCGTGCTGGACGGTGAACAGGGTGGGAGCCTTCTTTTCATGCGCAGGACTGGCACGGTAAAGTTCTTCAATCAGGCAAAAGGCTATGGTTTCGTCACTCCGGATGGGGGCGGCAAGGACATATTTGTTCATGTTACGGCCGTCCAGAAATCAGGAATTCCGGAGTTGAACGAGGGCACGAAGATCAGTTTTGATGTGCAAGACGATGCCAAGGGCAGGGGACCCCAGGCAATTGATTTGCAGCTGATCTGATCGGGCTTCTAGTCGGCCCGGGATTGCGCTAGCCTGCGCAAGATGGGGTAAGGTTTCTGTATATGGTAATTTTTATGCCACTGATCGGGGCTAACGCCCTGGCTGCTGATCAGAGCCATAGGGATTGCTATTGTCGCGCCAATAACCGCCGGTATTCCCAGGGAGAAGTATTGTGCCTGCTGGGCAGGCTCGCCCGCTGCGAAATGCACCTCAACAATCCAACCTGGAAAACAATTGCCCAGACATGCCCCGAATCCCGCTCCATCCCACCACCCGGATTGCCCAGACAATCCTTGCTAGCCGCGAAATAGCCATTTTTCTTTTGATCTCCATTTTTGCTCTGACGACCGCCGCTAGTGCAAAAGTTCAGGGCACAGGGCAGTCGGACTACTATATTCTGGCGCTCTCCTGGTCACCCAGCTACTGCGCAGGTGAAGCGGGCCGGAATGACCGGCAACAATGTGCCCTGGGACGGCATTTCGCCTTTGTCGTTCACGGGCTCTGGCCGCAACGCAGCGAGGGCTGGCCAGAATATTGCAGGACACGGGAGGACTGGATTCCGCAGGAGGTGATCGATGGCGTCATTGATGTCATGCCGTCGAAGAAACTCATCATCCATGAGTGGAAAAAACACGGGACCTGTTCCGGGCTTTCACAAAAGGATTATTTCGCCACGGTTAGACAGCTATTCGGGCAGTTGCGAATCCCTGCCCGTTATCAGTCCCCACAGGCGCCCGTCATGGTCACACCCGGGCAATTGGTGGCCGACTTTGTCAATTCAAACAAGGCGTTGACGGCGGACATGCTATCTGTGCAATGCGGCAATGCGCAGGACCAGGCCCGGCTGTCGGAACTCCGGGTATGTGTTAACAAGGCGGGCGGTTTCATAGCTTGCGGCTTGAATGAAACGCGGCAGTGCAGGGCCAAAACCCTGGTTCTGCTTCCAGTGAAATAGGGTATGAATGAAGCGCGCACTTGTTTTTCAACATATGAACTATGACCATCCGGGGCGGTTTCTGGATTTTTTCGCCGAAGACCACATTGTGCCGGAGATGGTCCGCCTCTGGGAAGGCCAAGACATTCCCAATCTTGCGAACTATGATTTTCTCTTCGTCCTAGGCGGGGCGCAAGACACCTGGCAGGAAAACGAGCACAGCTGGATGCTTCAGGAAAAGGCGGCAATCCGCGAATGGGTGTGGGACCGGGCCAAGCCCTATTTCGGAGTTTGCCTCGGGCATCAATTGCTGTGTGATGCCCTTGGGGGGGAAGTGGCCCTCGCCGATGAACCTGAAGTGGGTGTTTATGATGTTTCGCTTACCCCTGATGGCAGGGAACATGCCCTGTTTTCCGGCCTCGAGGCCGGCAATAAAGTCATGCAGTGGCATTGGGCCGAAGTGAAAAGGGCACCGCAGGGCGCAAAAGTCCTGGCTACTTCGCCGAAGGCCGCCATTCAGGCCGTGGCCGTGGACAGTCACGCCATAGGAACGCAGTTCCACTGCGAGTTCACTCCTCAGACGATGGCCACATGGTCTTCGCTGCCGGGTTATGTGGCTTCATTGGAAAAGGAAAACGGCTCAGGCGCCTACCGCAGGCTTATCCATGAAGCCACGCCGCTGATGCCGCAAATGGCCAAGATGACCCGGCGTATCTACGATAATCTAATGGTGGCCACGGGGCTCAGAAAGTAAGCCAGAATACTTCTCCGGTGCTTTCTTCGGTATCCAGCCAGAAGAAATTCAAATCCGGATATTGGCGCTCGAGAATTTCGCGGCCCGTGCCGATTTCACATAGAAGTCCGCCGCCTTTCTTGAGGAACCTTGGCGCATCATCCAGAATCCTGCGAACAATATCCAGGCCGTCCCGTCCGCCAACATGGGCCATAGCCGGTTCATGGGCGTATTCCCGCGGGAAGGCCTCTGCCTCAGCCTCTGCCACATAGGGAGGGTTGGCTATAATGAGATCATATTTCTTGTTGGCCACCGGGGCGAAGAGGTCACCTTGATGAAGAGTCACGCGGTTTTCAAGGCCGTGATCCTTCACGTTGATGCGGGCAACAGCCATCGCATCGGGTGAAAGTTCCACGGCATCAACAACAGCATTGGGAAAAATGCCAGCCGCGAGAATGGCCAGGCAGCCGGATCCGGTGCAGAGGTCCAGGACCGAAGCGACGGCTTGCGGATCTTCAACCAGATTGTGGCCTTCGCCGCCAAATAGGCCGCTGAAAAGCAGTTCGCCGATATAGGATCTGGGCACGATGACGCGCTCATCGACGTAAAAGGGCACGCCGTGAATATAGGTCCGCCTGGTCAGGTAGGCGGCGGGTTTTCGTGTCCTGATCCGTGCATCAATAATGGAGGATAGTTTTTCACGTTCGGCCGGAAGAAGTGTTGCGTCGAGCCATGGATTAATGTCATCCACGGGCAAGTTCAGGGTTTCAAGGATAAGAAATGCCGCCTCATCGAGGGCGGTGGATGCGCCGTGGCCGTGTTCCAGCTTTGCCTCGCGAAAACGGCTGACGGCGAGGCGCAAATAGTCACGAATCGTGGTGAGGTGATCACTTGTCATTTGTTCGTTCTGTATTCACGGGTCACCATGATGAGGAGAAATAGAGCAAATATGAGGGCCATGGAATAGGGCAGGCCATCGGGCCCGAAGCTCTGCATCGACCAGCCCGCAATGAGAGAGCCAACCAGAGCTCCAAGCCCCCATGTGGTGGAAAACGCCGCAGTGCCGGTGACCAGTTCGTGGCCAGAGAACCGTTCACCCAATTCCGCCAGTGAAACAGTATAGATGCCCGCCGACGCTGCCCCGGCTATGGTCAGCAGGGGCCAGAATGCCAGAGTATCGAAGGATATGGGGAGCAGCGCGCTGGCACATGCGGTTACGACCCCGCAACCGGCCATGACCCAGCGTTTCCTGAAATGGTCGGCCAGCCAGCCGATGGGAAACTGCAGAACCGTGTTGCCAACGATGAAGGCCGTCAGGGCGAGGGAAGCAGTTGCCTGGTCCATTCCCATTTTCACCCCGTATACTGGCAGGAAACTCAGATTTGCCGCATCAATGATGGCAAACATCCCAACGGCAATGAGGAGAATCGGGGCTTTTCGGATGAAGCCGGCAACGGAAAGCGGAGTTTCATCCTCTTCATCAATTGTTTCGTCCCTGACAAAGAAGATTGGAATGGTTGCAAGGAAGAGAAATGCGGCTCCGATCATGAAGGGCAGGGCGGTTTCCGTCCCGGTAAAGCTGATAAGAACCGGGCCGCCGCCAAAGCTAGCGGCGAGCACGCTTGTATAAAGAGCCAGAATTCTTGAGCGGTAGGGGCCCTCGGCGAACTTTACGATCCAGGCTTCGCTGATGGCAAAAAGCGTGGAGACAAAAAAGCCCTGCATGATGCGCAGGCCAAACCACCACCAGAAGACCGGTACAAGAGGGTAGAGCAGGATGATTGTGCCCGTGGCGAATGCCGCGCCAATTGTTGCGCTCTTGGCGCCAAACCTGCGTACCAGCAAAGGCGTGGTGAATACCGAGAGCATGATGCCGAGGGGCTGCATAGCGGTGTTGTAGCCAATGACATCAGGGTCAATGCCGCGCTGCTCCATGATGAGGGCAAGGAGTGGAAACATCAGGCCCAGCGCGAAGCCGAATACGGTTATCGCGCTGATGGCTGCGAAGAGATTGACGATGCGCTGCCTATCCATGGACAGGCTTTCTGACGAATTTCCCGCGGCTCAGGCCCAAGCCCACAAGCAGTAGGACATAGAATGCAGCAAGCATCAGCGGCATGGAATTGACGCCAAAGGCATCTATGGCAGCGCCTGCCATCGGAGGCCCCACGAGACCGCCAACACCCCACATGGCGGAGAAGGCTGCTGAGCCTGCAACCAGATCGGCCCCCTTGAACGTGTCGCCCATGATGGCCAAGGCAACAACGTAAACGGCGAATGCGGCTGTTGCCATAATGATGACGGTTGGCCAGATGAGCCAGGATTGGACAACAAATATCAGCGCGACACTCGTAAGGACGGTGATGACCGCTGAGCTGACAACTACGCCCACCCTTGACCACCGGTCCGAGAGTGATCCGATAAGGAACTGAAAACCCAGGTTGCCCAAAATGCCTGCGCCAAGAACCCAACTGGCAGTCTGAAGCGTCAATCCAGATCGCAGCCCAAAAATTGTAAAAAAGGAGATGAAAACACTGTCAAAAAGCGTGGCGGTAGCAACTGCAAAAAGGAGCAGGGGGGCCCGCTTGATAACACGCAGAAAATTTCCTCCATCCTTGTCATGAAAGATGTCGTTGCTCACGCTCACCAGGGTGAGTGGCAGGACGCTCAGACCAAGGCAGGTTATCCCGATAAGCCAAGGCAACCAGCCGGTCGCTCCGGTAAACGGCAAAGCAAACGGGCCTATCGAAAACGTGATCGCCATAACACTGGTATAGACACCCATGATGCGGCCACGGCTTCCGGCATCCGCAAAGGTCAAAATCCAGGCCTCGCTTATCGTAAACAGCGCACCCGTCGCTATGCCGAGGGCAAAGCGCAGGGGAAACCAGACATAGAGATTGGGCACAGCCTTGAAAATGACGAGTGCCGATATGATGAACCCCACGGAGATATAGGCCACACGCTTGGGGCCCATGCGGCTGATGACACGGGGCAGAATTGGCCCCGCGAGGAGAATGCCTATAGGCCCCATGGCAGTATTGAGGCCAATGATCCATGCCGGTATTTGCTGCATTTCCATGAGCAACGGCAGCAGCTGGAAGGTGAAGCCGAGGGCAATGTCGCAACTGGCAACGGTTGCAATTGCTGCAACAAGATTGCCATAGCGCCAGGGCGTGGCTGCGGTTGCGGACATCGGATATTGCCTCGGTGAAAGTAATCCTGAGGCTCTAGCCGTTGCCTCTATTTTAGGCAAGCACCGGAACTCTTGCAGGTATTCCGAAGGATCGCTATGCAACGCGGCCATGGCCAAGCTCAAAGTACTTATCATTCCTGTTACGCCCTTCCGGCAGAACTGTTCCCTGGTATTCGATGAAGAGACCTTGCGAGGAGCCGTTGTCGACCCGGGCGGCGATGTGGCCGGCATCCTGATGGCTATTGAGCAATCCGGCGTTACTGTCGAGAAGATACTGCTGACCCATGGGCATATCGATCACGCGGGAGGAGCGGCAGAACTTCGGGATGCCCTGCAGGTCCAGATCGAAGGTCCGCACGCAGCCGACCAGTTCCTGATGGACGACCTGGTTAACAGTGGCGCCAGGTTCGATATGCTGGATTCCAGAAGCGTTGTGCCGGACCGGCTGCTCAAGGATGGTGACGAGGTCACTGTCGCCGGCATGAAATTTTCAGTACTTCACGCTCCGGGGCATTCACCGGGGTCGGTGGTTTTCTTCAATGACGAAAACCGGTTTGTTCTGATGGGGGATGTGCTGTTCCGGGGCTCCGTGGGGCGCACGGATTTTCCCTATGGCAGTCAGGAAACCCTGATGAAATCCATCATGGAAAAGGTGTTGCCGCTTGGCGATGATGTAACCTTTCTGCCGGGCCATGGATCTTCGAGCCGGATTGGCACCGAGCGGAAAACAAATCCGTTTATTCAGGGGCTCTGAAACCGGGGCGTCATTGGTTGAATCGCTTCGAAAGATCAGATTCCACCTGCGGAAAAGAAATGGATTGTCGCTGGTACACTTATGCCTTTCGGGGTTTCAAATTTCATGAACGCTTCCGCGACAACGGTTTCGATGGCGGTGGCATCAGTTTCCGTTCCTGATAATTCCTTCATGATCCGCGCCGCGGGGCCTGATCCCGTCGCGACTTTGGCGGCTTCTCCCACAGTTACGGGCGGGATCAGGGGAACCATTTCCGCCTCGCCGCGAACGTTCCTCAGACCGGCTTGCGCCATGAGCTTTGTCACGCGTTCCATGTCCTGAAACGCAAACTGGCCGGGGGCGAAAGGGTCGGCTGGAGTTGGCTCGCCGAGCCGGGCAATTGCTGCGTCGCGGGGGATGAGGTACCATGGATTTTCAGCAGCGGGTGCCCATGCGGCAAAGACCAGCCTTCCATCCGGCTTCAATCCCCTTGCCATGTTGGCAAAGGCCGCGACAGGGTTGTCAAAAAACATAAGCCCGAAACGGGAAATAATTGCGTCGAAGCTTTCAGGGACAAATGGGTGTGTCTGCGCGTCCGTCAGAATAAAACTTGTGTTCCTGAGCCCCGCATCTTCCGACCTTTTTCGCGCGCGATTGAGCAGCTGCTCTGCGATGTCGAGTCCGGTGACATGGCCTGCGGGGCCAGTCTTGATTGCGGCGGCAAGAGTGCTGGCACCTGTGCCGCAACCAATATCCAGAAGGTTTTCCTTTGGGCGAATAGCTGTCCGCTCCAGTAGACGGCCAAGTATCGCTGCCCACATCGCGTCCATGAACGCTTCATGTACAATCCATTGATAGCCGGCCTCAGAGCTCCAATAATCGGCTTGCGCAGAATTGGGGTGTGACATTTTGAGCTTCCCCTTTCTGGATGGATTATAGCCGGAAGGAGAAGGCGGGGCAAAGCCTGGATGAGGACAGCTTCATCCGTGAAAATCGGTTTGCTTTAGCTTTTCATTTCCACGAGGCGGGACTTGGCGGCGAAATAGGCATCGCCGGTGCTTTTGAACTCACCGCACTCCTGTATGGCGTTTGCGCCGAAAATTTCGCAAAACAGGTTGTTGCTGGTTTCCCATTTGCCGGAGCCTTCGCCCCTGGTGTCGTCCTGGTAGGTAAAGGTGCCATCGGCATTATAGGTTACAAAACCGTTGCCATCGCTTCGGGTATACTGGAATGTTTTTCCTACTATGGCGGTTTGAATTTCCGCGGCGCTGAATTGGCGGATGGGTTGCGCCACAGGTTTTGTGCCTGCCCCTCCATCGCCATTGATGAAGCGAATGCCTTTTGGGCCCGTCGCACAGCCGGCCAGCCCCAAGGCGATTGCAGTCAGGCACACAAAACAAGTGGGTTTTCTGGTCAATTTCAAGCTCGCTACCGTCCCCGCTTCACGCCATGTGCCACAGCTTGACTGTTGCTTCAAGCACTATGCCCCCGAGAGGATGGCACGGCAATTTTGGAGTTCAAAGGCATCACCAAAGGCCTCACGCCAGCGTGAAGGTGGCTTCGCCGACCTGGTAGACATTGCCGGAGCCGGTGATGGGCTTGCAGCTCATCGGAATGCCCTTGGGGAGGAAGGGGGCAGGGGCGAAGCTTTCGCACAGTTCGCCGTCCTTGGCGCTCCAGGTGCCGGTGGTAGTGCCTTTTCCGGTGACCTCGACAAGGGAAGTTCCATCGGAAGCATAAAGGGTTACGCCGCTGTTGTTGGGGCCGGACCAGCGCCAGCTTTTGCCCGAAAGGATGTTGCGGATGTCAGCCGCCGGAATCCCCGTGGGTTCCATAGGGGTAAAGGGCCGGTCCATCTGGCTGGAGCAGCCCGCAAGGCCCAGGGCTAGTAGGACGAAGCCGGCCCGGCGCAAATTATAGGTCATGGGTCACTCCCGAAAATTTCCCAAGGTAAACTCTCCGCGTATGGCGAGAATGTGGAGACAGTCTTGACGCCGGAATGGTTAGCGGAGGGTTAAGGCCGCCCCCGCGACGCGGCGAAAGCCGGCACAAAGCGCCGCGGTTTGGGGGCGGATCGGGTGCGAAAAAGCGCGACTTTAGACGACATTGGTGCAGCAAATGGGCCTCCACAAGGCGGGGGCGATTATTCATACTAACATGTTAGTATGAATAATAGGCCGTCACGATTTTGCGACATTTCCGCCATAGTCCTTAACCCCATCAACAGGGGGAGAGCATGATGCGGTTCATATCCAAAATTCTTCTGGCCGGGCTTCTCAGCAGCTTCGCAATCCTCCCGGCGCAAGCCGAGTCGGTGAAGATCACGCTGCTTGGCGTGGGCGACGTCTACAAGTTTGAGGGCGGCAAGACGCGGGGCGGCGTGGCGCGATTAAATAGCGTTGTCATGGCAGAGAAAGCCGCCAACCCGAATTTCCTCTACCTGTTCGACGGCGACCTGCTGTCGCCCTCGCTGCTGTCGGGCTTCGACAAGGGCGCCAACATGATCGAGC
>CAZRZB010000059.1:0-16209 GCA_964604435.1 uncultured Aestuariivirga sp. | reverse complement strand
TCCTTCACGTCGATGCCGAAACCCTTCATGAAGCCCTGGTCGCGCAGCACGTCAACGGTGACCTGCTTGGTGTTGATGTCGAGGAAGCCGACCTTGGCATCCTTTGCCGCATCGCCCAGCTTGACCCGGGCATAGGAACCGATCAGGAAGCCGGCCTGGAAGTTGTCGGTGGCCATGGTCTGGTCGGCGGCATCGATCGGATCAAGCGGCGTGTCGAGGGCGATGACAAGAATGCCAGCGTCGCGAGCTTTCTTGATGGTCGGGACGATGGCCTTTGTGTCGGAAGGGGTGATCAGGATGCCCTTGGCACCATCGGCAATGCAGGTTTCAATGGCGGCCACCTGGCCCTCATTGTCGCCATCGTCCTTGCCGGCATAGGCCTTGAGGTCAACCCCGAGCTCGGCCGCCTTGGCGGTCGCACCTTCCTTCATCTTGACGAAAAAGGGGTTGGTGTCGGTCTTGGTGATGAGGCAGGCGCCAACACCTGCGGACTGGGCAGGGGTGATGCTTGCAAAGCTGAGCAAGACAGCAGCTGCGGCAGCAGATTTCAGAATTGTCTTCACGATGATCCTCCCATGGACGTGCCCTTTTTGGGGCTTGATAAGTACATATTTATACATAAGTATCATTACTTATGTAAAGTTAAGCCTAACTACGATTGCATTTCAAGTCCAGATATTCGGCGGTTAGAAATCTGGATTCAGTGACATGAACCCCGATCCTTAGATAGATTTGAACCAATTCCGGCAGGGTAGTCAATAAGTAAATCGGCGTGATTTATACATTGACAAGCATCTATCCCTACGGGAAGCTCGACTTTTGGTCGGCCGGGGGGCAATTTCGCGCGAATTTGAACAGGTGGGCGGACGTGACGATGGATTGGGCAGGCGGCGGGACGACGTTGGGCAAGGGCCCGACGCTGGCCCGTGGCACCAGCCAAAACGGCGTGCGACTTTACAATGAAAGGCTGGCGCTCTCGCTGATCCGTCGGCACGGCAGCCTGCCCAAGGCCGAAATCGCACGGCTTACCGGCCTTTCCGCGCAAACTGTCTCGGTCATCGTCCGGCAGCTTGAAACCGATGGGCTGCTGCTCAAGGAAACGCCGCAGCGCGGCAAGGTCGGCCAGCCCCTCGTCCCCTTCTCGCTCAATCCGGACGGAGCCTTTTCCATCGGCTTGAAGGTGGGCCGGCGCTCGGGCGATCTCATCCTGATGGACCTTACGGGCAAGGTGCGGCGCAAGGTGCACCGGCCCTATCTTTTCCCCACCCCGCAGAAAATCATGGATTTTGTGGCCGTCGAACTTGAGGGCTTGCTGTCCGGCCTGTCGGCGCAGCAGAAAAGCCGGATTAGCGGCCTTGGCATCGCCACGCCCTTCGAGCTTTGGAACTGGGAGGAGGAGGTGGGTGCCTCCCACGAGGTGCTGGAGGCCTGGCGCGATTTCGACCTTGCGGGCGAGGTTGCCAAGCTGGGCAACTGGCCGGTTCACTTGAGCAATGACGCAACGGCGGCCTGCGCGGCCGAATTGCTCTTTGGCCGGGGTAGCCGCTTCAACAGCTATGCCTATTTCTTCGTGGGCTATTTCGTCGGCGGCGGGATTGTCATCAACGGCCACATCTTTCCGGGAAAAGCCGGCTATGCCGGTGCCATCGGTTCATTTCCAATTGCCGCGCCCGATGGCAGCCCGCAGCAACTCACCCACAACGCCAGTCTCTACGTCCTCGAGAACCGCCTGCAGGCAGAAGGACGCGATCCCATGCAGCTGGCGCGATCGCCCGAAGACTGGGGGGAAATCGGCCCTGCACTCGACGTGTGGCTGGAACAAACCGCCAAGAGCCTCGCGTTTGCCGCGGTCGCAACGATGTCGATCATCGATTTTGACGCCATCATCGTCGACGGGGCCATGCCCGCCAATGTGCGCGCGGAACTGGTGCGCAGAATCCGCGCTGCCCTCGCCCGCCATGACCTCCGGGGCTTGCCTAAATTCAGCATCGAGGAAGGCAGCATCGGCTCGGATGCCCGCGCCATGGGGGCGGCCAGCCTTTCGCTCTTTGCCAACTACATCATCGACCGCGACGTGCTTTTCAAGGAGGCCCAGTGAATGCTCAAAGGTATTGATCCGCTGCTGGGGCCCGACCTCCTGGCGATATTGCGCACCATGGGACACGGCGATGAGATCGCCATCGTCGACGGAAACTATCCCGCCGACACGGATGCGCAGCGGCTGGTGCGCATGGATGGCCATGCTGCGCCGCGCATTGCCGCGGCCATTCTCTCGGTCATGCCGGTGGATGAGTTTGTCCCCGAAGCGGTGTTCAGGCCGGCGGCCCATGGCGATGCCAAGCGGATTGAACCGGTGTTTGCGGATTTCGAGGCCGTGCTCAAGAGATACGAGCCCAAACAAAACATTACTGTCCTGGTGGGCACCGATTTCTACAACCGGGTGAAAACCTGTTACGCCATCGTGGCCTCGGGCGAGCGCCGGCTTTACGGCAACCTCATCCTGCGCAAGGG
The DNA here is from genome assembly GCA_964604435.1 of uncultured Aestuariivirga sp. Taxonomy (GTDB): domain Bacteria; phylum Pseudomonadota; class Alphaproteobacteria; order Rhizobiales; family Aestuariivirgaceae; genus Aestuariivirga. Next base: position 13,698 of record CAZRZB010000059.1, on the reverse strand, counting down.
CGTCATTCACCCTTAAGCGGTGAACTTGCATCGGGCACGGCTTGCGGCCTATCAAGCAGCATCATGCTTGTGCTTGCCCTTGATACTTCCATGGCCGCCTGTTCGGTTTGCGTTTTTGATGCCTCCCGCGGGCTCGCTCTTGCATCCCGCCTGGCCATCATGGAACGCGGCCAGGCGGAAGCCCTGGCCCCCATGGTGCGGGACGCCATGGCCGAGGCAGGCGTGCAATTCGCAGATCTCAGCCGTATTGCCGTGACGACGGGGCCCGGCACGTTTACTGGTGTGCGCATCGGTCTGGCGATGGCGCGTGGTCTGGGCGTTGCGCTCAGGATTCCGGTCATTGGCATCACTTCGCTTGCCGCCATTGCCGCCAACGAAACGGCGGAAACCCTGCCCATCGTGGTGGCGGTCGATGCCCGGGCGGAGGAAATCTATTTCGCCTCCTTTGACCCGTCGGGGCATGCACTCACGGCCCCCGTTGTGGTGACGCATGAAAGAGCCCGGCAACTCCTGCCAAGCCATCCGGCCAAGATACTTGGGACTGCGGCCGATCTGCTGCTGGATGGACTGGACAGCCATCGCCACCAGCGCGGCGAAGCTGGCGACCTGCCAGTTGCGGCAAATTTCGCAAAGCTTGCTAGCAATATCCCCGCATCCTCCGTGCCGCCTGAGCCGCTCTATTTGCGCGCCCCCGACGTGAAACCGCAAACTGCGAAGATGTCATTCAGCACGGTTGGGCCCGCCGCGGCAAAACTCTTAGCTGAAATCCACGGCGAATGCTTTGACAAGGCATGGACCGAAGCCGCTTTCCGCGAGATGCTTGCCGTACCCGGCACCCAGGCCGTGGTCATTTCCAGCCAGAACAATCCGGCGGGTTTTGTGCTGTTCCGGAAGGCCGCCGATGAGGCGGAAATACTGACGATCTGCACCAGGCCCGCCTTCCGGCAAAAGGGCCACGGCAAATCCCTGGTGCGGCACCTGGAAAATCTCCTCAGGAATGATGAAGTGAAGTCCCTGTTCATCGAGGTTGCGGTTTCAAACCAGGCGGGCCTTGCGCTCTATGCCGCGTGCGGCTTCGCATCCGCCGGGCTGCGGAAGAATTACTACGGGCGCAGCGACGGCAGGCACGAGGATGCCCTGGTCATGCGCAAGGGCTGGTGACGGTGAGCCGGCTCCGCGCCACCCTCGCGCTTATATCCTTTGCCGGTGTCACCCTTCCGCTGATGCCGGTGCAGCAGCTTTTCGTCTGGTTCTGGCCGCGCCTGGCGCGCCGGTTTCCCATGTACTACCACCGCCTGGTTCTGCGCATCCTCGGCATCAGGGTGAAGGTTGACGGTATGGCGCTGGCCGAGAGCCCCGCGCTCATCGCGGCCAATCATGTCTCATGGCTCGACATCGTGATCCTCAGCGCCGTGGCTCCCGTATCCTTCATCGCCAAGCGGGATGTGAATGCCTGGCCGTTCTTTGGCGCGCTGGCCCGCCTGCAACGGACGGTTTTTGTTGACCGCGATCGGCGCCACACGGCAGGCGCCTCGCGCGATGAAATGCTCGAGAGGCTGAAAGCGGGCGACACGCTGGTGCTCTTTGCGGAGGGGACCTCCGGGGACGGGACACGGGTGCTGCCCTTCAAGTCGGCCTTCTTTGCCGCGGCGGAACATCCCGGGGTTCCGGTTCAGCCGCTGAGTATTGTTTATACCGGCCACCGTAACCTGCCGATGACCCGGCGCCAGCGCCCGCTCTATGCCTGGTACGGCGACATGGATCTGCCGCCGCATCTCTGGGAGGCACTTGCCCATGGCCCGATCGAGGTGAAGGTCATCTGCCATGCCCCCTTGTCAATGACCGCTCATGGCGGCCGGAAGGCCCTCGCCAAACAGGCGGAAGAGGCGGTGCGGAAGGGGCTTGTGCAGGCGCTTCACGGGCACGGTAAAATGGGCTAGCAGGGGGCCATGACCACCGCCCAGAAGTCCGTTTTCGTCAAAACCTACGGCTGCCAGATGAATGTCTACGACAGCGGGCGCATGCGCGACACGCTGAAGGCCATGGGCTATGCGGAAACACTGGTTCCCGACCACGCCGATCTGGTGATCTTCAATACCTGCCATATCCGCGAGCATGCGGCTGAAAAGGTCTATTCGGAACTTGGCCGGATGAAGCGCCTGAAGCAGGCCAGGCAGAACGCGGGCGGGGAGATGCTGGTGGCGGTTGCCGGTTGCGTGGCCCAGGCCGAGGGCCAGGAGATCATTCGCCGGGCCAAGGCCGTGGACCTTGTCTTCGGCCCCCAGACCTATCACCGCCTGCCGGACCTCATCGCCCGGCGTCTGGCAACGGGACGTGCCATCGTCGAGACGGAATTTCCCGCCGAGGACAAGTTTGAGGCGCTGGAGCAGCAGAACGGCCAGCGGGTCCTAAACCGTAATGTCTCGGCCTTTCTCACGGTGCAGGAAGGCTGCGACAAGTTCTGCAGTTTCTGCGTGGTGCCCTATACGCGCGGCGCCGAATTCTCGCGCCCGCCGTCGCAGATCGAACGGGAGGCTTGCCAGCTTGCCGAGGCCGGAGTGCGCGAAATCACCCTTCTTGGGCAAAACGTGAATGCCTACCACAGTGAAGGCGTCAGTCTTGCCGGACTCATCGCAAAGCTGTCACAGATCGATGGTATCAAGCGCCTGCGCTACACCACAAGCCACCCGAGGGACATGGACGACGCATTGGTCGAGGCCCATGCCAGCAACCCGAAGCTTATGCCCTTCCTGCATCTGCCGGTGCAGAGCGGCAGTGACCGCATCCTGCAGGCAATGAACCGGGGCCACGGAACCGCCTTCTATCTGGACGTTGTTTCAAAGGTCCGCAGGGCGCGGCCGGACATGGCGCTGTCGGGTGATTTTATCGTAGGCTTCCCCGGCGAGACGGAGGCAGATTTTGAAGACACTTTGAAACTCATTGAAACCGTCGGCTATGCCAGCGCCTATTCATTCAAGTACTCACCACGGCCTGGAACGCCCGCCGCCGACCACCCGGAGCAGGTGCCCGAGGAGGTGGGTGCCGCCCGGCTGGCCCGGATTCAGGCCCTGATTCACGCCCAGCAAACGGCCTTTAACACCTCCTGCGTCGGCAAGACCCTGTCCGTGCTCATGGAAAAACCGGGCCGCTCCGCGGCCCAGCTGGTGGGCCGGTCCCCCTACCTTCAGCCGGTCCATATCAAAGGCGAAAAGAGCCAAATCGGGACAGTTTTGGACGTTAACATAGTCGGTGTTGGCACAAACAGCCTTTCAGGCCATTATGGGGCGGTCGAAGCATGATTCTGAGGTTTGAGACCACAGCAGGAGAAAATCACAGTTGAATTCGCAAGCCAGTGCCGCCCAGCTCGCAACTCTCAAGTCCAGCCTCAGTGCGGACGACCAGGACACAATCACCCTCGCCTTTGACGACAACCGCCTGCTCTCGCTCCTGTTTGGCGAACATGACGAACACATCGCCCTGATCGAACATCGCCTGGGCGTGGCCATCACGCCACGGGGCAACCGGGTTTCCATTCGCGGAACCGGGCCGGCCCGCGATGGCGCCAGGAACGTGTTGTCAGGCCTCTACCAGCGGGCCCGCCGCGGGCTGGAGATCAGCCGCGGCGAAGTTGAGGGGGCCATCCGGATGAATCAGTCGGTCCACGACAAGGAAGTGAGCGAAGGCACCGTACGCACCAGGCGCAAGCTGGTAATGCCGCGCACACCGATGCAGAAGAATTATGTCGAAGCCATCCGCAAGAATGAGCTGGTCTTCGGCATTGGCCCGGCGGGCACCGGCAAGACCTATCTCGCCGTCGCCTGCGCCGCCGAGGCCCTGATGAATGGCGAAGTGGACCGCATCATTCTTTCGCGCCCCGCCGTCGAGGCGGGCGAACGCCTGGGCTTCCTGCCCGGCGACATGAAGGACAAGGTCGATCCCTATCTGCGCCCGCTCTATGACGCCCTCTACGACATGATGCCGGCAGCCCTGGTCAGCAAGGGCCTGGCTGAAAACCAGATCGAGATTGCGCCCCTGGCCTTCATGCGCGGACGCACCCTCGCGTCGGCTTTCATCATTCTCGACGAAGCGCAGAATACCTCGCCACAGCAGATGAAAATGTTTCTGACCAGGCTTGGCGAGGGCAGCCGCATGGTAATCACCGGCGATCCGACCCAGGTAGATCTGCCGGCGGGCGCAAGCTCCGGCCTGGAGGACGCGCTGCGGGTTCTGAAGGGCGTTCAGGGTACGGAGCAAATCCGGTTCTCCACCAGCGATATCGTGCGCCATGCGCTGGTTGGACGGATTGTTGCCGCCTATGACAAACTGGGAGCCAAGGTCAAGAGTCTCACCCAACAGAAATGAACCTGGAGATCAGCATTGACGACCGGGACTGGCGCGTTGTGCCCAGCCTCCGGAAACTTTCCCGAAGGGCTATCGCGGCGGCCTTGCCGGACCATAACGTCTCGCTCAGCCTGCGGTTTACCAGCGATGCCGAAATCCTCAAGCTTAACCGGCAATGGCGCGGCAAGGCGGCGCCCACGAATGTCCTGTCATTTCCGGTCGCCGCCGGCACGCCGGTGCCTCCCGGCGAGCCCAGGCCCCTGGGTGATATCGTTCTCGCCTATGGCGTCGTTTCCAGGGAGGCGGCTGAACAAAATAAACCCATCGCCCATCATGTCATGCATTTGATCGTACATGGCGCTTTGCATCTGCTAGGATACGACCATGAAGAAAATGATGCGGCAGAAGCCATGGAAGCCCGCGAAATTGCGATCCTGGCAGGACTGGGAATGGGAAATCCCTACACGACATGAGTAACGAAACGACACCACCGCCTGTGCCGGTCAGGGAAGGTTTTCTCCGGAAGTTCATGAGCAGGCTTTCGGCCTCCCGCAACAAGGACCTGCGCAAAGACCTGGAAAACGTCATCGAAACCCACCAGGCCCAGAATCCGCAGGCCGAGCTGGGCCAGGAAACCACATCGATGATGCGCAACCTGATCAAGTTCTCCGACATGCGCGTCGACGATGTGATGGTGCCGCGCGCCGACATCATCGCCATCGAAGACAGTTCCACGATGCGCGAGCTGCTGGGCAAGTTCAACGAGGCCAATCACTCGCGCCTGCCGGTTTACCGCGAAACCCTCGACGACGTCGCGGGCATGATCCACGTCAAGGATTTCATGCGATGGATGTCGGTGACCGGGGCCAAGCGGAAGGGAAAGTCGCCCGGCATCACCATATCGGCAAAGGACCTGGCGCTGAATGTCAAGCACTCGGGGCTCTACCGGGAAGTGCTGTTCGTTCCGCCCTCCATGCCGGGCGCCGACCTCCTGCTCAAGATGCAGGCCAGCCACATCCACATGGCCATCGTCATCGATGAATACGGCGGCAGCGACGGCCTCATTACCATCGAGGACCTGGTCGAGCAGATTGTCGGCGACATCTCCGACGAACACGACACCGACGAGGAGCAGCTGATCAAGCGCCAGGATGACGCCATCTATGTGGCCGACGCGCGCGTCCACATTTCCGTGGTCGACAAGCTGCTTGGCGTCGACCTCCTCTCGGACGAGGAGGAGGATGAAGCCGATACTCTGGGCGGGCTGATTTTCGAAATGGCCGGCCGCGTGCCGGCGCGCGGTGAAATCATCCGGCATGACAGCGGCCTGGAATTCGAAATCCTGCAATCGGATGCGCGGCGGGTCAAACGCATCCGCATTCGCGTGAAGAAGGCAGCCAGCTCCGATAACGGCTCTGAAGAGGCTACCGGCTAAAGCAGGCCGGCGTCCCTGGCGTGTTTCCTGAGGTTGACCTCGGGGCGGGCGCCTACATGGGAAATGACTTCCGCAGCGGCAAGGCTGCCCAGTTGGGCCGAGCGGGCCGGACCAAAGCCCTGGGTAAAGCCAAACAGGAAGCCCGCGGCATAGAGGTCGCCGGCCCCGGTGACGTCAGCGACATGGGGAACGGCGATGGCGGGAACCACCAGAACATCCTCGCCATGGGCCACGACGCTGCCTGCCGCCGAGCGGGTCACGACCGCCGTCTTGCAGTCCTTGCGCAGGGCCTGCATGGCGCCATCGAAGCTTTGCGTCAGGTAGAGCGATTTGATTTCGGATTCGTTGGCGAAGACGATATCGATGTCGTTGCGGATGAGATCGAGAAAACTTTCTCGGTGGCGCTCGACGCAAAAGGAGTCCGATAGGGTGATGGAGGTGAGGCGCCCGGCCTGGCGGGCAATTCTTGCGGCAAGCTTGAAGGCTTCCTTGGCCTCCGGCTTGTCCCAGAGATAGCCTTCCATGTAGGTGACCTTGGCGGCGGAAACGATCTCCCTGTCGACATCGGCCACGGTCAGATGCACGCAGGCGCCGAGATAGGTGTTCATGGTGCGCTCGCCTTCTGGGGTCACCAGGATGAAGGAGCGCGCCGTGGCGGGACCATCGGTTGCCGCCTTCGAATTGAAGAACACCCCCTGGGCCCGCATGTCGTGGGCATAGATGGCGCCCAACTGGTCGGCCTTCACCTTGCCGAAATAGGCCGCCTTGCCGCCGAAGGAAGCAACACCCGCCGCGGTATTGCCCGCCGACCCGCCTGACACTTCAACTGCCGGTCCCATGCTGGCGTAGAGCGCCTCGGCTCTTACCTCATCAATCAGATTCATGGAGCCCTTGACTAGGCCATTGTTCAGCACAAAGGCGTCATCCACCTTGGCAATCACGTCAACAATGGCATTGCCGATTGTCAGAACATCAATTTCCGCCTGCACGATTCACTATCTCCCAGCCTCGCCAAAGCCCGTAGCGGAAGCTACTTGCCGAGGCAAGCCTGAAGCCTTACCTAAGCGTCCATGATATCAGCAGCCTACAAGGCCCTGGGCGACCTGCTCTCGCGGGAATTCCATTCCATCCTGTTCAAGGCCATCGGACTGACCCTTGCCCTTTTCATCGCCGTTCTGACCGGCGTTGAAATCCTCCTGGGCTATCTCGTGGCCATGCCATCGCCCTGGGCCGATACCATGGCGGCCATTGGGGCGGGGCTGGTCCTGCTGGTGGCCTTCTTCTTCATGATGGCTCCGGTCACCGCCATCTTCGCGGGCCTCTATCTCGATGATGTTGCCGGGCGGGTGGAGGCCAAGCACTACGGCCAGGACCACAAGGGCGTGCCGCTCTCAACTTTCCGTGCCATGCAGACATCGCTGCAATTTGCCCTTGTCACCCTTGTGGTGAACATTGCGGTGCTTCCCCTTGTCTTTACCGGTATCGGCGCCGTGGCGCTCATCGTTGTCAACGCCTACCTCCTGTCGCGGGAATATTTCGAGATGGTTGCCATGCGGCACATGCCCGTCGATGAGGCCCGCCTGCTCCGCAAGGAAAATACCCCACGGGTTTTCACGGCAGGCCTGCTGCCTGCCCTCCTGTCGATAATCCCCGTGGTGAATCTGGCGGTGCCGCTGTTTGCGACGTCCTATTTCGTCCACATCTTCAGGCAGGTGCGGGCGTCTTCCCGCTGAACTGGCAGAGGTCGGCGATGGGGCAGCGCCAGCACTCGGGTTTGCGGGCCTTGCAGATGTAACGCCCATGGAGGATCAGCCAGTGGTGGGCGTGGCGCAGATACTGCTTGGGGATGATCTTCAGCAATTCCCTCTCCACCTGAAGCGGGGACTTTCCGGGGGCCAGTCCGGTGCGGTTTCCCAAACGGAAGAGGTGGGTATCCACGGCGATGGTGGGTTCACCAAAAATCTTGTTCAGGACCACATTGGCGGTTTTGCGGCCCACGCCGGGAAGGGCCTCCAGGGCCTCGCGCTGGCCGGGAACCTTGCTGCCGTGCTTCTCAACAAGGGCCCTGGACAGCGCAATCACGTTCTTGGCCTTGGTGCGGTAAAGGCCAATCGACTTGATGTGGTCGCGCAGGCCCGTCTCGCCCAGGGCCAGCATTTCTTCCGGCGTATCGGCAATTTTGAAAAGCCCCTTGGTGGCGCGGTTGACGCCGCTGTCGGTTGCCTGGGCCGAGAGCACAACGGCCACCAGGAAGGTGAAGGCATTGACCGAGTCAAGCTCGCCCTTTGGCTCCGGCTCGATCGCCTGGAAGCGCCGGAAAACGTCTTCAATTTCCTGCGGCTTCAAACGTCTTGCCTTTGCCATGAATTCCCTGCTCAATTGGATATCGCTTCGCAGGTCATAGCATGGACGGAACCAACCCGAAAACCTGGCGCGCCACGCTCACTCCGCATCGTTCGCTGCCGCGCGAAGGATTCGTCATCCTGATGTCGGCCATCGCGCTTCTGAATTTCATCGCCGGATTGTTCTTCTATGCCATTGGGGCGTGGCCCGTCGTGGGCTTCATGGGGCTGGATGTGGCGCTGATGTGGTGGGCCTTCCGGGCCAATTTTGCCTCGGGGCGCCGGGCCGAACAGATCGAAATTACTCCCCATGAACTGGTTTTAAGGCGCCTGGCTGAACGCAGGCCTGCCCAGGAGCAGCGCTTTCTCCGCCAATGGGTCCAGGTGGAACTGAAGGAGGACCGGGAGCGGGAACTGGTTGGCCCCCTCTATTTGCGGTTTCGCGGCGGCCGGACGGAAATTGCGAGTTTCCTCGGCGCCGAAGAGCGCCTGGCCTTCGCCAATGCCTTGAAAACGGCGCTTGCCAGCCCCTCGTTTTGAGCAAGAATCGGGTGGCTCCCGGCCCCGTGGGGCACTAGATTTGCGCCATGGAAAACAACACGCATGACTATGACCTGGTGAAACACACGCTGGCTTTCATTTCCGAGAACTGGCGCGACCAGCCATCGCTTGAAACCCTGGCGGACCAGGCGGGCCTCAGCCCTACCCACCTGCAGCGGCTGTTCACGCGCTGGGCGGGCTTGAGCCCCAAGGCCTTCCTGCAGGCGGTGACGCTGGACCACGCCCGCGAGTTGCTCCGGGATTCGGCTTCCATTCTGGATGCCTCCTATGAATTGGGGCTTTCGGGCCCGGGACGCCTGCATGACCTGTTCATTACCCATGAGGGCATGTCGCCCGGGACTTACAAGGCCCGGGGACGCGGCCTCAACATCCAATACGGCTTCCATGACTGCCCCTTTGGCCGGGCGCTTATCCTGATTACCAATGAGGGACTGGCGGGCCTTGCCTTTGCCGACCAGGGCCAGGAAAAATCCGCCCTCGCCGACATGACGTCACGCTGGCCGGAGGCCACCTATGTGGAAAACCACCCGGCAACGGCACCCTATGCCCGACGCATCTTCGAATCGGAACGCTGGAAAGCGGAGCAGCCCTTGCGGGTTGTGTTCATCGGCTCGGACTTCGAAATCCGGGTCTGGGAAACGCTACTGCGCATTCCCTTCGGCAAGGCTTCAACCTATTCGGACATTGCCGCCCACATCGGCAAGCCGAAGGCGGCGCGGGCAGTGGGGGCGGCGGTCGGCAGGAATCCCATTTCCTTCGTGGTGCCCTGCCACCGCGTGCTGGGAAAGTCCGGCGGGCTGTGCGGCTATCACTGGGGCCTTACCCGCAAGCGCGCCATACTGGGCTGGGAAGCGGGCGTCATGGCGGCGTGAGTTTCTTGTAGAACAGCGCCGTGGCGTGCAGCCCGTCCCTGGAATAGGCATAGTCGGGAATGTTGCCGGCGAAAGAATACCCCAGTCCACGGTAGAACTCTTCAGCGGGACCGTCGGCCACCGTGTCGAAGGAGATCAGGGTGAAGCCCATTTCGCGGGCTTTTTTCTCCAGGGCCTGCATCAGCAGGGTTGCCACGCCCTTGCGGCGGAAATCCCGGTGCACCATGAGTTTCGCCACCTCGCAGCGGTGCGGCTGGTTCGGCGCCCAAACCCTTTGCAGCAGAACCGTTCCGGCAATCACGCCAGCCTCCTCGGCGACGAATTGCGTGGTGCCGCCGTCCTTCACGCTCCCGGCGGTCTTGCGCCAGAAAGCCTCGGCCACATCCTTCGCGAGGGGCCAGAGGAAGGTGACTCCGGCGCCCGAGTCAACCGCATCAATGAGGATCTCCGCCAACCCCAGAACGCGGGATTCATACTCCGCAACCGTCAGTTCACGGATGATCATGCCGTAAGCGTCTCCACCGAGATGGGCCGGGAGTCGGCGCCGATCCGGTAGCAGACCGGAACGCCGGTTTCGAGTTCGCGCTTGACGATCTGCTGCGGCGTCAGGCCTTCGAGCGCCATGATGAGGGCGCGAAGCGAATTGCCGTGGGCGGAGACGAGGACGCGCTTTCCGGTGAGCACGAGGGGCTGGATGTGGATCATGTAATAGGGAAGCGCCCGGGCCAGCGTGTCCTTGAGGCTCTCGCCGCCGGGCGGCGCCACGTCATAGGACCTGCGCCAGACCAGTACCTGCTCCTCGCCCCATTTCTTGCGGGCGTCATCCTTGTTGAGGCCGGTGAGTTCGCCATAATCCCGCTCATTGAGGGCCTGGTCCCTTGTGGTGGCGAGGCCCGTCTGGCCCAGCTCTTCGAGCATGATGTCGAGGGTGTGCTGGGCCCGGATGAGGGCGCTGGTGAAACAGACATCGAAGACATAGCCCCTGGCTTTCAGCCGCTGTCCCGCCGCATGGGCTTCTTTCACCCCCTGCCCGGAAAGATCGGGGTCCTTCCAGCCGGTGAACCAGTTCTTCAGGTTCCATTCGCTTTGGCCGTGGCGCACAAGCACGAGGATTCCGCTCATCATTGCAATCCCAAAACATCGGCCATTGTATAGAAGCCGGGCTTCTGATCCATCGCCCAAAGGGCCGCCTTCACCGCGCCATGGGCAAAGATATCGCGGCTTTCCGCCTTGTGGGAAAGCTCTATGCGTTCGGCATTGCCGGCGAAAATCACCGTATGGTCGCCTACCACGGAACCGCCGCGCAACGTGGCAAAACCGATGTCGCCCTTGGGCCTAGCACCCGTATGGCCATCGCGCGACCGCACCGAGCGCTTGTTCAGATCGATATGGCGGCCTTCGGCTGCGGCCTGGCCCAGCAACAGAGCGGTGCCCGATGGCGCATCGATCTTGTGGCGGTGATGCATTTCAAGCACTTCGATATCGAAATCCTCGCCGAGTGCTGCTGCCGCCTTGCGCACCAGGGAGGCCAGGATGTTGACGCCGAGGCTCATGTTGCCCGACTTGACGATACGGGCCGACTTGGCGGCGGCGCGGATTTTTTTCTCGCCCGTCGCATCAATGCCGGTGGTGCCGATAACATGAACGATCCCGGCCTTGGCCGAATAGTCCACCAGGGAAAGGGTTGCCGCCGGCACGGTGAAATCAATGATGCCATCAATGGTTTTGAAGAGTGCTGCCGGGTCATCGGTGATCACGGCACCGGTTGAACCCATCTGGGTTCCGACATGGGGTGAGCCCTTGGCTTCGAGGCCGCCCGCCACTTCGCAGCCTGTGGCTTCCTGAATGATGCGGGTGAGCACCCGCCCCATGCGCCCGCCAGCGCCCGCTATTGCCAGTTTCATTGTCATGGAACCGTTCTTAGCAATGGCTTGGAAGTATGGAAAGGGCCAGGGGCTAAACGCCCTCGACGATCACGATATCGGCCTCGCCCGCGCCTTTGCGCTTGGCCTTGGCGGCCTGGTATTCGGCGGAATTGTAACAATCCAGGGCGGCCTGCAGCGACGGAAATTCGATCACCACGTTGCGTGGACGGCCCTTGCCTTCCATCTGCTGGTGCGCGCCGCCGCGGGCCAGGATGGTGGCGCCATATTTCTTGAAGGCTACGGGCGCATCCCCGGCATAGTGCTTGTACTGGTCGGGATCGGTGACGGTGACATGGGCGATCCAATAGGCCTTGGCCATGGCTCAGCTCCCGAACCCGTCCCAGAAGGCCTTGGCCTTGGCGAAGAAGCCTTCCGATTCAGGTGAATTGTTGCGCGCCTCGGCGGCGAACTCCTTGAGGAGCTCGCGCTGCTTTCGTGACAGGTTGACCGGGGTTTCCACAGTCACCTGGATATACATGTCGCCCGATTGCGCCGAGCGCAGCACCGGCATGCCCTTGCCCTTCAGGCGGAACTGCTTGCCGGTCTGGGCGCCCTCGGCAATGGTCACGCGGGCTTTCTTGCCGTCGATGGTCGGCACTTCGATTTCGCCGCCGAGGCTGGCCACCGCCATGGAAATCGGCACCTTGCAGAACAGGTCGGCGCCATCGCGCTGGAAAAATTCATGCGGGCGTACGGTGAGGAAAATATAGAGATCACCGGTGGGACCGCCACGCAGGCCCGCTTCGCCCTCGTTGGCCAAGCGGATGCGGGTGCCGTCCTCGACGCCCGATGGAATGTTGACCGAGAGAGTGCGCTCCTTGGTGACGCGGCCCTGGCCGGCGCAGGTGCCACAGGGATCGGAGATCACCTGGCCGCGTCCCTGGCAGGTCGGGCAGGCGCGCTCGACGGTGAAGAAGCCCGATTGCGAGCGCACGGCGCCCGCCCCCTTGCAGGTGGTGCAGGTCTTCGGCGCGGTGCCGGGTTTGGCGCCGGAGCCTTTGCAGGTTTCGCAGGACACGGAACTCGGCACGCGGATCTGCGCCGTCTTGCCGGAATAGGCTTCGGTCAGGGAGATTTCCATGTTGTAGCGGAGATCGGCACCACGGGTCGCCCCACTGCCGCCGCGGGCCCTCTGGCCGCCGCGCTGGCCGCCGCCGCCCATGAAGTCGCCAAAGAGATCCTCGAAAATATCCGACATGGAGGAATTGAATTCGGGGCCGAAGCCCGCGCCACCGGGGCCGGGGCCGCGCGGCCCGCCAGCGCCCGCCTCAAAGGCCTGATGGCCGAAACGGTCATAGGCCGCCTTCTTCTGGGGGTCCTTCAGGACATCATAGGCTTCGCTGATTTCCTTGAACTTGGCTTCAGCCGCCTTGTCGCCCGGATTGTTGTCGGGATGGAATTTCTTCGCCTGGTTGCGGTAAGCGGCCTTCAGGGCCTTTTCATCGGCACCCTTTTGAAGCCCCAGAACTTCATAGAAATCACGTTTGGCCATCTATCTTCACGTCCTCAATGGAAAGGCCCCCCAACCCTTGGAGTTGGGGGGCTTATCTCTAGTTAGGACGTTTTCTTGTCGTCGTCACCGACTTCCGTGAAGTCCGCATCGACGATGTCGTCTTCATCCTTCTCGACATTCGGCACTTCGCCATCGGCTGACGCGCCACCGCCCTGCTGTTTGTAGAGGGCCTCGCCCAGTTTCATCGCGGCCTGGGCCAGGACATTGGTCTTTTCCTTGATGACCTCGGCATCGCCGCCTTCAAGGACGGACTTGAGGTCGGCCACGGCCGCGTCAACCGCGGATTTGTCGGCGGCGGAAATCTTGTCACCAAGTTCGACCACCGACTTCTGCGTCGAGTGCATGAGGCTTTCGGCGTGGTTCTTGGCTTCCACCACATCCTTGCGCTTCTTGTCCTCGGCGGCGTTGGCTTCGGCCTCCTTCACCATCTTGTTGATCTCGGCATCGGAGAGGCCGCCCGAGGCCTGGATGCGGATCTGCTGTTCCTTGTTGGTGGCCTTGTCCTTGGCGGAGACGTTCACGATGCCGTTGGCGTCGATGTCGAAGGTCACCTCGACCTGGGGCACGCCGCGCGGCGCGGGCGGCAGACCCATGAGATCGAACTGGCCCAGCATCTTGTTGTCGGCCGCCATTTCACGCTCGCCCTGGAAGACCCGGATGGTCACCGCCGTCTGATTGTCGTCGGCGGTCGAGAACACCTGGCTCTTCT
>CAZRZB010000058.1:0-17237 GCA_964604435.1 uncultured Aestuariivirga sp. | reverse complement strand
CCCGCGTCGATGCGCGCGATCATGTGACGCTGAAAGTCTGGGAACGCGGCGCCGGTCTCACCAAGGCCTGCGGCACGGCGGCCTGCGCCACGGTTGCCGCGGGCGGCCGCATCAAGATCATCGAGCGGAAATGCCGGATCACCCTGCCCGGCGGCGACCTTCTGATGGAATGGCGCGAGAGCGACGACCATGTGTTGATGACGGGGCCGGTGGCTTACGAATTTGAAGGCGTGCTGCCGCCGGGGCTGGCGGCATGAGCGAAAGCGAATTCGTCACCTTCGGCTGCCGGCTCAACACTTATGAATCGGAAGTGATGCGCGGCCATGCGGCGAAGGCCGGCCTGAAGGATGCCATTGTCTTCAATACCTGCGCGGTGACGGCGGAAGCCACGCGCCAGGCCCGGCAGGCCATCCGCAAGGCCCACAAGGAAAAGCCTCAGGCGAAAATCATCGTGACGGGCTGCGCGGCGCAGACCACGCCGGGAATGTTTGCGGACATGCCGGAAGTTGCCATGGTGCTCGGCAATGAAGAGAAGCTGCAGCCGCAGAACTGGCTTCAGGGTGGCAACGACAGGGTGCGGGTGAGCGAGATCATGAGCCCGCGCAAGAACCACTTGCACATGATCGCGGGCCTCAGCGAGCGCACGCGGGCTTTCGTGCAGGTGCAGAACGGCTGCGACCATCGCTGCACCTTCTGCATCATCCCCTTTGGCCGCGGCAATTCCCGCTCGGTTGAGATTCACGAGGCAGTGGAACAGGTGAGGAGACTCGTGGCCAACGGCTACGCGGAAGTGGTGCTTTCGGGCGTCGACATCACCTCCTGGGGGGCCGACCTTGACGGGGCGCCGAAACTGGGGGCGCTGGTCAGTCGCATTCTGAAGGAAGTGCCCGATCTCAAGCGCCTGCGCCTTTCCTCCATTGATTCAATCGAAACCGATCCGGAACTCATGGAGGTGATGGCGGGCGAGGCGCGTTTCATGCCGCACATCCATCTCTCGCTGCAATCGGGCGACAACCTGATCCTGAAGCGCATGAAGCGCCGCCATTCCCGCGAAGATTCCATCGCCTTCTGCCGGGAACTGAAATCACGCCGTCCCGACATGGTGTTCGGGGCCGACATCATCGCGGGCTTCCCGACCGAAACGGAAGAGATGTTCGGGAACTCGCTGCGCATCGTTGACGACTGCGAGCTCACCTATCTGCATGTCTTTCCGTTTTCACCGCGGCCCGAAACCCCGGCGGCGCGCATGCCGCAAGTGGACACGCAGGTGATCAGGGAACGGGCCCAGCACCTGCGGGCGAAGGGCGAGGCCCGGCTTGCGCAGTTTCTCAATGCATCGGTTGGGGCGATGCAGCGCGTGCTGGTTGAAACCGCGAACTCAGGCCGCAATGAACAGTTTGCCACCGTGCGCTTTGCGCAAAGCCTGACGCCCGGCGCCATCGTGACGGCGCAGGTGACGGCGGCCAACGGCGGCTATCTCGAAGCAAGGCTTGCCGCATGAGCGGATTCTTCAAGAAGCTTTTCAACCGCATCACCGGCAAGGGAAACGAGACACCGGCTCCCGCAGCGGAGGTTGCGGTCCCGCAAATCGAAGCGCCAAAACCCGTCGTGCCGGAAGTTCCGGAGGTTGTTGCCGAGGCCACGCCTGAGCCTCCACCCCTAAAGGTTGAAACCAAAAAGCCTGAAGCAAAGAAAGCTGAGACCAGGAAGCCGGAGCCAAAAAAACCCGAACCCAAGGCCAAGGAAAAACCTGAGCCGAAAAAAGTTGAGATCAAGAAACCGGAACCGAAAGCCAAGGCAAAACCGGAACCGAAAAAGCCGGAGCCGATAAAGCCGGAACCCCCGAAGCCGGAACTCAAGAAGCCCGAGCCGAAAAAGGTTGTTGCCAAGGTTGCTCCGGTTGAACTGGAAGTTGTTCCTCCTCCGCCACCGCCTCCGGTTATTGAGAGGCAGCCGGAACCGGTTGCTCTCCCGCCTGTCGTTCAACCTCCTGTTCCCGCCCCCGAGCCGGAACCGGCGCCGCGCCGGGGATGGTTGTCGAGACTTACCCAGGGCCTGTCCAAATCCTCGAAGACGATCACCACCTCGATCACCTCGATCTTCACCAAGCGCAAGCTCGATGCAACGACGCTCGAGGAGCTGGAAGACGTGCTGATCCAAGCGGACCTCGGCATCGCGGTATCGGAACGGATCATCAAGGCCGTGTCAGCCGGGCGCTACGACAAGGAAATCGAGCCCGACGAAGTGAAACACATCCTGGCGGCGGAAGTCGCCAAGGTCTTGAAGCCCGTCGAAGTGCCCTTCAATTTCGGCAGCGAAAAACCTTTCGTGGTTCTCGTTGTTGGGGTCAATGGGGCGGGCAAGACCACGACCATCGGCAAGCTCGGCGCCATCGCCACGGCCGAAGGCTTCAAGGTGATGTTCGCGGCCTGCGACACCTTCCGCGCCGCGGCGATCGAACAGCTCACCATCTGGGGCGAGCGCATCGGGGCCAAAACCCTGTCGCGGCCCACGGGCTCCGATTCGTCCGGGTTGGCCTATGACGCCATGCAGGCGGCGCGCGAGGATGGCACCGATATCCTGTTCATCGATACGGCCGGGCGCCTGCAGAACAAGGCCTACCTGATGGACGAACTCGACAAGATCGTCCGCGTGGTCAAGAAGCAGGACGCGGCGGCGCCGCACGCCGTGCTGCTGATTCTCGACGCCACGACCGGACAGAACGCCATTTCGCAGGCCGAAATCTTCACCAAGGTCGCGGGCGTCACCGGCCTTATCATGACCAAGCTTGATGGCACCGCACGCGGCGGCATCCTGGTGGCCATCGCCGAAAGATTCCACCTTCCCATTCATGCCATCGGCGTGGGCGAAGCCATTGACGATCTTCAGCCCTTTGACGCGGACGCCTTCGCCCGCGCCATTTCAGGATTAGGAGAAACATGAAACCGGTACCGAAATTCCTCATCGAGATGGGCCCGCTGCTGGCCTTCTTCATCGGCAACTGGAAGGGCGGGGTGTTCTGGGGCACCGGCATTTTCATGGTGGCGACCGCCGTTGCCCTTGCCGCCTCGTGGATGCTGACCCGGAAGATCGCCAAGGTCCCGCTGTTCAGCGCGATATTCGTCGGCATCTTCGGCGGCCTCACCATCTGGCTGCATGACGACACCTTCATCAAGGTCAAGGTGACGCTGATCAACCTGCTCTTCGGCGGCCTGCTTCTGGGCGGCCTGTTTTACGGCAAGCTGTTCATCAAGTATGCGATGGGCGAGGCGATCCAGCTTCCCCGGGAGGCATGGCGCACACTCACCTTGCGCTGGGGGGCATTCTTCTTCGCCATGGCGGCCCTCAATGAGCTGATCTGGCGCAATGTGAGCACCGACATGTGGATCAACTTCAAGGTCTTCGGGCTGCTTGGACTGACCCTGGTATTCGCACTTGCCAACGCCCCCTACATGGCCAAGCATATGATCGAGGAAGAGGCCTCGAAGCCGGATGCCCCATCCGCTTGACGGGCTGATTTCCAGAAGTCAAGAGTTGTAATCCGTGTCCGGATGATTTTAGATATTTTGCAGTGCGGCATGCTTGCGCTTTTTTGCTTGCCGCCTTTGGGTCTAAACGCTAGGACTCACCGGCTTTTTGAATGTGAGGGTGCAGCGAGAGCTGCAGGGGACTGAGACAGGATGCGACGATCGGAAAACCGTGGGGCGGGCAATACGCCAGGGAATCAAAATTCGTTTGGTTCGCTTGCGCGGGAGTAACGGGTCAATGAGCGGCAACAGGGACGTGAAGCAGCTGGCGCGGTCGCTATCGCATTTGCTGAAGCGCGCGGTGCAGTATTCCATCCACCTTTATATGAGCGAAACCGGAAAGACCGGCCTGACCCACCGCCAGTTCACCGTGCTGCTGGCGGCCGATGCCCACGAGGGCCGCAGCCAGACTGATCTGGTGAAGATGACCGGCATCGACCGCTCGACCCTGGCGGACCTTGTGGCCCGGCTCATGGCGCAGGGCTATGTGCAACGCCGCCGCACCAAGGATGATGCGCGCACCAATTCGATCAGGCTCACGCCCATCGGCAAGAAGATGCTGAAGCAAGCCCAGGCCGGGGCGGAGGAGGTTGACCGACAGCTTCTCGCCATCCTGCCCAATCCGGAGCGCAAGCTGCTCCTGGAATCACTCACCAGCCTGGCGGCGGAAATGGACAAGATCGAAGAGAAGGAACCGGAAAAGCCGGTCCGCAAAGTCCGTCCGCGCAAGTCGCGCTAGTTGGCAGGCAAGGGCCGTCGCGCCTTTTCAATTTCGTCGGCAAAAACCCCCGTCAGCGCCTCCGGCGTAAGCGGCCCGATCCACTTGAAACGGATGATCCCCTTGCCATCGACGATGAAGGTTTCGGGCACTCCGTAGCTCCCCCAGTCAATGGTCGTGCGGCCATTGCTGTCGGCGCCGATGGCGGCATAGGGCTGGCCCAGGGTGCCGAGGAAGCGCCGGGCGTTTTCGGGCTTGTCCTTGTTGTTGATGCCATAGAGGCGGATGTCCTTGCGTTTGGCGAGTTCGAGCAGGACGGGGTGTTCAAGCCGGCAGGGCCCGCACCAGGAGGCCCAGATATTCACCACGGAAATCTCGCCTGTGCTGAGGGAGGCCGAAACGAGTCCCGGGATATTCGAATCTTCGATGGCCGGCAGGGCGAAGAGCGGAACCCGCTTGCCGATCAGCACGGACGGAAGTTCGGAGGGATTTCCGGACAGGCCCCGCCAGAACAGCAGGGCCAGTCCCGCAAAAATCACAACGGGCAGAAGGGCGAGGCCAAGCCTCCGCAGGGCTGGCAGGTCTGTCATTTTTTGGTTTTCTCAAATTGGGCGAGCCGCTTCCTGACGCGGGCGTTGCGGCTGAAGACATGGATGACAAGGCCTGCCACAAGCACGAGGCTCAAGGCGTAGGAGGCGATAACAAAACCTGCGTGGTTGGCGGTCCAGTCCATTACTTGTTTTCACTTCCTGTGATCTGGAGGGTGCGCAATCTCCGCGCCGCGATCTCGCTTTTCATCGCCACGAGATGGAGGCCGAGGAAAAGGAAAGTATAGGCCAGTCCCATGACGAAAAGCGGCCACAGCATGGAAAAGGCAATGCTGGGGCCTCCCATCTTGAACACGCTTGCGGGCTGGTGCAGCGAGTTCCACCAGTCCACCGAGAATTTGATGATGGGAATGTTGATGAAGCCGACAAGGGCCACGATGCGGGCAATCGTGGCGGCCCGGTTAGGCTCCTCGATGGCCTGCCAGATGGCGATGTAGCCCACATAAAGCAGAAAGAGAACGAACATGGAGGTGAGGCGCGCGTCCCAGACCCACCAGGCGCCCCACATGGGCTTGCCCCAGAGGGAGCCGGTGGCAAGGGCAAGAAAACAGAAGACGGCACCGATGGGGGCGGCGGTTTTTGCCGCCACGTCGGCAAGGGGATGGCGGAAGATGACGGCCACCGCGCTGGCGAGCGCCATGACGCTGTAGACCATCATGGCCAGCCAGGCGGCAGGCACGTGGACAAACATGATGCGCACGGTTTCGCCCTGCTGATAATCGGGCGGGGCGCTGGTCAAGGCGCCATAGAGGCCCGCGACCAAGAGAACGAGGGTGAGGCCCCAGACATAGGGCAGGACCCTGTTGGCGAGGCTGACGAAGCGGGTCGGGTTGGCAAATTGCTGCATGGCCGTATCTTACAAAGATTGGATCATTTGAGATAGGCCCTCTGCGCCGCAGCGGCGGCGATGGGGGCGAGCACGAGACTGGCCAGCGCAATGGCCGTGAGGATCAGGAGTGACGGCATGACTGTTTCGGGATTTCCGGTGCTGGCCGACATGCCAAAGACGAGAACGGGGACATAGAGCGGCAGGACGAGGATTGAAATGAGCAGGCCGCCGCGCCGCAGGTTGAGGGTGAGCGAGGCGCCGATACTGGCCAGGAAAGACAGGGCGATGGAACCCAGCACCATGGCGAGCGTGAGCGGCCAGATGGTCTCGCTCCTGAGGTTGAGCAGCACGCCGAGAAAGGGGGCGGCAAGGCTGAGCGGCAGGCTGGTGGAGAGCCAATGGGCAATGGCCTTGGTGAGGGCCACGAGTTCAAGCGAGGCAGGCGCCATGGCCATGACCTCGAGTGAGCCGTCCTCGAAGTCCTGCTGAAAGATGCGGTCGGCGGACAGCAGGACGGAGAGGAGCAGGGTGATCCACAGGATGCCGGGGGCGAGGCGCTGCAGGGTGGCCTGGTCGGGGCCGATGCCGATGGGCAGCAGCACCAGCACGGTCAGGAAGAATCCCAGGGCCGTGCCGGCGCCGCCGCCCTGGCGGGCGGCAAGGATGATGTCCCGGCGCAGCAGGGCGAGCAGCACGGTCATGCCTGCCCCCTGCCTTCGAGGTGGAGAGTCTTTCCGGCCTTAAGGCCGAGGGGGACATGGGTTGCGGCGACGATAAGTCCGCCCTCCCTGAGGTGGACGTTCAGCAGGGACACCAGCAGTTTCTGCGAGGCCGCATCGAGGCCGACGCTCGGTTCATCCAGCAGCCAGATCATGCGCGGCACAAGAGCCAGGCGGGCGAGGGCGAGGCGGCGTTTTTGGCCGGCCGAAAGCAGGGCCACGGGATAGTCGGAAAGCGTGCCGAGATTCACCGCGGCGAGGGCCCGGTCGAGATCGCCGCCGCCGAGAAAGTCGCGCCAGAACGCCAGGTTCTCAGCTACCGTCAAGGCTGATTTGCTGGCGTCACTATGGGCGATGTAGTGAGCCTGCTGGCCCGCCGTCAGATCGGGCGCGCCGCCCTCCAGCGTAATACGGCCGTGGCTTGGTTCGCTCAGGCATGCCAGAAGGCGAAGCAGCGAAGATTTGCCCGCGCCATTGGGGCCGGTGAGTTGCAGGAGTTCGCCGCTGGCCACGGCAAGATTGATATCGCGGAACACCGTCCTGCCGCCGCGTTCGCAAGCCAGCTCCGAGGCCACAAGCCGCATCAAAACCTATATCATGTACTGGCCGCCATTGGCGGACAGGGTTGAACCGGTGATGAAGCCTGCCTCGTCGGCGGCAAGGAAAACAACGCAGCGGGCGATCTCTTCCGGTTCGCCCAGGCGGCCCACCGGGATCAGCGGCAGGATGCGCTTTTCCAAAACCTCCTGGGGAACGGCGCGCACCATCTCGGTGCCGATGTAGCCGGGGCAGATGGCATTGACGGTGATCCCCTTGGCGGCCCCTTCCTGGGCTAGCGATTTCACGAAACCGATCTCGCCGGCTTTTGCCGCGGCATAATTGGCCTGGCCCATCTGGCCTTTCTGGCCGTTGATCGAGGAGATGCAGATGACGCGGCCGAAGCCGCGGTCGCGCATGCCGCCCCAGACGGGCTGGGTCATGTTGAAGAGGGCGGTGAGATTGGTGCCGATGACCTCGTTCCATTGCTGCGCCGTCATCTTGTGGAACATGGCATCGCGGGTGATGCCGGCATTGTTCACTAGGACTTCAATGGGCCCCAGATCCTCGGCTATTTTTTTCAAACCGGCGGCGCAGGCCTCGGCGTTGGCGACATCCCATTTGTAGACGGGGATTCCGCTTTCCGCCGTGAAGGCATTGGCGGCCGCGTCATTGCCGGCATAGGTGGCGGCGACCTTGTAGCCCGCCGCTTTCAAGGCCTTCGAGATGGCGGCGCCGATGCCGCGGCTGCCACCGGTGACGACTGCTACCCTGCCCATTACGCCTCCTCAGTTTTCAACACACATGGCGATGCCCATGCCGCCGCCGATGCACAGGGTGGCAAGGCCTTTCCGGCTTTTGCGCTTCTGCATTTCGTGGAGCAGGGTGGTGAGCACGCGGGCCCCCGAGGCGCCAATGGGATGGCCGATGGCGATGGCCCCGCCATTCACATTCACGATATCGGGGTTCCAGCCCATGTCCTTGTTCACGGCGCAGGCCTGGGCGGCGAAGGCTTCATTGGCCTCGACGAGATCGAGATCGGCGGCCTTCCAGCCGGCTTTCTTCAGGGCGGCCTGCGAAGCGGGAATGGGGCCCGAGCCCATGATGGCGGGATCAACCCCGACACTGGCCCAGGAGGCGATGCGGGCCAGCGGCGTGAGGCCGCGCCGTGCGGCTTCGGCGGCACTCATGAGGATCACCACGGCCGCGCCGTCATTGATGCCAGAAGCGTTGGCCGCGGTCACCGTGCCATCTTTGACAAATGCCGACTTGAGCTTGGTGACGCTGTCCAGCGTGACGCCCTTCTTGATATATTCATCGTCGGAGACGATCACATCGCCCTTGCGGCCCGGAATGGTAACGGGGCAAATCTCGGCCTTGAATTTGCCGGCGGCCTGGGCGGCTTCGGCCTTGTTCTGGGAGGCAACCGCGAAGGCATCCTGTGTTTCCCTGGTGATCTGCCATTGACGGGCCACGTTCTCGGCGGTGTTGCCCATATGGTAGCCGTTGAAGGCGTCCCACAAGCCGTCGCGGATCATCGAGTCGATCATCTGGTAGTCGCCCATTTTCACGCCGTCGCGCAGGTGGGCCACATGGGGGGCTTTGCTCATCGATTCCTGGCCGCCGGCGGCCACGATCCTGGCATCGCCGCTGGCAATCTGCTGCATGCCCAGGGCCACGGCGCGAAGGCCGGAGCCGCAGAGCTGGTTCATGCCCCAGGCGGGACTTGCCACCGGAATTCCAGCATTCACGGCGGCCTGGCGCGCCGGGTTCTGGCCCTGGCCTGCGGCCAGAACCTGGCCCAGAATGACCTCGTCAATGTCGGCGGCATCGACTTTGGCGCGTTCCATGGCGGCTTTCAGGGCAACGGTGCCGAGAAACGAGGCGGGAACCGGGCTGAGGGAGCCATTGAAGGAGCCCACCGGGGTCCGGGCGGCGGAGACGATGACGATGTCCTGGGAAGAAGATGCGGCCACTGGCTTACTCCTGAGGTCGGGATGGGGGATATTGCGTTAGTCATAGCATCTGAAAGCCATCCCGCCACAGATTTTTGCACTTGCAATTGTGCATTGCGGGGAGCAAGTTTTTGCACTGCGGGCAGAACATCCGGAGGATAATCGGTGAGTGTCCGCATTGGAGGAGTGTAAACCGTGAGTGACGAAAAAACGGCGCCCAAAACCCCGGTGGTCATCAAGAAATATGCCAACCGCCGGCTCTACAATACCGCAACCAGCACCTATGTGACGCTTGACGATCTCTCGGCCATGGTGAAGTCGGGCACGGACTTTGTGGTCTATGATGCCAAAACCAACGAGGAAATCACCCGTTCGGTCCTGACCCAGATCATCTTCGAGGAAGAAAACAAGGGCACCAACCTGTTGCCCATCAATTTCCTGCGCCAGCTCATCCGCTACTACGGCGACAGCATGCAGACGCTGGTTCCCGGCTACCTGGAATTCTCGCTGGAGAATCTCACCAAGGAGCATGACAAGATCCGCGAGCAGATGCTGTCGGCCTTCGGCGGCGAGCCGTTCAAGAACATGGAAGAACATGCCAAGCGCAACATGGCGCTGTTTGCCGATGCGATGAAGCTGTTCAATCCCTTCGCGGCCATGGCGCTGAACCCGGTTGCCGGGACGCCACCCGCGGCAAAGCCTGCGCCCGCACCCGCCCAAGCTCCGTCCAAGGACGATCTCCAGGCGATGAAGGACCAGCTCACGGCGATGCAGGAAAAGATCAATTCGCTGTCGCGGGGCTAGCGGTTCGCCAGACGACCGGCAATCACTCCAAGGATTTCGTTCTCATTCATCATGCCCGCACTTGATGCGGGCAGCCTCTTTTGGCGACAAAGAAGGTGGCCGTATCGATCCCCGGATCAAGTCCGAGGACGGCCATGATGAGAAGCAGGCAATAGGCGCAGTTCCGCCGCCGCTGAAAACGATTAATCCGTATACAGATTAATTTGCCCGCTTCAGCTTGTGCCGGGCTTGAGTGCTTCCCAGGCAAGCCAGTGGCAGTTGGAGAGTACTTCATCGATTTCATGCGTTGGCTTCCTGCGGTGGCCGGGAGGCCGGCCCGAGCGGAGCGGTGATTTGAACTTCAGGGTTGGTATGTTCTCCCGCTTCAGCCGCAGGCGGGCAAGGCGTCTTGCCTGGCGCGGCAAATCATCGAGTGCCAGCTTGAGGGCCTGGAGTCTGCGGGCAAGGCGTTGGGCATTGACGAGGCCATCGGGCGGCGGCGGGGCTGGCGGTGGCGGTGCTGGCCGCAGGGTATCATACGGGAAGACATGGATGCCTGGGGGATTCTTCGTGTATCCAACACGGCGCTGGCGCAGTTCACCGAAGTTTTTGCGCGGATCGAAGAGCTGGAAGGAGGGGCGTGACGTTCCACCCTTTCCGATGATGTACCCCTTGGGCATGGGCCGCGATTGCAAGGGTTTCACCACAAGGCCCCGTGCCGCAACAACGACAAGGCGGCGCACGGCGGATTCGGCGGGCCACAGCACCCGCAGCACGGCGCGGTGGAGGGGCTGCGGAATCCATGCCACGGTGGCGTCACTGGAAAGCCCCAGCATGGCAAACAGGGTTTCAATTATGCCTCTGAGCGCTTCACTGTTGCGTTTGATGGCCAAGTCCCAGTCCATCTTCCAGTCCATGTGGTTCCTATCCCTCGCATAGAACAAAACAGGAACATAAATGACATGATAGGAATATACTTGTCAAGAGGTACTTATTCATACTTGCGTGACGGCGACTGCCTGGGCTTGATCATTGGCATCCCAGGAATTTCAATTTGCTGAAAGAGATGAGCAAAAGCTTTTCGCAAAGTTTTGATATAGAGTGGTGCAACTGGATTTTTAGGGAAAACTCCTACGATGATTCGAGGTGAAATCATCCATGCCTGAAGAGGGTTCGCTCAGTTCTAATTCGGCTGCGACCAAATTGCCGGATTTCAACAATCGCAGAGAGGTCTTTCATTGGGCTGTCGCACGAATGGATGAACAAAGGACTGCTAATCGAGAAAAAGTACGTGCAACGATGAAGGATGCTGGTTTTCCAGTCCCACCTGAAATAGTTGCGAAATTGGCGCAACTCGGCCCAGAAGACGTCCGCGAGGTGTTGCATGATCATCCGGGATATGCAGCTTGGAAACAATATCGATCATATCAGATCAGCCTGCGCGTCTTTGAACGCTCACTGCGCGATGTAATCGAGGCAATTGAGCGCTTTGAGGGCGCTGCAGAAGACGATATTTTAGGCCGCGCACAGAAGGACAAACTAACTGACATCGAAGAAGTAATCCAGAAAGAGCTGTTCGCGGTTGTTAACGCTGCGCACTCGCTTGTTGATCACTCCACACGGCGACTTCAGCCGCTTGTCAACATCTCTGGTTATACGATTTGGTTAACCCAGTGTTTTAGCGATGACGGTCTGCACGAATTTGTGATCGGGCTTAGGACACTTTTGCATCATTTGCATAATATCCGAGCGACCTGGTCTATTGAAAATCATTTCGAGAAAGGAAAGAAGGCGAGCTTTACGCTCAATCGGAAGCAAGTGCAGTATGCCTTGAACCAGTCGCCAAAATCTTTTGGAAAAGACAAGCTTACGATTATTCGCGCCTATCTTAGCAAGTCATCTGAACCGATTAATTTGAAACTTCTATTTGAAGAGTATCAGCGACGCGCCGCCAAATTTCATAGGTGGTATAACGGTGCGTTGGCTTCTGAAAGTTTGATCGAGCTTCGTGACTGCGAACGCTGTTTACAGGCGAACAAGAATTTTGGAACATGCTTGTTCTGGAAAGCAATGGTCGGCAACTGGCTCAATTGGCGGGAACCACCGAACCCATATGACCATCTTCATCGGTATCTTAATCCAGATCAAATCGCAGAAGTCTACCGGCTACCCATGCAGTCCGAGCAACAGGTCGATAAAGTGATCGAATTCATGGATACAGATAACGCCTGTGACGCAGACTTGCGTAGACAAGCCTATGAGTTCTTTCGTCGAGCTAAGCCGCCACTAACTGTTTGACAAGCGCCTTGATCATGCGTGGCAGGTCGTGGGGAAATCTTGCGGTGATGAAGTTGGCGCCGACGACGCAAGGTTCGTCGATGACGGCGGCGCCGGCGTTTTCGAGGCCGATGTGGATATTCCAGACGGCGGTGGATTCCTGCAGCCGCCGGGAGCGGACAGGAGCTCAGTTGAAATGGAGGGCATCGGCGAGGGCGAGGTGGATGCGAAGCAGGCGGAGAGGGGGTGCTGGCCGGAGACTCTGCTGCCAAGACCCCCTCTCCGTCACGGGCTTCGCCCGCGACACCTCTCCCCCAATAAGAATTGGGGGTGAGGAAAAGGCGACGGGATTCTAGACGGCTTGCGCCAGCACATCGTCCTGCTGGGCCACCGCTGAACTGCGGAAGTGTTCGTCGAGGGCCCGGATGGCCAGCTTCAGGCGCGACAGGCCCTCTTCCATCTCGGCGCTTCCGGGGATCTCGGCCATGTCGATGGCCGGCACGGGCGGTGGCGCACCACGGTCCAGTTCCGCGGTTCCCTCGACCGCGGCGGACTCATCCGTGCTCACGAATCTCAGATCCTGCCTGGCGGCCCAGGGGAGGGTCAGGATGGCCTTGCCAAAAAGATTGCCCTGCATCATGTCGACCTGGCATTCCTTCAGGATTTCCGCGTCCTCCGGCGCCTCGACCCATTCGGCGACGGTCTTCAAATTGAACTTGTGGGTCAGGTCGACCAGGGTCCGCACCAGATATTCATTGGCGGAATTATTCTTGAGATCGCGGCAGAAAGAGCCGTCAAGCTTGACGAGGTTGACCGGCAGGTCGCGCAGGTTGCGGAACGAGGTGAAGCCCACGCCGAAATCATCGATGGCGACGCCGCAGCCGATGTTGCGCAGGCTTTCGACGAAGCTGTAGGTTTCCTTGAGATCGGCCAGGGCAATGGTTTCGGTGATCTCGACGGTGAGCCGGCCGGCCACGCTCCGGTTGGCGGCAATAATCTCCGTGAGCTGATTGAACCAGCGCGGGTCGGTGGCGGTCGAGCCCGAGACATTCATGGACAGCCGGGCTTGCGGATAATTGTGGAGGGCGGAAATGGTCATCTGGGCCACGGCGCGGTCGATGAGGCGCACCAGGCCCAGTTTTTCGGCGACCGGAATGAGGTTGGCCGCCACAACCAGGTCGCCGCCCGCATCGGGCATGCGGAGCAGCGCTTCGTGCATGACCAGGTCGCGGGTTGCGGCGCTGACAATGGGCTGGAAGCAAAGTTTGAACTGGTCTTCCTTCAGGCATTTGACGATCTCGGCGGCACAGCGGGCGTTCAGCCCGCGTTCGGCCGCGCGCTTGGCCGAGGGGCGGTAAATGGCGGAACCATCGGAAGGCATGCGCCGGGCTTCGGCCAGGGCTTCTTCGGCCCGGGCCATGGCTAGGCTGGCATCGGCGGCAAATTTGGGAACCACCACGGCCCCCACCGACAGCATGGCCCAGACGGGCCCGTGTTCGGTCTCGATGACGCTTTCGCGGGCGATGTTGACGAAGCGGTCAACGGCGATCTGCAATTCATCTTCCTGGCAGTTGTTCAGGATGATGCCGAACTTGCTGCCGGAATAGCGGGCAATGGCATCGCCGGTGCGCACCACCTGGCGCAGCCTGCGCCCCAGGGCCACGATCACCTCGTCGGCCACCTCGAAGCCATAGGCTTCATTGACCATGGGCAGATTATTCACGGCGGCGATAAGGAAGGCGCAGTTGCCGTGTTCGCGGGTTGCAGTCGAGATGGTCTCGCCCAGCGCTTCGGCGAGGCGGCCGCGGTTCATCAGGCCGGTCAGGGGATCGCAATTGCCGAGGAAGCTCAGGTGCTGATCGCGGCTGTGACGGTCGTCAATCCGGCGGATGGTGCCGAACACTTCGGCGGGACGCCCAAGTTTTCCGACAAACCATTTGCCGCGGTCCTCGAGCCAGATGGCGCGGCGGCTGGTGCGGCCGTCCGGGCGGAAGAGGTATTCGATCTGGAACGCCACCCCATCGCCCTCATCGATGGCATGGCTGCGCATGACCGTGTCGTAGCGGCTGGTGATATTGTCGCCGTCGAGGAGGTTGGCATAGGCGCGGCCGGTGCTGGCGGCGTCCGGCTTGCAGCCCAGCACGGCCTCCATGTTGGGGCTCCACTGGATCGTGTCGGTTTCGGTGCTCCAGTGATAGGTGGCTTCGCCCACCGCTTCGACGGAGCGCTGGATGCGCTGCAGGACATCGGTGTCGCTGATCTTGATGAAGTGGCTGGCGGCAGGTGCAACGGCGGGCGATTCCGGGGTGGGGAACTCTTCGGTCCGGAAGGAAAATGCCGATTCGGTCAGGTCTTCGGTGCTCAAGTCGCCTCCAAGAGCGCAGGAATTGCTCGCGGCAGCCTAACCGAGCAATCGTAAACAAGAGCAGAAAATCTGTGATTAATTTCCCGCTAACCATCAGTAGCCGAGGGCAAAACCGTCCTTGCGGTGGTCCGACCCGCCGATCAGCAGGCCGCGGGCATGATCGATGACAATGGCCTGGCCGCCGCCCAGGGGTTCTTCCGCCGCCATGATGCGGTGGCCCTTGGCGGCGAGTGCCGCCTGCACCGGAGCGGGCACGGTGCTTTCGACCAGGACGTCCTGCCCTTGCGGAAAGAGGCGGGGGAAGTCCAGGGCGGCTTGCGGATCCATGCCGTAGACATAGCGGTTCACCGCCACATTGACGTGGCCCATGGGCTGGAAGTCGCCGCCCATGACGCCGAAACTCATGTCAATCCTGCCGTCTTTCCTGGCCATGGCGGGGATAATGGTGTGGAGCGGCCGCTTGGCGGGGCCGATGCAATTGGGATGGCCTGCGCGCGTGGTGAAGCAATGGCCACGGTTCTGCAGGGTGATCCCGGACTTCGGCGTGACGATTCCGGCGCCAAAGCCCCAGTAGATTGAATTGATGAACGAGACGCTCAGGCGGTTCTTGTCGACCACGCTCAGATAGACCGTATCGGAACCGGGCAGCGAGACGGTGGCATCGGTGGCGTGGTTCAGGTCAATCAGGCTTGCCAACCGTTGCGAGGTTTCCTCGCTCAGCAGCTCATCCACCGGGATATCGGCGAAGCCGGGGTCAGCGATGTGGTGGTTGCGCAGGATCCAGGCCAGTTTCAGCGCCTCGATTTCAAGATGGCGGCGCTCGGCTGATTCGGGCTCAAAGCGCCGGAGGCCGAAGTGCTTCAGGATATTGAGGGTGATGAGAACCGTGAGGCCCTGGCCATTGGGAGGGATTTCGAGAATGTCATGGCCGGCGAAATGGGTTGAAATGGGCTTGACCCAGCTTGCCTTGGCGGCGGCGAAATCCTCCAGGCCGAGAAGTCCGCCGCGGGCGGCCAGGTGGCTGACGATTTCATCGGCGATTTCGCCTTCATAGAATCCGGCGCGGCCATGCTTGGCGATATGCTTCAAGGTCTTGGCAAGGGCGGGATAGGCCATGATGTCGCCCTCGCGCGGGGCGCGGCCGTCCTTCAGATAATGTCTTGCGCCGCCCTCGTCGGCGGCCAGCATGGCTTGGCTTTCGGGCCAGTCCCTTGCCACGCGGGGCGTGGTGGCAACACCTTTCTCCGCCAATTCGATGGCGGGCTGCAAGGCCTCGCCGAGGGTCATGGTGCCTTCGGCTTTCAGGAGTTGGTCCCAGGCATCGATGGCGCCCGGCACGGTGACGGCGTGGACGCTTTGGGCGGAGATTTCCGTGAGGCCGGAGGCTTTCAGCCAATCGGCATCGGCCCTGGCACTGGCGCGGCCTGAACCATTGAGGCCAAGCACGGTGCCATTGGGCTTGCCGATGAGGGCAAAGCAATCGCCGCCGATGCCGGTCATGTGCGGCTCGGTGATGCAAAGAACGGCGGAGGCGGTGACCGCCGCGTCAACGGCGTTGCCGCCGGCGCGGAGCACATCGATGGCGGCAAGGGTTGCCAGCGGCGATGACGTGGCGGCCATGCCGCTGGTGCCATAAGCTGCCGATCTGCCCGGCTGGTCAAAGTCACGCATCGCTCGAAGCCTCGTAATTGTCTCAGAAATGTCGCAAGCAGCATGGCACCGGGATGATGGTCATTGCAAGACAGCCGGCGGATTGCTCTTGCCGGAATTTGGCGTTCCTGCCAACAGGTCTGGACATTTGGAACGAAATGGGTAGTTTCCCGTCATGAACAATATTTTCTCTAAAGGAAGGACGACCTCGCCATGGCCACGGTAAAGAGCGATATCGAAATTGCTCGCGAAGCGAAAATGAAGCCGATCATGGAGATCGGCAAGGCCCTGGGGATCCCGGACAAGGATCTCATTCCCTATGGCCACACCAAGGCGAAGGTCCACCTCGACTATATCGACAGCCTTTCCGCCAAGAAGGACGGCAAACTGATTCTGGTGACGGCAATCAATCCGACGCCGGCGGGCGAAGGCAAGACCACCACCACCGTGGGCCTCGGCGACGGCCTCAACCGCATCGGCAAGAAGGCCATGGTGTGCCTGCGCGAACCTTCGCTGGGCCCGTGCTTCGGCATGAAGGGCGGGGCGGCCGGCGGCGGCTATGCCCAGATCGTGCCCATGGAAGACATCAATTTGCATTTCACCGGCGATTTCCATGCCATTACCTCGGCCCATAACTTGCTCTCGGCGATGATCGACAATCACATCTATTGGGGCAATGAGCTCGGCATCGACACCAGGCGCGTGACCTGGCGCCGGGTGATGGACATGAATGACCGGGCCCTGCGCGAGATCGTCTGTTCGCTTGGCGGCGTGGCCAACGGCTTCCCGCGCGAAGCGGGCTTTGACATCACGGTAGCCTCCGAGATCATGGCGATCCTCTGCCTCTCCACCTCCATTGCCGACCTGGAACGGCGCATCGGGCAGATCGTGGTGGCGGGCAAGCGCGACAAGGGCCAGGTGCTGGCGAAAGACCTTAAGGCGCCAGGCGCCATGACGGTGCTGCTGAAAGACGCGCTCATGCCGAACCTGGTGCAGACGCTGGAAAACAATCCGGCCTTCGTGCACGGCGGGCCCTTCGCCAATATCGCCCATGGCTGCAATTCGGTGATGGCCACCAAGGCGGGTTTGAAGCTCGCCGACTATGTGGTGACCGAAGCGGGCTTCGGGGCGGACTTGGGGGCGGAAAAATTCTTCGACATCAAGTGCCGCAAGGCGGGCCTTGCGCCCGCCGCCACGGTGGTTGTCGCCACCATCCGGGCCCTCAAGATGCATGGCGGCGTCGCCAAGGAAGAGCTGAAGAAGGAAAAC
>CAZRZB010000057.1:0-17736 GCA_964604435.1 uncultured Aestuariivirga sp. | reverse complement strand
TGGATTGCGGGTAGTGCTTGAAGAAATGGCCCACGGCGGTGGCCATGGTGTTCACATGTCCCGGCGTTCCGGTCATGGCTTGGGCAATCATATGCCCTTCGGCATCATAGACACCGGCACTCAGGTCGCCGGCCTCGCGGGTGATCGTGCCGAAGGCGGTGCGCAGAAGCGACTGGGCCTGCTCCTCGACAACGGCAATCAGGCGGTTCCACATCACCTGGGTGCGGATGGCATCAAGGGCTGACTTGCTCATTTCACGCGCTCCAGAATGATATAGCCCAGGCTGTTGATTTTCGCCTTGAAGTTCACGCCGACGATAGTCGAGGTCTCGTCCTCGGCGATGATGGCCGGACCTTTCAGGGCGGCGCCGGGCTTCATGTCGAAACGCCAGTAGACGGGAGCCATGACCTGCTTTCCAAGGGCGGGATCATAGATCAGCCTTCTGCCTCTGGGCTTTGGGATCGATTTGGCTGCCGTCCTTGAAGCCTTCCTCGGCTTCCGGGTTTGCGATGAAACGGTCACCGACCAGGTAATCGCTTCCGCTTCCTGATTGGGAATTCGCAAGCCATAAACCTGTTCATATTGGGTTTCGAACGCCGCCTTGAGCTTCGCCCCATCGGACTCCTTCAGGGTCTTGACCGGAACCGGTACCCGGATTTCATGGCCCTGGCCGACATAGCGGCAGTCGGCAATGACCTGGACGGTGGCCTTGGCTTTTCCGAGCGCCGGCTCGACAACGGCACGGGCGTCGTGCGTCATCTGTCGCAGCAGGGTGTTCACGGAACTTGCATTGAAACGGTCCAGCGAAATCGCGGCACTTCGTGTCACCTCATAGGCGATGGGGGCGCGCAGGAAGCCGATGGCCGAGCCGACGCCCGCGCCCAATGGCACGATGATGGTTTTCACCCCTACCTTTTCCGCCAGGCGGCAGGCATGCAGGGGAGCGCCGCCGCCAAAGGCAATCATGGTGCAGGCGGCGATGTCACGACCGCGTTCAATGGCATGGACGCGCGCCGCATTTGCCATGTTCTCCTCGACGATTTCAGTGACGCCTGCCGCAGGCCAGAAGCCTTCAAGACCCAACGGATTGCCGATGGCTTTCTGCAAGGCCGTCATGGCGCCTGCCTCATCGAGCTTGATTTTTCCGCCGGCAAAATAGGCGGGGTCGATCTTGCCGAGGGCAAGGTTGGCATCGGTCACCGCGGGTTCGGCGCCGCCGCGGCCATAGCACACGGGGCCGGGAGTTGATCCGGCGCTGTCTGGCCCCACGGTGATGCGGTTCAGCTTGTCAACGCGGGCGATGGAGCCGCCGCCCGCGCCGATTTCCACCATTTCAATGACCGGGATTCTGACGGGGATTCCGGAGCCCTTCATGTCGCGGTAGGCCCTGGCGATTTCAAACTTGCGGGCCCGTTCCGGTTCGCCGTTGGTGAGCAAGCAAATCTTGGCCGTGGTGCCGCCCATGTCGAAAGAGACGACTTCCGGCAGGGCGCATTCCGCTGCAATCTCGCTGGCAAGAATAGCGCCGCCGGCAGGGCCTGACTCGACCAGCCTGATGGGAAAACGCGCTGCCGTTTCCAGCGTCGTCAGACCGCCGCCGGACATCATGAGAAAGAACGGGCAGTCCATCTTCATGGCTTTCAGCTCATCGCGCAGCCGATGCAGGTATCCCGCCATGAGGGGGCGGACATAGGCGTTGGCGACCACCGTGGAAAAGCGTTCGAACTCGCGGATTTCCGGGGCCACTTCGCTGGAAATGCAGATGGTCACATCCTTGGGAAGCGCTTTGGAAAGAACCTCGCGTACCCGGCGTTCATGGCCATCGTGGGCATAGGCATGGAGAAAGCCAATGGCCACTGCCTTTACGTTTTCCTTCCGCAGTTCTTCCGCGAGACCCTGCAGGGCGGCTTCATCCAACGGAACCAGGACATCGCCATCGGCGGACAGGCGCTCTTCGACGGTGAAACGCAGGGTTCGCGGCACCAGGGGCGGCGAACGGTCGATCATCAGGTCATAGTGATCGAAGCGTTTTTCATAGCCCTGTTCGAGAATGTCGCGGAATCCAAGGGTGGTGATGAAGGCGGTCTTAGCCCCCTTTCTTTCAATCAGGGCATTGGTGGCAAGGGTGGTGCCGTGGATGAACACGCCGATGTCGGAGGGGCTCACCCCCGATTGTTCGAGGACAATACGGATGCCCTCAATGACACCGAGTTCCGGTGCTTGGGTCGTGGTCAGAACCTTGCCGCTCCAG
The DNA here is from genome assembly GCA_964604435.1 of uncultured Aestuariivirga sp. Classification (GTDB taxonomy): domain Bacteria; phylum Pseudomonadota; class Alphaproteobacteria; order Rhizobiales; family Aestuariivirgaceae; genus Aestuariivirga. The sequence continues at coordinate 15,485 of CAZRZB010000057.1, read as the reverse complement.
CGTTTGGCGCCCGCCTCAAGGACAATATCGGTAAAGGTGCCGCCAATGTCGGCGGCGAGTTTGATGGCTTTGCTCATGGGCGGAATACCTACTATTGCCCGAGCGCGAATCCTAGGGCCTTCGCACATGGCTGGGTTGACAGGGCAGGAATGGTGGCCGCAATGTTCTCCGCCGTGCTTTCACCGGATTCACATCTTGCCACGGGGTATCGGCATTTTCTGTCGGTGGCGACGCTCGGCTCGGTGCGCGCCGCCTCGCGGCAGCTCAATGTTGCGGCGTCCGCCATCAGCCGCCAGATCGGGTTGCTTGAGGCGCAATTGGGAATCAGCCTGTTCGAGCGGCAAACCCGCAGCCTTGCCCTGACGGAGGCGGGCCTAGAGCTGTTGCGCGGCCTCCAGGCGGTGAACCAAACCCACGAGGGCACGCTAGACCTGCTGGCCGGCCTGAAAGGCATCACGCGCGGGCGAGTTGGCATCGCCGTGGTTGAAAGCCTTTCGATGTCTTTCTTGCCTGGTCTGCTGATTGCCTTTTCCCGCAAATTTCCCGGCGTGCAGGCAGCCATCACGGTTGCCGGTTCCGATGCGGTGACGGAACTCGTCCGCGAACGCAAGGCCGATGTCGGCCTGACCTTCAACCCCTCGATTCTTGAAGGGTTGACCGTTGAATTCGAGCGCGGCATCCCCCTGGGGGCGACCATGGCGCCATCCCACCCTCTCGCGGCGTCAAAATCGCTGACACTTGCGCAGTGCATGGGCTATCCGATTGCCTGGCCCGCCCGGGAACTCAGCATCCGGCTTATTCTGGACCGGGCCCTGGGGGCGCGGGCGGCGCGGCATGAACGCCTCTTCGAGTGCAATTCGCTACGCCTGATGGCAGCGCTGGCACGCGATGGCGGCTGCATTGCCTTCCAGACACTCTTTGGCATCGAGCGGGACATTGCCGAAAAGACCCTGGTCTTCATTCCCTTGGTCGAGCGCAAGCTCCCGCCCAGCAGGCTTACCCTGGTGCGCCGTCCCGGCCTCGACCGTAAGACAGCGGCGGGAGCCTTTCTGGAACTTGCCAAACAACAACTTCCAAAAGTGGTTGATGTGCGAAATAAGTGAACACAGTAGTAACTTTATTATTCTTTTTAGAACGAAGGCGATATGATAGAGAATTCCGGTCCGCCATAAAGAGCGGTATTCAATAATCTTTCGGGGAAGCGCATGGGCCGTCTGACGACGCACGTCCTTGATACGAGTTCAGGCAAGCCTGCAGCTGGCCTGAAGATAGAGTTGTGGCCGGTCCCCGCAAAGGTGGAACCCATCAAGGTTGCCGTGACCAATGCCGATGGCCGGGTTGACGGAGCCCTTCTTGAAGGCGATGAACTCAAGGCCGGAACCTATGAGCTGCGGTTTCATGTGGGCGCCTATTTCCGGGCGAGCGGGGTAAAGCTGGATGAGCCGCCATTCCTTGACGTGATTCCCATCCGCTTCGGCATTGCCAATCCGGCGCAGCATTACCATGTGCCCCTGCTGCTCTCGCCCTACGGCTATTCAACCTATCGGGGGAGTTGAGGCCATGGCGCGCCAGGTAATCCGTTTTCTGCGCCGGGGAGAAATCGTCGAACTTGCTTCGGTTCCGCCCATGCGTACGCTGCTGGACTATCTGCGCCTCATTGAAAAGTCGAAAGGCACAAAGGAAGGCTGCAACGAGGGCGACTGTGGCGCCTGCACCGTGGCGCTGGGTTCACTGGAAAATGGCCGGGTGGTCTATGAACCGATCAATGCCTGCATACTCCTCCTCGGGCAGATCGACGGCAAGGAACTGGTGACGGTCGACGATCTGGCCCAGCACGGAAAACTGCACCCGGTGCAGCAGGCCTTTGTGGACAATCACGCCTCGCAATGCGGCTTCTGCACACCGGGCTTCGTGATGACCCTGTTCACGCTTTATCATGCGGGCAAGAAGCCGACACGGCAGGAAATCGTTGACCATATCGCCGGCAACCTCTGCCGCTGCACGGGTTATCGCCCGATTGTCGATGCGGCGGTGAAATCCTGCACCGGAAAGCCCGCCGATGCCTGGGCCGCTGCGGCCACGGAGACCGCCGCGCAATTGGCGACCCTCAATGACGCTGCAGATGTTTTCGTCGGTGACGACAGGACCTTTTTTGCCGCTCCAGCTTCGCAGGAATCCCTCGCCAGGCTTTATGCGCGCCATCCCGACGCCACGATCGTCGCGGGCGCCACGGATGTGGGCCTGTGGGTCACGAAACAACTCCGGACCTTGCCGAAAATCATCCATATCGGGCGCGCCAAAGGACTTGGTGAAGTCGTCGACCATGGCGATCATTTGTCGATTGGCGCCAGCGCCACCTATACCGAGGCTGCCCCCCATCTGGCCTCCATCGATCCTGATGTCGGGGAGGTGATCCGCCGGATCGGGGCAAAGCAGGTGCGCGCCTCCGGCACGGTCGGCGGCAACATTGCCAACGGTTCGCCGATTGGCGACACACCACCGGTGCTTATCGCATTGGGGGCGACGCTGCACCTCCGCCACGGGGAAAATGCCCGGCAATTGCCGCTTGAAGATTTTTTCGTGGCCTATGGCAAGCAGGACCGTGCTCCAGGCGAACTTGTCTGGCGGATTGATGTTCCCAGGCTCAAGGCAAATGAAGTGTTTCGCGCCTACAAGCTGACGAAGCGTTTTGACCAGGATATTTCGGCGGTGATGAGCGCCTTCAAGGTCACGCTTTATGGCCGCAAGATTGCATCGGCACGGATCGCCTTTGGTGGCATGGCGGCAACGCCGAAGCGGGCGCTGAAGACGGAAGCCGCATTGCGTGGTGTCTCGCTCGATGCGCCCCGGGATTGGGAGCGGGCGATTTCGCTTCTGGCGGAAGACTACCAGCCGATCAGTGACATGCGGGCCTCGGCGGATTACCGTCTTGATACAGCGCGCGCCTTCCTCCGCAAGGCCCTGACAGAGGTTGCTTCGGGGAATTCCCGCGCCACGCGGCTTGTGGGGCTTCGCGGGGAGGCCGCCTGACATGGCCGTAACCGCGCGCATCCTTGAAACGGAAACCGTCGGCCTTTCCCTGGCCCATGACAGCGCCGCGCTGCACGTCCAGGGCACAGCCGTCTACATCGATGACATGCGCGAACCCGATGGCACGCTGCATGTGGAGCCGGGCTATGCGGTCGAAGGTGCGCGCGGAAAAATCCGCAAGCTCGACCTTGCGGCGGTCCGCGCCGCGCCCGGAGTAATTGCCGTGCTGACGGCGAAGGATATTCCTGGCGTCAATGATTGCAGTCCCGCCCATGGCGACGATCCTATTCTTGCGGACGGGGCAATCGCGTTTCATGGCCAGGTAATCTTTGCGGTGGTGGCGGAAACGCGCGAATTTGCACGGCATGCAGCGCGGCTGGCGCGGATTGAAATTGCCGGCGCGGCGCCTGCCGTCACGGTTGAAGATGCGCTTGCCATGGGCACCAAGGATGTGCTGCCGGAATATGCCTTCACCCATGGCGATGTGGCCAAGGTTCTCAAGGCTTCTCCCCATGTGGTTTCGGAAAGCTTTCATGTGGGCGGGCAGGAGCATTTCTACATTGAGGGGCAGGTGGCGCTGGCACTTCCCGAAGAGAAAGGCGGCATGACCGTCCATTCCTCGACGCAGCATCCAAGCGAAGTCCAACACTGCATTGCCAAGATGCTGAAAATCCCGGATGCCATGGTGACCTGCGAATGCCGGCGCATGGGCGGGGCCTTCGGCGGCAAGGAAAGCCAGGCGGCCCAGTGGGCGGCGCTGGCGGCCCTTGCGGCCCATGTCACGGGACGCCCGGCAAAGTGCCGCCTGGACCGGGACCAGGACATGATGATGACCGGCAAGCGCCATGACCTGCGCATCGACTACAAGATCGGCTACGATGACAGCGCGCGGCTGACCGCGGTTGACGTGGATTTCCTGGCGCGCTGCGGCTACTCGGCGGACCTCAGCCAGGGCGTGTGCGACCGCACCATGTTCCACAGTGACAACGCCTATTTCTATCCCGCCTATCACATCAAGTCGCGGCGGCTTCGCACCCATACGGTTTCCAACACGGCGTTCCGCGGCTTTGGCGGGCCCCAGGGCATGGTGTTTGCCGAGCGGGCGATGGATGCCATCGCGATCAAGACGGGTCTTGATCCGCTCGATGTGCGCAAGCGCAATCTCTATGGGCGCGGGCGGGATGTGACTCCCTACCGGCAGAAGATCGCGGACAATATCGCGCTTGAAGTGATCGAGGCGCTGGAAAAATCCAGCAGCTACCGGGCGCGGCGCAAGGCGATTGCGGCCTTCAACCGGAAGAATGCGGTCCTCAAGAAAGGCATTGCCCTCACGCCGGTCAAGTTCGGCATCTCCTTCACCCTCACCCATCTCAACCAAGCGGGTGCCCTTGTCCATGTCTATACCGATGGCTCGGTCCATCTGAACCATGGCGGCACTGAAATGGGGCAAGGGCTTTATATCAAGATCGCGCAGGTCGTGGCCGAGGTGTTTGGCATTCCGGCAGACCGGGTGCGCATCACCGCCACGACGACGGGCAAGGTTCCCAATACCTCGCCGACGGCGGCTTCCTCGGGCACCGATCTCAATGGCATGGCGGCCAAGATTGCGGCCAGCACAATCAAATCGCGCATGATCGATTTCGCGGCGAAGGAATGGAAGGTCGCCAAGTCGCGCATCAGGTTCGAGAAGGGCCAAGTCCTGATCGGCAACCAGCGCGTCAGCTTCGGCGAACTGGCCAGGAAGGCACATGGCGGACGGGTGTCGCTTTCCTCCACCGGGTTCTACGCCACGCCGAAGATCACCTGGGACCGCGCCAACGGCCGGGGCAATCCGTTCTTCTATTTTGCCTATGGCGCATCGTGCTCGGAAGTCACCATCGACACGATGACCGGCGAAATGCGGGTGGACCGGGTGGATATTCTCCATGATGTCGGGCGCTCGCTCAATCCGGCGATCGATATCGGGCAGATCGAGGGCGGCTTCGTGCAGGGCATGGGCTGGCTCACCACGGAAGAACTGGTGTTCGACGACAAGGGCCGGTTGCGCACCCATGCGCCCTCCACCTACAAGATTCCCTGCGCTTCCGATGTGCCGCAGGATTTCTGGGTGAAGCTCTATGAGAGCGGCGGCAACCGGGCGGATTCCATCTACCGCTCCAAGGCGGTGGGCGAACCGCCGCTGATGCTGCCGATTTCGGTCTGGTGCGCCATTTCGGATGCCATCGCCAGCCTGAAGCCGGGAGTCATTCCGAAACTGGCGGTGCCTGCTACGCCTGAAGCCATCCTGCGGGCGGTGAAGGCGATGCAGCCATGAAAGTCTGGGCTCCGATCATGAAATCCCTGGAGGCGCACGGCACCTGCGCCATGGTCTCTGTGGTGAAGGTCGAAGGTTCGGCACCACGCGAGGTTGGGGCCCGCATCGTTGTCACGCCACTGGGTTTCCACGGGACAATTGGTGGCGGCACGCTGGAGTGGCAAGCCATCGCCAAGGCGCAAGCCATGCTGGGAAAACCCACGCAGCAGAAGCTCAGCACGCATTCGCTCGGTCCCGACCTAGGCCAGTGTTGCGGCGGACGGGTTCAGTTGATGACCGAAGTCTTTGCCGCACACGACCTGGCGGGAGCCAAGACATATGCGGAGCAGGAAGCCCAAGGCGCCTTCACCGTGTCGGGACGTATCGTGTCTCCGGATTTTACCGAGCAGTTTGGTGACAGCAAGCGCAGGCTCTATCTTTTCGGAGCGGGGCATGTGGGGCGGGCGCTCATTTTGGCCCTTGCGCCGCTGCCCTTTGATGTCATCTGGGTTGATCCGCGGGAAGGAGCGTTTCCTTCTGCTGTGCCATCCAATGTGGTGGCCATCCGAAGCGAAAATCCCGTTGCCGAGGTTGCGGATGCTCCAACGGAAAGCTTTGCGCTGGTGATGACCCACAGCCATTCCCTCGATTTCGAGATCATTGACGCTGTGCTGCGCAATCCCAATTTTGCCTATGCCGGGCTTATCGGCAGCGCCACGAAGCGGGTCCGTTTCAGCAAGCGCCTGCACGAGGCCGGGGTCGCCGGACAGCGGATCGAGGGGATGGTCTGTCCGATCGGCGTTCCGGGCATAAAATCCAAGCATCCGGCGGCAATTGCGGCAGCAACGGCCGTGCAGCTTCTGGAAAGAGATGAGCTGTTGAGAAGTGCCGCGGTCCCGCTCGCCGCCACGCTGGATTCGGCTATGGTTGGCCGGGGGAGGCGGGCGTCATGAAGGCACCGGAATATCTGCTCGAGGCCATCGACATCGTCAAGGTGTTCGGCACGCTGCGGGCCAATGACGGGGTGACGCTGCGCGTTGCTCCCGGCGAAATCCATGCCTTCCTCGGCGAGAACGGGGCCGGCAAGTCCACCCTGGTGAAGATGATCTATGGCTCGCTGCACCCCACTTCGGGCACCATCAAATGGATGGGCAAGGAAGTGGTCATTCCCAATCCCAATGCGGCGCGCAAGCTTGGCATCGGCATGGTGTTCCAGCATTTCTCCCTGTTTGAGGCCCTGAGTGTTGCGGAAAATATTTCGCTCGCCATGCCCGGCAAATTCGACCTCGCAACGCTTTCGAAGAATGTAGCACAGGTCTCGAAGGACTACGGTCTGCCGTTGAACCCCAGCGCCACGGTTGCCGATCTTTCGGTTGGCGAACGTCAGCGCATTGAAATCGTCCGCTGCCTGTTGCAAGAACCCAAGCTGCTGATCCTCGATGAGCCTACGGCGGTGCTCACGCCGCAGGAAGCCGACCAGCTCTTTGTCACCTTGAAGCGCCTGGCCAGCGAGGGTTGCTCGGTGCTCTATATTTCGCACCGGCTCGAAGAGGTCAAACGCCTCTGCCACAATGCGACAATTCTCAGGCATGGCAAGGTGGTTGCCTCCTGCGATCCCGCCAAGGAAACGGCGGCGAGCCTTGCCAGGCTCATGGTGGGCGGCGATGTCCATACGGTGCGCGCCGCCAAGGCCCCCAAGGAAGGCGCGGTGCGCTTCTCGCTCAGGAATGCCAGCCTTGAAGCGGATGGCCCGTTTTCAGTCGAACTCAAGACGATCAATCTCGATGTGCGCGGCGGCGAAGTCATTGCCATCGCGGGTGTCGCTGGCAACGGGCAGTCGGAGCTCTTTGACGCCATTTCCGGCGAACGGCCGTTGCCGCGAAACGATGCGATTCTGATTGATGGGGTTCCGTGCGGCACTATCGGCGTGACCGAGCGGCGGAAGCTGGGGGCGGCATTCGTGCCCGAAGAGCGCCTCGGCCATGGCGCCGTGCCGGCGTTTCCCCTGTCAGAAAACGTGGTTCTGACGCGCCATTCGGACGATGCCTCGCTTGCGGTCAAAGGCCTGCTCAACCGGAGCAAGGCCAATGACATCGCCGATCGTGTCATCAAGACCTATGATGTGCGCAAGGGAAAGCCTGACCCGGAGGCCCGTTCGCTGTCGGGCGGCAACCTGCAGAAATTCGTGATGGGCCGGGAACTGGACCGCAAGCCCAAGGTTCTGGTGGTCAACCAGCCGACCTGGGGGGTGGATGCCGGTGCCGCCGCTACCATCCGCCAGGCGCTCGTCGACCTGGCCCGCTCCGGCTCCGCGGTGGTGGTGATCAGCCAGGATCTGGACGAGATTTTCGAGCTCGCCGACCGAGTCGCGGTGATTTCGCGCGGCCAGCTTTCCGAGGCCCACCCGGCCCATGAAATGACGGCGGAAAAGATCGGCCTGCTGATGGCGGGCGCCCACGAGAAGACGGAGGCTGGACATGCGGCTCATCCTTGAGAAACGCGCAGACCGTTCGCAGTTCTTTGCGGTCGCCTCGCCTTTCATCGCCCTGCTGCTGACGCTGGTGGCGGGGGGAATCATTTTCGCATTCCGCGGGATCAATCCGCTGGAGGGCCTCTACGTCTATTTTGTCGAGCCGCTCAGCCAACTTTGGTCAGTCGAACAGCTCATCGTCAAGGCCACGCCGCTGGTTCTCATCGGGGTGGGGCTGGCGGTGTGCTACTTGGCCAATGTCTGGAACATCGGGGCCGAGGGGCAGCTTACCATCGGAGCTATTGCCGGCAGTATTGCGCCGGTCCTGTTTCCGGACTGGCAGGATCCTTCAATCCTCGTGGTCATGCTGGTCATGGGTTTTCTGGGCGGCGCTCTGTATGGCGCCATTCCGGCCCTGCTCAAAATACGCTTCAATGCCAATGAAATCCTGACCTCGCTGATGCTGGTCTATGTGGCGGGGCTGTTTCTCGACTGGCTGGTGCGCGGGCCGTGGCGTGATCCGCAAGGATTCAACTTTCCAGTGACCAAGACTTTCGCAGGCTGGCAACTGTTGCCAACCTTCGGGGGAACCGTCCATCTTGGCGCCCTGTTTGCCCTGATGGCTTGTGTTGCCCTGGCCTTTCTGATGGCAAAGACGCTGACCGGATTTGAAATCAAAGTATTGGGAAATGCGCCGCGGGCCGGACGGTTCGCCGGCTTTTCGCGGAACAAGATGGTGATGTTCTGCTTCCTGCTGTCGGGCGGGCTGGCCGGTCTTGCCGGGATTTGCGAAGTGGCCAGCGTGGTTGGCAAACTGCAGCCGCAAATTTCCCCCGGTTACGGCTTTGCGGCCATCATCGTGGCCTTCCTCGGCCGCCTCAATCCGGTTGGCGTGCTCTTTGCCGGACTGCTTCTGGCGCTGAGCTACATCGGCGGCGAGGCCGCCCAGGTGACGCTTGGAATTTCCGACAAGATCGCCAAGGTGTTCCAGGGCATCCTGCTGTTCTTCATCCTCTCCTGCGATACGCTCATTCTCTACCGGATCAGATTTGAAGCCGAGCGCCTGGGCGCGCTCAAGGCAGCGGAGTAACGATCATGGAACAGAGCCTTGCCGTCATTCTGACAATTGTTACCGCCGCAACCCCCTTGCTGATTGCCGCGATGGGCGAATTGGTGGTCGAACGTTCCGGTGTGCTGAATCTCGGGGTCGAAGGCATGATGGTGATGGGGGCGGTTGCCGGTTTTGCGGTGGCCTACCTCACCGGCTCAACTTTGCTGGGGGCCGGTGCCTCCATTCTCGCAGGGGTCGGGATGTCGGTGCTGTTTGGATTTCTCACGCTGACGCTGGTTGCCAATCAGGTGGCTGCGGGTCTTGCGCTCACCCTTCTGGGACTGGGACTGTCTGGCTTGATCGGTGAATCCTTTGTGGGCCAGCCCGGCCTCAAGATGCCAACCCTTTTTGGCATCGACGCGCTTGTGCCGTTTTCATTGATTCTCACGGCGAGCGTTGCCTATGTGCTTTTCAAGACCAAGATCGGGTTGGTCATCCGGGCTGTAGGGAACAGCCATAACTCAGCCCATGCCCTGGGCTACCGGGTGATTGCGCTACGCTATCTCAGCGTCATGTTCGGCGGGGCCTGTGCGGGGCTTGCGGGTGGCTACCTGTCGCTTGCCTATACGCCGCAATGGATTGAGAACATGACGGCTGGCCGCGGCTGGATTGCCCTGGCCCTGGTGGTCTTTGCCTCCTGGCGGCCGTTGCGCACCCTGGTTGGCGCCTATCTTTTTGGTGCGGTGTCCATCATGGGATTTGTCGTCCAGTCCATGGGTCTCGGCATTCCGTCGCAATTTCTATCGGCTTTGCCCTACCTCGTGACGATTGTTGCGCTGGTGGTCATTTCGGGAAACAAGCGGCTGACGCAGGCAAATACACCGGCTTGCCTTGCCCAATCATTTGTGCCTGATAGATAGGAAGCAACCGGCCCTGCCAGCGCGGCAGGCAGGGCCATGTAGATCAAGTGCCGCTGAGTGAACCGAATACAGGGAGAGAAGTGATGAAGAAATTATTGATGACAGCCGCAGTGGCGGCGGTTGCGCTGGGGTTGGGGACGACGGCTTCGCTGGCTGAAGCCTACAAGGCCTGTTGGGTCTATGTCGGCCCGATAGGCGATGGTGGCTGGTCATTCCAGCACGATCAGGGCCGCAAGGCCGTTGCCGCCGAATTGGGCGACAAGGTTGAAACCGTATTCGTGGAGAATGTCGCAGAGGCCGATTCCGACCGCACCATCGAGCGGCTGGCGCGGGACGGTTGCAAGATGATCTTTACCACCTCGTTTGGCTTCATGGAGCCTACATTGAAGGTTGCGGCGAAGTTTCCGGATGTGAAGTTTGAGCATGCGACCGGCTACAAGACGGCGCCCAACGTCACGACTTACAACTCCAAATTCCACGAAGGCCGTTACGTCATCGGCCAGATCGCCGCGAAGATGTCAAAGACCGGGACGGCGGGCTACATCGTGTCCTTCCCGATCCCCGAAGTCGTGGCCGGCATCAATGCCTTCATGCTTGGCGCGCAGAGCGTCAATCCTGATTTCAAGGTGAAAATCGTCTGGGCCAACACCTGGTTTGATCCCGGCAAGGAAGCCGACGCCGCAAAGGTCCTGCTGAGCCAGGGAGCTGACATTTTGGTCCAGCACACGGATTCAACAGCACCGCTGCAGATTGCCCAGGAGCAGGGAAAGCTCGGTTTTGGGCAAGCCTCGGACATGATGGCGTTTGCGCCGAAGGCGCAGTTGACGGCAATTGTCGATAGCTGGGGTCCCTATTACATCAAACGTGTCAAGGCAGGCATGGATGGATCATGGGCTTCGCAGCAGTCGTGGGATGGTATGGCGGATGGTGCAGTGACGATGGCGCCTTATGCCAACATGCCCGACGATGTTGCGAAGATGGCCACCGAGACGCAAGCCGCCATTGCCGCGGGCACGCTCCATCCCTTCACCGGACCCATCACCAAGCAGGATGGCACGGTGGTGGGCGAGGCCGGCAAGCCGCTTCCTGATGGCGATATCCTTGGCATGAACTGGTACGTCAAGGGCATCGACGACCAGCTTCCGCAGTAAGGGATTTTTGGAAACTTGATCTCGCCTGCCGCGAAACGGCTTGCGGCAGGCGTTTTTACGAGGGGATGATCCATGGATCCGTTTGTGGCTGAGTGGCTGAACGTGCTCGTCCGCTGGGGGCACATGATTGCCGGCATCGCCTGGATCGGCACGTCGTTCTATTTCGTGGCGCTGGATTTTTCCCTGAAGAGACCGGAAGGGTTGCCTGCGGGCGTGTCCGGCGAAGCGTGGGAGGTCCATGGCGGCGGCTTTTACAACGTCCGCAAATACCTGAGCGCACCCGCCAAGCTCCCCGAAGATCTGATCTGGTTCAAATGGGAAGCCTACCTCACCTGGGTCACGGGCTTCCTGCTTCTCTGCTTGCAGTATTACCTTAACGCTGGGTCCTATCTTATTGATCCGGCTGTTTTATCTCTTGCGCCGTGGCAGGCGGTGGCGATCTCCGTGGCAAGCCTTGCGGCGGGCTGGGCAATTTACGATGGGCTCTGCCGCCTGTTTGCGGTGTCGCGTCCGCAGCTTCTGGCGGGCCTCGTTTTCGGGCTCATTCTTGTTGCAGCTTATGGCTACACAAATATCTATTCCGGCCGTGGCGCCTTCATTCATATTGGTGTCTTCATCGGTACGCTGATGGCGGCCAATGTCTTCGCGGTCATCATTCCAAACCAGCGCAAGATCACCGCAGCGCTCATCCGCGGCGAAGCACCCGATCCGGCCTTCGGGGCCACGGGCAAGCAGCGCTCCCTGCACAACACCTATCTGACTTTGCCTGTACTGGTGATGATGATCTCAAATCATTATGCGATCATCACCGACAATCCGCAGGCCTGGATCCTTGCGGGCCTCATCATCGTGGGCGGTGTGGCGCTCCGGCATTTTCTGGTGCGCCATGAAGTAGGCGATCCCCTGGGCAAGATTGCCTGGACACTGCCAGTCATTTTCGCGGCCCTTGGCCTTGCCTTCTGGCTCACAAATGCCGGGCCGTTGAACGTGGATTGGTGGAACCTCTTGGTGCGTTGGGGCCACATGATTGCCGGCATCGCCTGGATCGGCACGAGCTTCTACTTCGTCGCACTTGATTTTTCCCTGCGCAGGCGCGAGGGCCTGCCGGCGGGAGTCTCAGGGGAAGCCTGGGAAGTCCATGGCGGCGGATTCTACAATGTGCAGAAATACCTGGTGGCACCGCCCAAACTCCCCGGCGACCTCATCTGGTTCAAGTGGGAGGCCTATCTCACCTGGATCACGGGTTTCCTCCTCCTCATCGTGCAGTATTATCTCAACGCCAGCACCTACCTGATTTCCCAGGACGTGCTGGCGCTCACCCAATGGCAGGCCATCGGAATTTCAATCGGAAGCCTCATCGCGGGCTGGGTCATCTATGACCTGCTATGCCGCTCGTCCCTGGTGAAGCAGCCGGCACTTCTCGCCCTTTGCGTGGCGGGGCTCATTCTGCTGGCGGCCTATGGCTTCACCCATGTGTTCTCTGGGCGCGGGGCCCTGATCCATGTTGGCGCCTTTATCGGCACCATCATGGCGGCCAATGTTTTCATGGTGATCATTCCCAACCAGCGCAAGTCGACACAGGCCCTGTTGCGCGGCGAAGTTCCGGACCAGAGGTTTGGCGCAACCGGCAAGCAACGCTCGCTGCATAATACCTATCTGACGCTTCCGGTTCTCCTGATGATGATCAGTAATCACTACCCGATGGTCACCGATCATATGCACGCCTGGATACTGGTCGGTTTGATCGTGGTGGGCGGGGTGGCGCTACGCCATTTTCTCGTGCGCCTTGAGGTGGGTGATCCAATCGGGCAAATCGCCTGGACCATACCGCTGATCGGCGGTGCGCTGGCGGCGGCCCTGTGGCTCACGGAACCGGAGAAGACCGCAGCCTATGCGGGCAGCGTCAGCGACGAGGAGGCGCTATCCATCGTCAAGACGCGCTGCAGTTCCTGCCATGCGCAAAGCCCAAGCGACGCGACGATCAAGCAGGCGCCCAAGGGCATTGCCCTTGAAACACTGGAAAATCTGAAGCGTTACGCCCAGCAGATCGAAACCCAGGCGGTGAAGAACAGGGCCATGCCATTGGGCAACAAGACCGGTATGGACACCGAGGAGCGGACCAAGCTCGGGGCATGGATCGCAAGGCAATGACACCGCTGAGCCAGATCAATGCCATGACGCCTGCCGAATTCGAGAAGACCTTCGGCGATGTGGCGGAGCACTCGCCGTGGGTGGCGCGTAATGCTGCGGGGGAAAGGCCCTTCCAGTCCCGCGAGGCGATGATTGCCGCTTTTCGTGATGCCGTATTGGCAGCATCGGAAACGGCGCAACTGGCCCTGATCCGGGCCCATCCGGACCTGGCGACGAAAGCCAAGCTCACCGATGATTCAACCCGGGAGCAGGCCCGGGCCGGGCTTGGCAGGCTGAGCAAGGACGAGTTTGCCCGCTTCACCCATCTCAACGAGTTCTACAAGTCCAAGTTCGACTTTCCCTTCATCTTCGCGGTTAAGGGCGCGACAAAGGAGCAGATTCTGGCAAGCTTCACTAAACGTGTGAATAATCCCAAGGAAGACGAATTCGCCATGGCGCTGGAGCAGGTCTGCCACATTTTCCGCTTCCGCATCGAAGATCGGGTGGCGCCATGACGAAGGTTATTCGGGGGCAGACACTAAGCTTTGGCGAGACGCATCATGAGGTCAGCCATGAAAGCAAGGGGGCCGTGGTTGTTGGCGATGACGGAACAATCCTGTGGAGCGGCCCGCTGCCGCTCCTGCCTCGCGGTTTCCAGGGCATTGTGGCGGATGACTACGGCGATTGCCTTGTCATGCCGGGCTTCATCGATGCCCATATCCATTTTCCGCAGCTGCGCATGCTGGCGGCTCCCGGCAAGGACCTGCTGGACTGGCTGACGCGCTTCACTTTTCCGGAAGAGGCGCGCTATGGGGACGCAGGCTATGCCGCAGCGAACGCCAAGACCTTCCTGCAAAATCTCTACGCAAACGGCACGACGGCGGCCATGGCCTTCTGTTCGGTGCACAAGACCTGTGCCGAGGCGCTGTTTGCCGAAGCCCTTTCGCGCAAGATGGCGCTGGTCACCGGCAAGACGATGATGGACCGTAATGCCATTCCGGCGGTGCATGACGATGCCACGACGGGCGGAGTGGATTCGGAAACGCTCTATCAGACCTGGCATGGCAAGGGGCGCCTGCGCTATGCCATCAGCCCACGTTTTGCGATCACCTCGACGGAAGCGCAGCTGAAGGTGGCGGGCGAACTGCTCAAATCCTATCCGCACGCCATGCTGCAGACCCATCTCTCGGAAAGCCCCCGCGAGATTGCCTGGATCAAGTCGCTGTTTCCCAATGACCGGGACTATACCGCCGTCTATGAGCGTTTCGGCCTGGTGAACGGCCACGGCGTCTTTGCCCATGGGGTGCATTTGTCGGAAAGCGAATGCCAGAGGCTGCATGATGCGGGGGCCACTATCGCCCATTGCCCGACGTCGAACAATTTCCTGGGGTCCGGCCTGATGTCTATGAATCATCTGCGCAAGGCCGGGCGGCCCGTCGCCATTGCCCTGGCCACCGATGTGGGCGGCGGCACGAGCTATTCGATGCTGACAACCCTGGGCGAGACCTACAAGGTCCAGATGCTCACCGGCTACAAGCCGAGCGCGCTCGAATTGTTCTTCATGGCGACGCGCGGCAATGCGGAGCGCCTGCATCTTGGCCATGAGACCGGGGCGCTGGAGGCGGGCAAGTTTGCCGATATCGTGGTGCTCGATCCCCAGGCCACACCGGTTCTTGCGGCACGGCAGGACCTGTCGGAGTCGCTGGAGGACAGGCTTTTCGCGCTGATGATTCTGGGCGATGATCGGGCCGTGCGGGCAACCTATGTGGCGGGAGAGAAAGTTCATGAGCGACTATCCGCGTGACATGAAAGGCTATGGGCGCGCCATTCCCCATCCGAAGTGGCCGGGGGAGGCTCACATCGCCGTGCAGTTCGTGCTCAACTACGAAGAGGGCGGCGAGAACAATATCCTGCACGGCGATGCGGCCTCGGAGGCCTTCCTTTCGGAAATCGTGGGCGCTGCCGCCTGGCCGGGCATGCGCCACTGGAACATGGAATCGATTTACGAGTATGGGGCGAGGGCCGGTTTCTGGCGGCTGTGGCGGATGTTCACGGGAAAGAAAGTCCCGCTCACGATCTATGGCGTGGCGACGGCGCTGCAGCGCTCGCCGGAGCAGACGCGGGCGATGATCGAGGCGGGCTGGGAAATCGCCAGCCACGGCCTCAAGTGGGTTGAGCACAAGGACATGCCGGAAGAGGGAGAACGCCGGCAAATCATGGAAGCGATCCGCATCCACAAGGAGGTGACGGGGACGCGGCCGCTGGGCTGGTACACCGGGCGCTGCTCGATGAATACCCAGCGCCTGGTGCGCGAGGAGGGCGGCTTTCTCTATTCATCCGATTCCTATGCCGATGATCTGCCCTATTGGGTGGAAAAGCATCTGGTCATTCCCTATACGCTCGATGCCAACGACATGCGCTTTGCCACGCCGCAGGGCTT
>CAZRZB010000056.1:0-18024 GCA_964604435.1 uncultured Aestuariivirga sp. | reverse complement strand
CGGCAAAGGTCATGACCACGGACATCTGGAGGAAGACGCGGAAGAAATCGCGGATGTTGTCGGCGGAGTGCTCGGCGAAGCTTTCGGCGCAGTCGCCGCCCTGGAGCAGGAAGGCCCTGCCCTCGGCCACGCGGGCCAGCCTGCGCTTCAGCTTGCGCGCCTCGCCGGCAAAAACCAGCGGCGGAAAGCCCGCCAGGCGTTTTTCGACGGTTTCCAGCTTCTTGCCATCGGCATAGTCCGGCACCTGCACCACGGGGAATTTCCGCCAGCTGTCAGGTGTCCAATTGCTCAACATGTTACAAACTCCAGATACAAGGGTTGCGGCTTATACACCCAGTCCGGGCGTTATTCCAGTGATTGTACGGCACATGGGTGAACGGCGGAAACGGCCCCTGTCCGCCCGCCGGGCGGCTTCCTTAACGCCGGGCGAGGAACTCGCCGAACGAAATCTCGGCGGAACCGAAGGGCAGCTGCCGTTCGACATCCCAGTATTTGAGGTTCTCCAGCCTTATCGGATCGCCCGAGACGCTGCAACGGACGAATTCCCCCTCGCGCAGGACCTGGAAATCGGCGTTCAGGTATTTCAGCTTCGCCTCGCGCTGCGCTGGCGAGTTGGGATCGAGATAGTTCATCAGGTTTCCTGGATCAGAAAAGTTCGCCTTGGGCTGATTTGCCGGCGGCTGTTACGGTTAATGTGTCATCACTGAACTGGATTTTCAAGCTCTGGCCGGGGCTGACCGATGCGGCGTTTTTGACCGGCTGGCCTTTCGCATCGCGCACCAGGGCAAAGCCGCGGGCCAGCACGGAGGTATAGTTCAGGGACGCGAAAAGCTTGGCTTCGGCGGAGAGCCTGTCCTTCAGGCCCTGCAACCTGACACCGATGGCCCGGGCCTGGCGCAAACCTGCCTCATGCAGACGCCGCGCCTGCTCGCGCTGGCGCTGCCTGATCGGCTCAAGTGTCAGCCGGCTCGAGGTCTTCACCAGTTCCAGCCGGTGGCGTTCCACATTGACCTTGAGCGAGGGCGGTAGGCGCGATGCCAGGCTGTCGAAACGCTGGCGCACCAGCGCCAGTATTTCATCGGGCTTGGGCAAGGCGCGTGCCGCAGCCCGCAGCCTGGTGCGGCGCTCATCGAAATAGCGGGCAACGCCGCGCACCTGCCTTGCATTGAGGGAGGCAAGTTCGGCCAGAAGATCGGCGCGCACCGGCACGGCCCGTTCAGCAGCGGCAGTCGGTGTTGGCGCGCGGTGGTCGGAGACAAGATCGATCAGGGTCGTATCGGTTTCATGGCCGACCGCCGAGATCACCGGGATCGCGCTTTCGGCCACGGCGCGGATGACGATTTCCTCGTTGAAGCCCCAGAGGTCTTCAAGCGAGCCGCCGCCCCGCGCCACGATCAAAAGGTCGGGCGGATTGGCCAGGGCGTTGAAGCCGCGGATGGCGGCGGCCACTTCGGCTGCCGAGGTTTCGCCCTGCACCCGCACCGGCCAGACCAGGACATGGCGGGGAAAGCGGTCACTGAGCCGGTGCAGGATGTCGCGGATCACCGCCCCGGTCGGCGAGGTCACCACGCCGATCAGCTTTGGCAGATAGGGCAGCGCCTTCTTCCGGGCCGCATCGAACAGGCCCTCGGCGGCCAGCCTGCGTTTGCGCTCCTCGAGCAGCGCCATGAGGGCCCCTGCTCCGGCGGGCTCGATATTTTCAATGACGATCTGGTAGTTTGATTTTCCGGGATAGGAGGTGATCTTGCCGGTGGCGACGACCTCAAGGCCTTCCTGCATCTTGGATCGCAGTTTGGAAAAATTGCCGCGCCAGATCACCGCATCGAGTTTTGCCCCCTCGTCCTTGATCGAGAAATAGCAGTGGCCGGAGGAATGGGGGCCGCGGTAGCCGGAAATCTCGCCGCGCACCCGGACATGGCCGAATGTCTCCTCAAGGGTTTTCTTCAGGGCATGGGAAATCTCGCTGACCGAATACTCGGCGATATTGGGCAGCGGCGGCTCTATAATTTCGCCGGTTTCGGGGTTATAGGGCCATTCGGTGGGCATTGCTTCGGTTTCGCTTTGATTCCCCGCCATCAAATGCGAGAAGGCGGCGAAAGGCAAGGAAGAGTTCTGATGAATGTATTGTTGCTGGGTTCGGGAGGCCGTGAGCACGCGCTGGCCTGGGCCCTTTCGGCCAGCCCGCTTCTCGGCAAGCTCTATTGCGCGCCGGGAAATCCGGGCATCGCCCAGGTGGCGGAACTGGCGGCCCTCGACATCACCGACCACGGTGCCATCATCGCCTTCTGCAAGGCCCGGGAGATCAGCTTCGTCATGGTCGGTCCCGAGGCGCCGCTGGTTGCGGGGCTGGTTGACGATCTCAAGGCGGCAGGCATCAAGGCCTTTGGGCCGTCCAGATTTGCCGCCCAACTGGAAGGCTCCAAAGGCTTCACCAAGGACATCTGCGCCAAATACAATATCCCCACCGCCGCCTACGGGCGTTTCACCGATTTGAAGAAAGCCCAGGCCTATCTCGCCAAGCATGGCGCGCCCATTGTGATCAAGGCTGATGGCCTGGCTGCCGGCAAGGGGGTGACGGTTGCCATGACGATGGCGGACGCCGAGGCCGCACTGCAGGATATTTTTTCCGGCCGCTTCGGTGGCGCCGAATGCGTCATCGAGGAATTCCTGGAAGGCGAAGAGGCAAGCTTCTTTGTTTTGTCGGACGGCGTGCACACCCTGCCGCTTGCCACCGCCCAGGATCACAAGCGGGTGGGCGATGGCGATACGGGTCCCAACACGGGCGGCATGGGGGCCTATTCCCCTGCCCCCTGCATGACCGAAGCCCTGTGCGCCGAGGCCCTCGAAAAAATCGTGAAGCCCACGGTCAGGGCGCTTCACGACATGGGCCACCCCTATGTGGGGGTGCTCTATGCCGGGCTGATCCTCACCAAGGAAGGCCCCAAGCTCATCGAATACAACGCCCGTTTCGGCGATCCGGAAACCCAGGTTCTCATGCTCCGCCTGCGCGATGACCTGCTGACGCTGCTGCTGGCCACGGTGGATGGAACCCTGGACAAGGTCTCGGTGCGCTGGCGCAGCGAGTCTGCCCTGACCGTTGTCATGGCCGCCAAGGGCTATCCCGGCGACTATCGCAAGGGCAGCGAAATCAAGGGCCTCGAACAGGACTTCGGCGACAACGTGCAGGTCTTCCATGCCGGCACCGCCCTGAAGGATGGAAAGCTGCTGGCTGCGGGTGGCCGGGTGCTCGCTGTCACGGCCCTTGGAAAGACGGTCCGGGATGCCCAGATGAAAGCCTATGCGGCAGTTGACAAGATTGATTGGCCCGACGGCTTCTGCCGAAAAGACATTGGCTGGCGCGCGATAGGTTGAAAAACCATGAGTGACCCCAAAATCGGCTTGGCGTTGGGCGGCGGCGGGGCGCGGGGCCTGGCCCATATCCCCATGCTGGAAGCCTTCGACGAATTGGGCCTGAAGCCTGCCATCATCGCCGGATGCAGCATGGGCGCCCTGGTGGGGGCGGCCTACGCCTGCGGCATGACGGGCAAGGACATGCGCCGCCACACGGAAAAAATCCTCAATAACCGCGTGGATGCGCTGCGCCATGTCTTTGGCGCGAGGAAGTCGAAGATCACCGACATTTTCTCGCTGAAGGGCATGCTGTCACTGCATCTTCACGGCGAAAAGCTGGCCGAACTGGCGCTGCCCAATTCCCTGCCCGAGAATATCGAGGACACGCGGATTCCGTTCCGCGTCATCACCACCGATTTCGAGAGCATGGAGGAACGCGTGCTTTCAAAGGGCAGCATCGTAAAGGCGGTGGCCGCCTCCATCGCCATTCCGGGCCTGATCGTGGGCCCGACAATTGAAGGCCACACCCATGTCGATGGCGGGGTGACCAATCCGGTTCCGTTCAATCATGTACGCGATGGCATGGATATCGTGGTTGCCATCGATGTCACCGGAAAGCCCAAGGCATTTTCACGCAAGCATCCTTCCAACATGGAACTGGCGGTGGGTTCCCTGCTCATCATGTTCAACCAGTTGGCGGAGCTTCGCCGGGCCGCCGCGCCTCCCGATATCTACATCAAGCCGGAGGTCGACCTCTTCGGCACCGGCGACTATTTCAAGCCGCGGGAGATATTTGAAGCCGCTGCCGTCAGCAAGGACAAGCTCAAGCGGGCGCTGGAATTGCGCCTGAACAGAATCACTTAACGCCGGTTCCTGAAAAAATCCTTGAGCAGCGTTTCAGCCCGTTGCACGCCGATGCCGCCATAGATCTCCGGTCTGTGGTGGCAGGTGGGCTGGGCGAAGAAGACCGGGCCGTTTTCGATGGCGCCCATTTTTTCGTCCGCAGCGGCAAAGTAGAGGCGGCGGACGCGGGCAAAGGAAATCGCGGCGGCGCACATGGCGCAGGGCTCAAGGGTGACGTAGAGATCGCAGTCAATGAGGCGTTCGGAGCCCAGCCTGGCGGCGGCGGCGCGAATGGCCAGCATCTCGGCATGGGCGGTGGGATCGCGGTCGCCAAGGGTCTGGTTGCCGAAGGCGGCCAAAATATTACCCAATTTGTCGGTGATCACCGCACCGACCGGGACTTCACCCCGCTGGGCTGCCTTTTCGGCCTCGGTGAAGGCCCGCAACATGGGCTCTGGTAGTTTGTGCGTCATCGTGCGACATCAGCCCTAAAGTGAAGTCGAGGTCAAGATGAGTGAATTTGCGGGCGAGCGGATTGCCAAGGTCATTGCCCGGGCCGGCGTGTGCTCCAGGCGTGAAGCGGAGCAGCTGATTCTCGACGGCCATGTGACGCTCAACCATAAGATCCTCAAGACCGCCGCCATCAACGTGATTGAGGCCGACCAGATCCGCATCAACGGCAAACTGCTGCCGCACAAGGAGGAGTCGAAACTCTGGCGCTATCACAAACCCGATGGCCTAGTGGTAAGCCACAAGGATCCGCAGGGGCGCCCCTCGGTGTTCGACAAGTTGCGCGAGCAGCTGCCGCGCGTTGTCTCCATCGGCCGCCTTGATATCAATACGGAAGGCCTCCTGCTTCTTACCAATGATGGCGAGGTCGAGCGCCTGATGGAACTGCCCTCCACCGGCTGGATCAGGCGTTACCGGGTGCGCGCCTATGGCAAGATCGATGACCAGGGGCTGGCCAAGCTGAAGGACGGGGTTGAGGTCGAGGGCGTGCGCTATGGTCCGGTGGAAGCCAAGATCGAGAAATCCCAGGGTGACAATGTCTGGATGACGGTGGCGATTCGCGAAGGCAAGAACCGCGAAGTGAAAAAGATCTGCGAGCATCTTGGCCTGCAGGTGAACCGTTTGATCCGCACCAGCTTCGGTCCCTTCCAGCTCGGCGAGTTGAAACGCGGTGGCATCGAGGAAGTGCCGAAGAAATTCTGGCAGGAGCAGTTGGGCGGGAAATTCGGAAAGAATGATGCGGATCGTCGGCGGAAAGTTTAAGGGGCGCCAGCTCATAACCCCAGCCGATCAATCCACCAGGCCTACGTCTGACCGGGTGCGGGAACCGGTATTCAACATCCTCGCCCATGGCATTGCCGGACTCGAACTGGAAGGTGCGCGGGTGCTGGACCTGTTTGCCGGCACCGGGGCCCTGGGTTTCGAGGCCCTGTCGCGGGGCGCACGCCATTGCCAGTTTGTCGACGAAAGTGCGGAAGCGCGGGGGCTGGTGCGAACCAACGCAGACAAGCTCGGGGTGATCGGCCAGTGCAAGATCTGGCGCCGGGATGCAACGGACCTGGGGCCCTGTGCGCCGCTGCCTAAATTCGATCTGGTCTTTGCCGATCCGCCCTATGGCAAGGGACTGGGCGAGAAGGCGCTTCGTTCTCTTGTCCAGGGCGAGTGGCTCAACGATGGTGGCATCGTGGTTCTGGAAGAGATCGAAAAGGCGGAGCTACCCGAAATCGCAGGCCTGACACTCATCGATGAACGCAGTTACGGCGAGACGAAGGTCAGGTTTTACCGCTTCAGCTCAGCGCCTTCCGAATAGCCTCTCGATATCGGCCAGTTTCAATTCCACGAAGGTTGGCCGGCCGTGGTTGCATTGGCCGGAATTGGGGGTGGCTTCCATTTCGCGCAGCAGGGCGTTCATTTCATCGGGCTTGAGCTTGCGCCCCGAACGCACGGAGTTGTGGCAAGCCATGGTGGCCAGTACATGGTTGATGCGTTCCTCGATAGCGGCAGTCTCGCCCAGTTCCGCCAGTTCATCGGCAATGTCCTTCACGATTCCCGCCATGTCAGCCTGGCCCAGCGCGGTTGGAACTTCGCGCAGCAGCACGGCCCCGCCACCGAAGGCTTCCAGCACCAGGCCGGAGCTTGCCAGCAATTCCTGGGCATCGCTCAGGCGCTCCACCTCGCTGGCCTCGAGGTCAACGACCTGGGGCACCAGCAGGGGCTGGGTTGCAATGCCGCGGCCTTCGCGCTCCCGTTTCAGCCGTTCATAGACCAGGCGTTCATGGGCCGCGTGCTGGTCCACCACGACAATGCCGGAAGTGGTCTGGGCCACGATGTAGTTGTCGTGGAACTGGGCGCGCGCCACACCGAGGGGAAAGTCCTCGCTGACGGGCGCCTCGGCCACGGGGGCCGCCAGGGGCATATCCATGGCAAAGGCCGCCTGGCGTTCGGCAAAACCGCCATAGCCGGGCGTGGTCATGGGCCTGAAGCTCGACACGGCGGCACGGCCCATGCTGGTGTTGGAGGCCGTGCCCTTGCCGGCCAGGCCGGCACGGATGGTCGAGACAATGAGGCCGCGCACCAAGGCGCTGTCGCGGAAGCGCACTTCGGATTTGGCCGGATGGACATTCACGTCAACCCGTTCCGGAGGACAGCTCAGAAACAGCACGAGGGCTGGAAAGCGGGCCCGTGACATGAGGTCGGCATAGGCGCCGCGGATGGCGCCGGCGATCAGCTTATCACGCACCGGCCTGCCGTTGACGAAGGCAAACTGCATGTTGCCCTGGGCCCGGCTGTAGGTGGGCAGCCCGGCAAAGCCCTCGACCCGCAGGCCATCGCGCTCGCCGGAAAACGCCACGGCGTTTTCCCTGAACTCGCTTCCCATGATGCGGGCAACGCGGGCCTCGCGGGATTCGCCTGCCGGCGCGTCGATCATCCGGCGCTCTTCGGTCACAAAGGTAAAGCCCGTGGCCGGATGGGCGAGAGCGAGCCTCCGCACCACATCGGCGGCCTCGGCCGTTTCGCTGCGGTCGGTTTTCAGGAATTTCAGGCGGGCTGGCGTTGCATAAAAAAGATCGCGAACTTCTATTTCCGTTCCCTGGGCAAGGGAGGTTGGTTTCAACTCCTGCCGCTCACCGCTTTCGATGTGCAGGAGATGCGCCTCAGCAGCGCCCTGCAGCCGGGACGCCAGGCTCATCCGGCTGACTGAGGCAATGGACGGCAGCGCCTCGCCGCGGAAGCCGAGGGTCCGGATATCAATGAGATTGTCGTCGCTGAGTTTCGAGGTGGCATGGCGTTCAATGGACAGGGCCAGATCATCGGGGGCCATGCCTGAGCCGTTGTCGGTGACGCGGATGAAGGCCTTGCCGCCGCCACGGAAGGCCACGTCGATTTGCGTGGCGCCGGCATCGATGGCGTTCTCGACTAGCTCCTTCACCACGCTTGCCGGGCGTTCAATGACTTCGCCCGCCGCGATGCGGTTGATGGTGCCTTCCGAAAGCCGGTGGATTCGCATGGGCGGCAATCTAGCAGATCAGCCCGGGATTGACACTTCGCGGATCACCCTGAATGAGGGCGCCCTTCCGGTGATCAACAGGTTTCTCTCAGTATCCGGCCAGCCGCGCCAGCATCATCGCCAGGCCCGCAAGCGAAACGGCCCAAGCCGCCGTTCTCAGATAGGCAATGCCCGCAAGATAGATCAGGAGGTAGGCTATGCGCCCGATGATCCAGAGCGTCGCACCCAGGCCGCCAGTGTTCCCCGTGGCAATGAGGGCCAGATCAAGGGCGACAAAGGGCACGAGGTTCTCAACATAATTGGCGAGCGCCCGTTCGGCCCGGCCACACGCCATGCCCTTGGGGGTTCTCTCCTCATCACGCGAACCGAACAGATAGGCATCGCCGAATTCGGCTCTCGCCGTGAGTATCCGGCAAAGCACGTGCACCAGCCACAAAAGCACACTCAGTTCAAGGCAAAGCAATTCGCTCATACAATGTCCCTCCACGACAACGCTTTATAACACTTGCACAGTTCGAATGAAATTGCACGGGGGAGTGCTCCCCGGCGCTTACCCGCCCGAGCCGGTGGATTTCAGGCCTTCGGGCCTGCCCACGACCGTCACCAGCAAATGATCGCTGTCAATCAGGCGCCTGGCCTGGGCCTTGGCCTGGTCAAGGGTCACCGCCCCGATCAGGCCGTTGCGCTTGTTCACGTAATCAATGCCGAGATTCTGCTGTTGGATGCCAAGGAGCTGGCCCGCGATCTTGCCATTGGAGTCAAAGCGCAAGGCATAGGAGCCGGTGAGGAAAGTCTTCACGTCATCCAGTTCAGCCTGGGTTGGCCCTCCGTCGGCCATCTTCTTCAGTGTATCCCTGACGATTGCCAGCGCCTCACCCGCCTTTTCGTTGCGCGTGCCCAGCGAGCCGACATAGAATCCGGCATGGTCCATGGGCGAGAGGCCGAAACCTACACCGTAGGTGAGGCCACGCTTCTCGCGCAGTTCCGCGGTCAGGCGCGAGGTTGAGCCGCTGCCGCCGAGGACCTGGCTCATGACAAAGGCCGGGATGAAATCCGGATCATTGCGCAGAATGCCATCGTGACCGAAGACAATGATGCTTTGCGGAATGTCGCGGTCAATCACGCTCACCACCGGTCCCTTGGCGGCATGGGCCGATGAAACAGCCGATGGCGGCTCCGTATCGGGAAGCCCGCCAAAAATCTCATCCAGCGCGGTTGCCAACGCTGACGCGTCGATGTCGCCGACAACGGCCACCTTCAGGCCCTTGCGGCTGAACAGCAGCTTGTGCATGGCGCGCAAGTCATCGGGGGTGATGGCGGCGATGGATTCCGGCGTGCCGCTGGTGGGGCGGGCATAGGGATGGCCGCCAAGCGCCAACTTCATCCAGGCCCGTGAAGCAATCTTCTCCGGGTCCTGCCCGTCATCCTTTGCCGCGAGGAGGAATTGCTGGCGCACCCGCTCCATGGCCGCCTTCTCGAAATGCGGCGAGGCCAGCGCCATCCTGAGCAGGGCAAAGGCCTCGCTCCGGTTCTTCGAAAGAGTCTGCAGGGAACCTTCGAACTGCTCGACCCCGGAATTGAATCCAATCTTGACGGCAAGCTCGTCGCGCCTGGCCTGGAAGGCTTCGCCGGAAAGATCGCCCGCCCCTTCATCCAGCATGCCGGTAATGAAATTGGCCGTGCCTTCCTTTCCCGCGGGGTCGGCGGCGGAGCCGCCTTCAAAGGAGAACTCCATGGCAATGAGGGGAATGGTCTTGCTCTCCACCAGCCAGGCCTTGATGCCGCCGGGGCTGGTGACTTCCTTGATTTCAATGGCCTGGGCGAAGCCCACGGAAACGGCCAGGAGAAACCCGGACAAAATGATTCTGAGAAGTGCAGCGCGCATTGGTGATCCCGGCATCAATTTAGGGTTTGAGTTTCAGGCAGCAGAATTCCGGTGACGGAACGCTTCAGCACAAGGAATTTTTCGGCGGCCTGCTTGATATCGGCGACAGTCACCTTTTCAATGTCGATATCGCGATCAAAGATGCTGCGCGCCGAAAGCCCGGTCATCAGGGCAACGCCTGCCATCCGTGCAAGGGTTGCCTGATCGTCCAGGGTGTAGACGCGCTCGGCAATGGCCTGATTGCGCACCCGGTCCAGTTCTTGCTGGGTCACGCCATTTTTTACGATGCCGGCGAGAACGGCATCGATGGCCGCTTCCACCTGGCCCACGTCAACACCAGGATTTGGCGCGCCATAAACGCCGAAGGTGCCGCTGTCCAACTGGTCGCCCGTATACCAGGCGCCTGCATAAGAGGAGATTTTCTGTTCAACCACCAGACCCTTGTAGAGCCTGCTCTGCGTGCCGCCACCCAGGATGTCGGAAAGCAGGTCCAGCGCCAGGGCCGCGCGGCCGTTTGCGGTGGCATAGGATGGCGCCAGGTAGCTGCGCTGGATGGTGGGCGAAGCGGCCCGCTGGTCCAGCATGGTCACGCGCCTTGCGGCAATGGGTTCAGGCTCGGCGGTACGTTGCCGCGCCGTGGGTGTGAAAGTGTTTTCCAGGACGCCATAGTATTTCTCGGCCATCGCCTTGACCTGTCCGGGCTCGACATCGCCTGCCACGACGAGGACGGCATTGGCCGGGGTGTAGTGGGCCTTGTAAAAGGCAACCGCATCATCGCGCGTAAGCTTTGCCACCTCCGACATCCAGCCGATGACCGGCTTGCCATAGGGGTGGGCGGTATACATCGCCGCATCGATCTGTTCGCCGAGCAGGGCGGAAGGGTCATTGTCGGTGCGCTCGCGCCGTTCCTCGCGCACCACATCAAGCTCGGGCAGCACATTGGCATCGGTGAGAACCAGGTTCTGCATGCGGTCGGCTTCCAGTTCCATCATCAGTTCGAGCCGGTCGCTGGCGATGCGCTGGTAATAGGCGGTGTAGTCACGCGTGGTGAAGGCATTGCCCTCGCCGCCATTGATATCGATCAGGCGGTCAAACTCGCCGGGGGGATGTTTGTCCGTTCCCTTGAACATGAGGTGTTCGAGAAAATGGGCGAGGCCCGACTTGCCGGAAACCTCGTCGGCGGAACCGACGCGGTACCACACCATGTGGGTGACGACGGGCGCGCGATGGTCGGGGATGACCACCACTTCCATGCCATTGGCTAGCTTGAAGGCGGCGACCTCAACTTCCAGCGCATGGGCCGGAAGCACCAACAGGACAATCACAGCGAGGTGCAGGGCCACTAACTTGGCGAAGCGCATGAATCAGTTTTCCCCGGTCGTTGTTTCGGGCCGGAAGATGGCGGAGATTGCCTGCTCCGTCCAATGAGATTTTTGTAACCTTTGTAACTCCCCTCCTCATCATGGCCGTGCTTGACACGGCCATCGCCGCATTTCCAAAAAAGGTGCCCGCGCCGAGCGCGGGCACGATGAGCATGGGGCGGCTTCAGTTAACCGTCGCTGAAGATGTTGCCGATGTTGCGGACCGTACCGTAGTTCGGGTTCTGTTGGCGCTTGCGCTTCAGAATGGCCAGTTTCAATTCGGTCTTGAGTTCGTAATCGGTTTTCGCGGTGCCATCGGGCTTGAGCTTCGCGATGCCGTATTCGGCGTAGATGTCCTTCTTCACCGGGGCTGCGGCGAGCGGAGCGGCTGGCGTGTCGGAATAGAGCCCTTCTTCAACGCTGGCTGTCTGGGCCGGTGCTTCAGGGACAGTGTTGGGCTGGTACTGTTCGGTCACGGTGCCGGGCGGACGCAATTGCAGGTCCGGCGGCAGGGCCAGATTGTTGCCGGTCTGGACCACTGGAGTTTGCGGTGCGGCGGAATCGCCAAGGCCCATGCCGCTGAGCAGCCTGCTGGCGCCACAGCCGGCCAGAACGACACTCATGGCCAGCACGCCGGACAATTTCCAGACCGTATTCATGTCCATTACTCCCACCTGCCGTCAATACGGGCGCGTCTTGCGACCGGAATCAGGCATTTCCAAGACCTGGGGGCCCACCCCGGTCGTGAAAAGATTCATAAAGCAAGAGGGCTACCCCTGCAACAATGGCCATGTCGGCAAGGTTAAAGACGTACCAGCTCCAGGCGCCCCAATGGAGCAGGAAGAAGTCGGCCACGGCGCCATGGAGGACGCGGTCCAGGGCGTTGGCCAGGGCCCCGCCGATCACCAGGCCAAGGGCTGCCGCGGTCAGGGGCCGGACGGAACGGCACAGCCAGAGCCACAGGACGGCGCAAACCACCAGGGTGATGGCGATCAGGAAGCTTTGCGGATTGCTGTTGAAGAGGCCGTAGGACACGCCCCGGTTCCACACCAGGACGAGATCAAGCAGGGGCGTGAAACTCACCGGCTGGCGCGCCCCGATATCATAGATGCTGAGCATCCACCACTTGTGGGCCTGATCAACGCCGAACACCAACAGTGCCAGGGCAAAACCCAATGGCGCCAGGGGCCCCCAGAGGCGCAGCCTCATGCGGGCTTCTTCCCAAACCGGGTCTGCCATTCGCGCACCGCCTCGGCGTCGCGCGGCGTGATGTCGGGGAAATCCTTGTCCTTGCCGATATCCTTCGAGATCTTCCAGGACCGCGCGCACTTCAGGCCCTCGGCCTTGGCGGGCACAACGGCGACATTCTTGAGATCGTCGAGGCGGAAGGCGTGGGCTGGCCCTGCCCCTTCCACAATCGCAATGTCCGAGGTGATGCAGACTTCGGCAAAATCGCAGGCGCGCAGCGTTGCGATGTCGGCAGCGTCCATTTCCACATGGACGGTGGGGGCTGCCTCAAGCGATGAGCCGATGTGTTTCTGCGCGCGCTCCAGTTCCAGCGCCCCGGTCACAACGCGGCGGACATCGCGGATCATCTCCCATTTCTTTGCAATCTCCGGCTGGTGCCATTCGGCGGGCGTCTTGGCGAATTGCATGAGATGCACGGAGCTGCCCTCGCCGGCAAAACGCGAGAGCCAGACCTCCTCCATGGTGAAGGCAAGGATCGGGGCCCACCAGGTGGCGAGGCAATGGAACAACTGGTCCAGCACGCTGCGGCAGGACCGGCGCTTCAGGCTCGACCAGGGATCGCAATAGAGCGCGTCCTTGCGGATATCGAAATAGAAGGCACTGAGGTCCTGGGTCATGAAGTTGCTGAGCAGCGCGAAGATGCGTTTGTAGTCAAAGACCTCGTAGGCCGCCTGCACCTGGCCATCGATTTCGTGCAGCTGGTGCAGGATGTAGCGTTCGAGCTCCGGCATATCCTTATGATGGACCTGCTCCCAATCCTGCAGGCCATCAAGTGCCCCCAGGATATAGCGCATGGTGTTGCGCAGCTTGCGGTAGGCTTCCACATTGGTCTTGAGGATTTCCTTGCCGAGGCGGAGGTCTTCGGCATAGTCGGCGGAGGCCACCCAGAGGCGCAAGATGTCGGCGCCGGACTGCTTGATCACATCCTGCGGGGTGACGATGTTGCCGAGCGACTTCGACATCTTGCGGCCGTCCTCGCCCACGACAAATCCATGAGTCAAAACCGCATCATAGGGGGCGCGGCCCCGGGTGCCGCAGGATTCGAGCAGCGAGGAATGGAACCAGCCGCGGTGCTGGTCGGAGCCTTCGAGATAGATGTCGGCGGGCCATTTCAGGTCAGGGCGCTGCTCCAGGCAGAAGGCATGGGTACAGCCTGAATCGAACCACACGTCGAGAATGTCGCGCACCTGTTCCCATTCCTGGGAATTGTAGTCAGCCCCGAGGAAGCGTTGGGCCGCGCCATCGGCAAACCAGGCATCGGCGCCCTCTTGAGAGAATGAATCCGCGATCCGCTGGTTCACCTTGGAATCATTGAGGATTTTTCCGGTTTCCTTGTTGACGAAGACGGCAATGGGAACGCCCCAGGCGCGCTGGCGGGAGATCACCCAGTCGGGCCGGTCGGCGATCATGCCGCGCAGGCGATTCTGGCCAGCGGCGGGAAAGAACCTGGTGTCCTCGATCGCTTTCAGCGCCTTGTCGCGCAGGCCGTGGCTCGACATGGAGATGAACCATTGCGGCGTGTTGCGGAAAATGATCGGCTTCTTGGAACGCCAGGAATGGGGATAGGAGATGGTCTTGCGCTTGGCCGAGAGCAGCATGCCCGCCTCTTTCAAAGCATCCATCACACGCCGGTTTGCGTCACCCCACTTGCCGTATTGGTCAATGACGCGGCCGCCTTCAAAACCCGGCGCGTCCTTAGTGTAATAGCCATCGGCATTGACGGTGGACGGAATAGGTCCGCCAACTTTTTCCATCCAGATATTGTAGTCATCCGCACCATGGCCGGGAGCGGTATGGACAAAGCCGGTACCGGCATCGTCGGTAACGTGATCACCGTCGAGGAGAGGAACCGGAAAATCGTAGCCTTTGGCTTTCAGTGGATGATCACAAACCAATCCTTCAAGCCCGACAATTAGATCGCCACCAACATTTTTCCACTTCTCAATCCTTGCTGCACTGGCAACATCAGCTACTAATTTTGCAGCAACTAAGAATCTGTCGCCGACCTTTGCCCAATTGTCGTCTGGTGCACTCTCAACTTCGATTTGCACATAATCTATTTTTGAAGAGAATGAGATGGCCCTGTTGCCAGGTATGGTCCAAGGTGTTGTCGTCCAGATCAGAACACTTGTGTTCTTGAGACGATCTCCAACAGGCAAGAATTTTCCATCTTTGTTTCGCCCAGCTAGCGGAAACTTCACATAGATCGTATCAACTTCGATATCGGCGTATTCAACTTCGGCCTCCGCAAGCGCGGTCTTTTCAACCACCGACCACATCACGGGCTTCGAGCCGCGGTAGAGCTGGCCGCTGTCGGCGAATTTCAGGAGTTCCTTGGCGATGATGGCTTCGGCTTCGAAGGCCATGGTGAGGTAGGGGTTCTGCCAGTCGCCGGTCACACCAAGGCGCTGGAACTCATCGCGCTGGATGCCCACCCATTTCGCCGCGAAGTTCCGGCATTCGGCGCGGAATTCGTTGATCGGGATGGCGTCCTTGTTTTTGCCTGCGGCGCGGTATTCCTCTTCGATCTTCCATTCGATGGGCAGGCCGTGGCAGTCCCAGCCCGGCACATAGTTGGAATCAAAGCCCGCCATCTGGCGCGAGCGGGTCACCATGTCCTTCAGGATCTTGTTCAGGGCATGGCCGATGTGCAAATTGCCGTTGGCGTAGGGGGGGCCATCGTGGAGCACGTATTTGGGGCGGCCCCGGCTCTGCTCGCGCAACTTGCCGTAGAGTCCCATGTCCTCCCAGCGCTTGAGTAGCGTGGGCTCGCGCTCGGGCAGGCCCGCTTTCATGGCGAAGTCGGTTTTTGGCAGGAAAACGGTCTCGCGATAGTCGATTCCTGCGGGCGTATCGGTCATAATATCAACAGGCTTTCAAAAACAAGGAGTTAAGGAATTGGGCACCGTTTACACGATACCGGCGCGCCGGGGCAAGGCGGCACGGCTGAATAAGGGCCAGGCGATCAAGATCATGAATCCCCATGGCAAGCAGATTGTCGATACCTGGGCCTTCGTGGCGGGCTCTACCCTGGAATACATGGGCATGGAGCAATGCCGGGCCTTCTGGCAGCGGCTTTACCCCATCGTCGGCGACAAGATGATCACCAACCGCCGGCGCCCGATCCTCACCCTGGAGGCCGATACCTCGCCCGGCCGCCACGACACCCTGATCGCCCCTTGCGACAATGAGCGTTACGGGCTCCTCGGCTGCACCAGCTACCACGACAACTGCAAGGACAACATGCATGCGGGGCTGGCCGAACTGGGCATCTACCTGCCCTATACGCCGGCCTCTCTCAACACCTTCATGAACATTCCCTGGCGCCAGGACGGGGCGCTGGAATGGGGCGTCTCGCTGGCCAAGCCAAACGACTATGTGGTGTTCCGCGCCGAATTGGACTGCATCGTGGCCATGTCCTGCTGCCCGCAGGACATCCTGCCGATCAATGACGGAAAGACGGTGGAGGCGACCTTCGAGATTTTGGATTAGCTGTTCGCAACCCACTTCTTGCGCAGGGTCACCAGTTCCTCGGAAGCAGTGGGATGCACCGCCAGGGTGGCGTCGAAGTCGGACTTCTTCGCCCCCAGGCGAATGGAAATGGCCAGCAGCTGGGCCATCTCGCCCGCACCGGGGCCGCAGATGTGGCAGCCCAGCACCCGGTCGCTTTCGCCATCCACCACGAGTTTCATCAGCATGCGCTCGTCGCGGCCCGACAGGGTGTGCTTCATCGGGCGGAACGTCGTTTTGTAGATATCCACCCTGGCATGGGCCTTGCGGGCCTGGGCCTCGGTCAGGCCAACGGCGCCGACTTCCGGCTGGGAGAACACCGCCGTCGGAACCAGCGTATGGTCCACCTTCACGTCCATGCCGCCGAAGACGGTGTCGGCGAAGGCCTGGGCCTCGCGGATGGCGGCAGGCGTCAGGTTCAGCCGGTTGGTCACGTCGCCCACGGCATAGATATTCTCCACCGTGGTGCGCGAGTATTCGTCCACCCTCACGGCGTAATGGGGGGTGAGGCCGACGCCGGCCCTGTCCAGACCAAGGCCCACGACATTCGGGATGCGGCCGGTGGCAAACATGATGTGGCCGGCGCCGAAGGCCGCGCCGTCCTCCAGGGTGATGCGCACGCCATCGCCGCTCGTTTCGATTTTGGAAACATTGGCGCGGGTGCGGATCTCGACGCCCTTCTTCTGCATCTCGGCGCTGAGGTGGGCCCGCACATCGTCATCGAAGCCGCGCAGGATCTGGTCGCCGCGGTGGATCAGGATGGTCTCGGCCCCAAGCCCCTGCAGGATGCCGGCAAACTCGACCGCGATATAGCCGCCGCCCACGATGCAGATGCGGCGGGGCAGTTTTTCCAGCTGGAAGATTTCGTTGGAGGTTATCGCCAGTTCATGGCCCGGCAGGTGACGGGGCACGAAAGGCGTGGCGCCGGTGGCAATGAGGATATGTTTCGCGGTGATCTTCCTGCCCGAGGCGAGTCGGACCGTGTGACGGTCAACCAGCTCGGCGCGCTCGCGCAGCAGCTCGGCCCCTGCCCCTTCAAGGCTGCGGATATAGAGCTTGCTCAGCCGCTCAATTTCCCGGTCCTTGTTTTCGATCAGGGTGGCCCAGTCGAAAGAGACTTTTTCGCTGGTCCAGCCGAAGCCCACCGCATCCTCGAACTCCTCGGCGAACTGCGCGGCATAGACCAGGAGCTTCTTCGGAACGCAGCCGCGGATCACGCAGGTGCCGCCGACCCGGTATTCCTCCGCCACGGCGACTTTCGCGCCATGCCTTGCAGCAATGCGGGCGGCCCGCACGCCGCCGGAGCCCGCACCGATGACGAAGAGATCGTAGTCGAAGGCAGCGCTCATCCGCGCTTGAACTCTTTCACGCCCTTGGGCGTGCCCATGAGCACGATGCCGCAGATGCCAACGAAAAGCCCGGTCTCGACAACACCCGGGATGACATTGAGCAGACTATCCATCCGTTCCGGCTCGGGAATTTCGCCAATGGAGCAATCAATGATGAAGTTGCCGCCGTCGGTGACGAAGGGATTCCCGTCCTTCACGCGCAGCACCATCTTGGCATTGAGCTTGAGGATGTTGAAGGCCCGTTCCATCTTCCAGGCCGTGGCCTTGGCGCCAAAGCGCATGACTTCGACCGGCAGGGGGAACCTGCCGAGCTTGGCCACCTTTTTTGATTCATCGGCAATCACCACCATGTGGCGCGACGAGGAGGCGACGACCTTTTCGCGCAGGAGGGCTCCGCCGCCGCCCTTGATGAGGCGGAAGTCGGAATCAAATTCATCGGTGCCATCGACAGTCAGGTCGAGGAAGGGGTGCTCTTCCAGGGTGGTGAGAGGAATGCCGCACTTCTCGGCCAGTTCCTTGGAGGCCCGGGAGGTCGGCACACCGCGTATGTCGAGACCTTCTTTCACCCTGGCGCCCAATGCCTCAATGAAGTGATTGGCCGTGGAGCCCGTGCCGAGGCCGACATTCATGCCGGGCTTGACGAACTTGAGGGCCTCGAGGGCGGCCGCTTTCTTCATTTGATCGGCGGTCACTTGTTCAGGCCTCCCATGAGCAGGTATTTCATTTCAAGATATTCTTCCACGCCATGGTGCGAGCCTTCGCGGCCGATGCCCGACTGCTTCACGCCGCCGAAAGGCGCTTCCGCTGTCGAGATGATGCCCTCGTTGATGCCGACCATGCCGTAGTCGAGCGCCTCGGCGACGCGCCAGACGCGGCCGATGTCGCGGGTATAGAAGTAGCAGGCCAGGCCGAACTCGGTGTTGTTGGCCATGGCGATGGCTTCTTCCTCGGTCTTGAACT
>CAZRZB010000055.1:0-18052 GCA_964604435.1 uncultured Aestuariivirga sp. | reverse complement strand
AAAATGCTCTTGGCCTCGGCCAGTGCCGAATCCCAGGCGCCAAGGCGGGTCTGCTGCGAGCCGACATGGAAGGAAATGCCATAGGCTTTGAGTCCCAGCCCATGGGCGTGCAGCAAGACATCGGTTGCCATCTCGGGATCACAGCCGAATTTGCGGCTCAAGGGCCATTCGGCCCCCGCGCCATCGGTGAGGATGCGGCAGAACACGCGCGCCCCTGGCGCCGCGCGGGCGACCTTTTCAACCTCTTCAACGCAGTCCACCGCAAACATGGAAACGCCGCGGCTGTGGGCCCGGGCAATGTCGCGCTCCTTCTTGATGGTATTGCCAAAGGAGATGCGCTCCGGCGTGGCCCCCGCAACGAGCGCCATGTCGATTTCGGCAACCGAGGCCGTATCGAAACACGAGCCGAGGTCGGCCAGGAGCTTCAGAACTTCAGGCGCGGGGTTTGCCTTCACCGCATAAAAAATACGCGTGTCCGGCATGGCGCGCGCGAATGATTTGTAGTTCTCGGCAATGACGTCGAGATCGACGACGAGGCAAGGGCCTTCCGGTTGTCGGTCGCGGAGGAAGTCCAGGATGCGGGCGGTTGCGGCCATGTGCGTATCTCCCAAATAAGAGTTGAGATATCAGGGCGCCTTGCGAACCCACGCGATGGAGACGTGGAATTGACAAACCGCCTACTGACTTTTCGCCTTGGCTTGATTGGGTGACCCAATCGCACTGCGGGCAATGATAGTGGTGCCTCTCAGTAACATCAGCCTTTGGAGGGCCGACCGAGACCAAAAAGCCCGCACCGTCGTTGCTTTGGGGATATCCTTGAGGCACGTGCGACTCTGGGCAAGCGCGATATGGTGGATTCGCGCCGCGCAAGCAAGAAAAAATTTCATTCCGGGGCGAAGTTTTTTCTTAATTTCCGTTAATCATTTGGCCCGGCAAAAGCCTGCCAGCCCGCCAGCAGGCGCGTGACGGTGGTGATCAGGCAAAGCATGGCGTAAAAATAGGCAATGGCGGCGAAGTGCTGGGGCCACAAGCACATGGCGATGAAGCAGGCAATCGTCTCGGTTCCCTCGGTCAGGCCGCCAAGATAGTAGAACGCCTTGGAAGGATACTCCGTGCTCTTCATCCCGCGCTTCTCGGCGATGATGGCATAGGCCAGAAAGCTCGCTCCCGTGCCCACGAAGGCGGCCAGAAGTGCCGCCGCCGCCAGCGCGTTGGCGTCCGGATCCGCCGCCGCAAAGGCCAGGGGAACCGTTCCATAGAACAGAAAATCCAGCCCGATATCGAGGAAAGCCCCCCGGTCGGTTGCGACACCGGCGCGTGCCACCGCCCCGTCAAGGCCATCCAGGGCCCGGCTCGCGAGCAACGGCAAGATGGCAAGATGGAAAAATCCAAAGGCAATGCACAGCGCCGCGCCCAGGCCCAGGCCGAAGCCGGTGAAGGTGACCTGGTTGGCGGTGTAGCCCCGGCTTTTGATCTCCCCCGCGGCCCGGTCGATGGCCGGCTTCAGCAATCTCA
This sequence comes from uncultured Aestuariivirga sp., assembly GCA_964604435.1. Lineage (GTDB taxonomy): Bacteria > Pseudomonadota > Alphaproteobacteria > Rhizobiales > Aestuariivirgaceae > Aestuariivirga. The sequence goes on along the minus strand of CAZRZB010000055.1, from coordinate 16,537 downwards.
GGGCATGGCGGTCAAGCACGCAGGAGTTCCCCCTTGTTGCTGAAACGGAAAACCCGTCCGCCGGGGGGCGCATCCTCCCGGTCATGGGTAACCAGCAGGGTGGGGATGTTGCGTTCGCGCAAATGGGCAAAGACATAATTCCGGATCGATTGCCGGAGTTCCGCGTCGAGTTTGGAAAAAGGCTCATCCAGGAGCATGGCCTGGGGCTTTGCCATGAGGGCGCGGAAAAGCGCCACCCGTGCTTTCTGCCCGCCCGACAGCGTGTCGGGCGCACGGTTCTCCAGCCCGTCGAGCTGCGCCTGGGAAAGGGCTTCATTCACCAGGTTCTGCCGCTCTGCCCGATCGCCTCTGGGGATGCCGAACAGGAGATTTTCAGCAACGGTGAGATGCGGGAACAGCAGGTCGTCCTGAAACAAACGGCCGGCCCGGCGCCGCTCGGGAGGCATCTGAATGAGATCAACCCCGTCCAGCAGCACCCGCCCGCTGCCCTTCATGGGGGAGGTGAGATCGCCCGCGAGATAGGCCAGCAGCGAGGATTTTCCGCAACCGCTCGGGCCCATCAAGGTGACGATCTCGCCGGCTTCAATTGAAAGCGTGAAACTTTTGACCAGCGGCACATCGCCAACCGTGAGGCTGATTTTTTCGAGGAGCAGGGTCATGGGTTGTTTCGTCCTGACCGGGCGGCGGCATAAAACGCGAGCCCCGGAACCACCGCGAGCACCAGGGCAAAAACCGCCATCAAGGGCCGGTTGCCGCCGCTTGCAAGGGTCACCGCCTCGATGGGGAGGGTTGACAGGCGTCCGGCGGCAATCAGTTGCGATGGAATGTACTGGGCAATGCTCACGCCAAGTCCGACCGCGGCGGCTGCCGCCAGGGCCGGTTTCAAGAGGGCAAGCTTGATGCTCAGCCAGAACCGGTGCCGCTCGGCATTAAGCCCCAGCGAGACCGAGCGGTAGCGCGGGTCAAAGGCCCGGTAGGGTCCTTTCAGAACGATGAACACATAGGCGAACACGGGTGTCAGGTGGGCCAGGAAAACCCCAAGCCAGGTGCCGTTCAAGCCAAGATGGAGGAACGCCAGATACTGTCCGTCGGCAATCAGAAGCGCTGGCAGCGCCAACGCCAGGATGGCCAATGCCAGCAATGCCGTATCCGCCGTCTCAGGCACTGTCTCCAGCCAGAGCATGGCAAGCGCCAGGGCGGCAAGCGTTGCCGCGCAGGCCAGTGACAGGCTGTTGAGAAGCGGCATCGGCGCCATCACGAACAGTTGCCAGGCAGTCCAGCTCAATTGTGCGGGAAGGAGATTTGGGAAAGGCCAGGATGAGCCGAAGGACATGACGCACAGGACCACGAGGACCGATGCGTAAAGCGCAGAGAAAACAAGGAGGAGCGCGATCGACGTCATTTTTGGAACGCGTCTGGTTGAAGGGCCACGGGTGAAAAATTTCCACACCGATGGAAGAAGCATCTTCTTCAGTGCCATGAAGGCAAAGACGAGGCAGGCAAGCGCCCCCGTCAGGAACAGGGCACCGGCCGTTCCGCGGGCATTGCTGAGCGGCTCGGCATTGTTGAGGTCGGACCAGATGATGACCGAAAGCGGCGGCGGCTGCGTGGGGCCGATGACCAGCGCCACATCGACCACCGAAGCGCCATAGAACCAGACGATGAGCAGCGGCCATTTCATCCGCGGCAGGATTTGCGGAATGAACACCCGCAGCCACACTGATGCGCTGCCGTGGCCCAGGCTTTGCGCGACGCGGAATTGCCCCTTCAGCGCCTGTGAAATGTCCGGCCGCGCCAGCAGCGTGCTGACAAGCCAGATGAGGAATGGCACTTCCTTCAGGACCAGAACCGCAACCAGTGAAAAACCAAGAGGATCCTGCGTGGTAACCCATTGCGGCGGCGCTTCCCAGCCTGCCGACAGGGCAAGGAGGCGTGCAATCGCTCCGCTCGGCGCGATCAGGAAGCCAAACCCGATGGCAAAGGCCAGATGGGGCAGCGACAGGAAGCCGCCCATCAATCCAGAGCTGCCGGACCACAATTTGCCGCCATAAAGCCCGGCAACAATCCAGAAGGCGAGGAGCACTGAAAGAGCGAGGCTCAAGGTGCCGGTTGCCAGCGAGAGTGCCAGCGCCGGCCAGAGTTGCGGGTGGTCAAAAAGCGCGGCCCAGGCCGCGCCATCGCGCGCCCCATAAAGGACTGCCAGCAGGCCGGCGGCAAGCGGCGCCAGCCACAGCAGGCCAAGTGGCAGAAAGCCGGCGAAACTGTCGAGCCATTTTCTCATGTGCCGTAGGATTCGAGCCAGGTTTTTTCGAGGCGCGGAACCCAGCTGCCATGGGGTTCCGGCAGGGCCGGTGCCGGGGCCGCCACGCCTCCGGGGATGCTGCCTGAGGCAAAGAATTTTGCCGCTTCGGGCGGGAGCTTGCCAGGCGCCAGCACCGTCGGATCGCCCCAGATTTTCAGGTCGGCCTTGCGCCCCTGTGCTTCGGGTGAGAGCAGGAAGTTTGCCACGACCTGGGCCGCCGCCGTGGCCTTTGAATTGATCGGAATGGCAACAAAATGGCTGTTTCCAATGGTCCCCTCGCGGTGCTGCCAGGCTATCGTGCTCTCCGGCAGTTCCCCCGAAGCCACGAGATTTGCGGGCTCATTTGGATTGAAGGTGAGCCCCATCAGCAACTCGCCGTCCGCCAGCATCTGTTTGACTTGCGCCTGGCTTTGCGGGAACTGCCTGCCCTCGCGCCATAAGTGCGGATGCAGCCTGTCAAGCAGCGCAAACAGGGGCGCTGTGGCCCGGGCAAAATCTGCCTTCTCAACCGGCAGGGCCAGCATGCTGCGATCGCCGAGTGACTCGATGAGGGCCTGTTTCACAAAAGTCGTTCCGTGGAAATCCGGTGGTGCCGGATAGGATACACGGCCAGGATTGGCTTTCGCAAATGCCACAAGTTCTGTCATGCTTCCTGGCGGTGTGGGGATCTTGGCTCCATCGCCGAAGAAGGTGAGCTGCGCCATGCCCCAGGGACTTTCCAGTCCCTCGGTTGGCTCGGCAAAATCGTTGAGCGTGGTGGGCTTGCCCGCGGTGTCAACGTACTTGAAATTTGGCAGCCCGCCGGCAAAGGGGCCAAACAGGAGCTTCTCCGCCTTCATGGCCCGGAAATTTTCGCCGTTGATCCAGACCAGGTCAACCGAGCCGTCGCTCTTGCCTGCTCTGACTTCGTCGCGCACCCTCCGGACCACTTCGGCGGCATCGCTGATCTTCACATGTTCAAGCATCACCGCGAAGCGGCTTTTGAGCTGAACGGCGGCCCACGCGATATAGCGGTTGATTGTCTCGGATCCCGCCCAGGCATTGAAATAAACTGTCTGGCCTCTTGCTTCTGCCTCGGTTGCGGCCCAGTCACCGGCAAAACCCCAATGCGACAGGAGCGGCAGGAACGCTGCTGCACCGGCAGCTCTCGCCAACTCACGCCTGGATAGGTTCATTTCGTCTCCCTGTGCTGCCGGTATGTCTTAGGGAGTTCCGCGGCGAAATGAAATATATCCGATCCGTCTTTCATCAGAAATCCGTGACCGGAAATTCACTTACTTCACGGCCCACGCCTGCGCCGCCTTGCCGCGCTCGATGATGTAGAAGCTGTTGCTGTCCACGCGCTGCCAGTCATCGCCCGTGCCGTCTGGCCAGACGGCGCGCACCTCGGCTTGTCCCATGCCGCCCAGCCCGAAGTGCCACCAGCCGGATTGGCCGCTGCCATGGCCGCCGCCCGAGGTGATTTCACGGCGCAGCACCTTGGCCCCGAGCTTCACCTCCAGCCAGGCGCCGATGGCATCGCGGTTGCTGCCCGGTTGCCGCAGTTTTATTTCAATCCAATGGCCCGCCTGGTCCGTGGTGTTGCGCCAGAGCTGGGCATTTTCGCGGCGGTTCACCACGACGAGATCGAGCAAGCCATCCATGTTGAAATCCGCCAGGGCGCCGCCGCGTGCGGTGGCGGTGCTGGCAACGCCTGCCGTCTCGCCTTCCTCCGTGAACTTGCCTTCGCCGGTTTGGATCAGCAGGTTGTTGGGGTCTTTGGCGGCAAAATCCGGCATCTTGTCCACGTTGCCCTTGGCCACGAACAAATCCGCCAGGCCGTCATTGTTCACGTCTTCAAACTGGGCGTGCCAGCCGGTGCTGGGGCGCAGGTCCTTGCCCATGTAGGGGCGGTGCGCCGTGACTCCCTTGGCATAGGCCACATCCTTGAAGGTGGACTGCGGCAAGCCGCCCGCAGCCGGGGCGGCGATTGTCTGCAATTTGTTGTCGGCCATGCTGGTGAGGAAATATTCGGGGTAACCGTCAAAGTCGAGGTCATAGCTGGCAATGCCCATGCCCCAGATACGCAAGGGCCTCCAGCCTTCCTTTTCGGTGTAGAGGGCAGGCGGCTTGCCGGGCTCGACATGCCACATCTGCTCCTGGCCGCCTTCATAGTATTCGCGGTCATTGGACACCCGCAGCGATGGCGTGCCCGAACTGTTCCAGTCGGTGAAAAGCATCGACAGGGTGCAGAAGCTGGGCTTGAGAGCGATGGGTGGGGCAAATCTCTGTTGGCCCGTCATGGGTCGATGCAACCAGTTGTCGGTGCAGGAGCCCCACGGGGATATCTCTTCCTTGCGGTCGATGTAGTTGCCAACCGCCAGCGTGGGCCAGGCGGATTCGCGCTCCCATGTCGCGGCAAAGGCCGATGACCAGGCATCGCCGCCGTCGAACCCCCAGGCTTCGTTGGCCCGTTCGAATTTGCAGCCGCCAAGCCCGCGCATCACCACGTTCTCGCCCACGCGCAACAGGACTATATCTGTGATGCCGTCGCTATCGATGTCCAGAGGGTAGGTGCCAATCACCTTGTCCAATTCCAGGCCGCTGCTTTGCGCCTCGAAATGCAGCGCGCCGCCCCTGGTGCTGGCGTTGCGGTAGAACTTGGCCGGTGACGTGCCGCCCGCCAGCAGCATGTCGGCATAGCCGTCATCGTCGCAGTCGAAGGTGGCCACCCCGCCGCCAACCATGTATTCCCACTCGCCGGTGTAGGCGCTGTTGATGCCGGAGCCGGCCGTTTCCTCAACGAAGCGTGGCATGGCGCCCGTGGTTCCGGCCGCGGCTGGACCGGCAAGCAACAAAATGCCCAAGGCAAAACGCGAAATCATCAGGCGCATGGTCTATCTCCAGGTCCGCAGGGCGGCCGCAAATTTGCCGATACAGCGTCCCTGTTCAAGGCCGCGCTCGATGGCGGCGCGGAAATGGATACCGCCATACAATCTCGAAATGCCGGCTTCATCGGCTGCCGCCCAGAAACTGGCAAACCTGCGCGGTTTCAACCCGTCTTTCTGTCCCGTTGCATCTTCGAAGGCGAAGTTTTCGCCGAATGCCTCGGTCATTACGGTGGCCGCGGCAGCCGACAGGGTGCTGTGGCCGCTGGGATATTCGGGAAACGGCGGCGTGGTCAGGATGGATTCCCATTTGGCATCCATGGTGCGGCGGATATAGGTCACCGGCCGCAGCAGGTCGTACTGATACTTGCCATTCCAGCAGCCGATAAAGGCATCGGCCTCAACCACGCCGAGGCGCATCAGGACGTCAACGCTCTTCTCCAACCCCACCGTGTCGCGCTCGAAAATCTGCAAGGCAATTGCGATCCAGTGTCCGGGCGGCGTGGTCGAGAGCATAGCGTCGTCGGACCAGAACCGGGCAATGGCGCGCTGTTCCGGGGTCAGGTTTTGCTTTGTCTCGTAAACTTCAAGCGCCTGTTTGAAGAACTCGGATGTCTTGTCCTCACTGTATTCGGGCGGCGGCGGCAGGGGGCAGGCAGCGCCGCTTGGCATGGCGAAGCTGCGGTTCCTGCCCCATCCCGGCAGAAGCGGCGCCTGCTGAAGCGCAATCGTGCTGGTCGGCACCCAATGGGCGGGGCCCTTGCTCAATTCATAGTTCATCGGAAAGCCCAGGTTCTCGACCGCCGCGCCGCCATCATCCTGCGACCAGGCCAGGACATGGGCCGCTACCGCCTGGCCATAGGCCTCGCTGCGGGCCACGACATCGGCGGGCACGCCCGCCGAAACGTCAGCCTTCAGTTTCACCTCAAGCGCTGCCATGGCATGGTGTCCGGTGGGGCCCGTGTTGTTGAAGAAGTTCTGCACGGCAAAGGCCATTGCGGCATGAACCACCACGGCGTCATCGTAGGTTTTACCGGCCTCGCGCTGCGGCACTGGCTTCAATCCGTTCAACTGGCCCGCCAGCGATTGCAGTTCGCCGGAGCCGGAAGCCACTGCTTCAAATGTTGTGACGCCGAGGTAGGCAAACGAGCGGCTGGCCACGGGTGGTGAGTAGGTCGGCGTATGCCGCACCAGTTCGAGGGCAAGCTGGTACCAGCCGCGCAGCGCCGCCTCGGGCCGTGCCGCGCTTGCCTGAGCGGACGGTGTCGCCGCGGCGATCACCAGCATGACAAGCAGAAGCCGGAGCACGTTCAAGGCCCGCCGTTGCACAGTGTCCCGGCGGTTTGCTTTGCCTGCCGGCGCGCGCTCTTTCTTCATGCGATTTTCCTCTCGGCAAAGTCGCTTGCTGCGGATTTCTGGCCGGTGGCAAAAACCTCGCGGTCGAGGTGCCGCAGGGTTTCGACCAGGGTTCCCGTTGCGATCATGTCCCTGCCGAACGGCACAACTTCAAAATCGACGTTCTTGCGCAGGTCGTGCACCAGCCCGCGTCGCAGGGCCTCGCCCACGCTGTCTTTCATGAGGTCATAGGCGCGTGTTCCGGGTCCCGCCAGGACGACGCGCTGTGGATTGATCAGGGCAATCAGGCGGGCGATGCCGAAACCCAGCACTTCCCCGGCGCGGTTGAAGGCATTCAATGCAACCGAATCGCCGCTTCTTGCCGCCAGTTCCAGTTCCCGCATGTCGTCATCGAGCACCGCGGCGTGGACATCGAAATCGCTTTCACGCCGGTCATTGGCCAGGCGCATGATGCCATAGTCGGCACTGAAGGCTTCCAGACAGCCGTGGCGGCCGCAACGGCAAAGCGGCCCGTCGGGCAGGTGATTCATGTGGCCGAATTCGGCAGCGCGGCCGTTGGCGCCTTCATAGACGGCGCCGTTGAGAATCAGCCCCAGGCCAACGCCATGGCCGAGAAAGACCACCGCCGTGTTCCCGCCATACTTCTTGCGATCCGTTGCGATCAGGGCTTCCGCGATCATGTTGGCATTGTTGCCGATGCTGCACGGGATGCCGAGCATGCGCTCCAGCGGCTTCACCACCGGAATGTCACGGGCCCGGAAGGCCGGGCTCCAAGGGATTTCCCCCTTGAGCGTGTCCGCCACTCCCTGCACCGCAACGCCGATGCGCTTTATCGAGGCCAATGGGATTCCCAGCTTCTTGGCATGTGTTTTGATCTCCATGACAACCCGCGGACCAAATTCCTCCTTTGGGCTTTCGTAGCTATCCAGCCGCAACTTTACCGGTTCACGGGTGGCACCGCTGAAGTCTGCGAAGACCAGCTCGACACCGTCAATGGAGATGGAAATGGCCAGGATGTTTGTGGCTTGCGGATTGAGCGCCAGCCTGGTCTGCGGGCGGCCGCGTTTGGCCTTGGTCGAAATCTCCCCGTCTTCGACAATGGAATAGATCAGGCCTTCGTCAATGAGCTGCCCGCTGATCGAGGTGATCGTTGCCGGCGAAAGGCCCGTCTGACGGCCCAGGGTAATTCTTGCGAGCGGGCCGTGCTGGCGCAGGGTCTCGAGGACCAGGCCTCGATTCTGGCGCCGGACAAGATCGCTGTTTGCCTTCTTGAGCATCGTGTTACTCGCACCGCCGTCGGCATTTATTGCCGGATTACCGCCGCTATTTTTCTAAGCTTGACTCACTCCCCGACTTGATGCAACATTTTTTTGGACGCTAAAATAAATCAATAATCGTCCATCGGCCAGCATTTGCGAGTTCCAGAAAAACTGGAGTATGGGAGCGTCCCGCGGGTTGCCTGGTGATGAGGAGGACTTTAGGAATGAAGCGCAATATCTTGACCTTGATGGCCGGTGCCCTGATGCTCGGCATGTCATCCATGTCGGCCATGGCGGCCGGCAAAACCATCGCCGTATCCTGGAAGACCTTCCAGGAAGAGCGGTGGAAAACCGACGAAGCCGCAATCAAGGCTGCCGTCGAAGCTGCCGGCAACACTTATGTGTCAACCGATGCCCAGGGCTCTGCCCAGAAGCAGGCGGCTGACATCGAAGGCCTGATCGCCCAGAAGCCGGACGTTGTGCTGGTTGTCGCGTTTGACTCGGACGCCATCCTGCCGTCGATCAAGGCGCTGAACGATGCCGGCATCAAGTCGATTGCCTATGACGTGCAGTTCGAAGATCCATCGGCGCTCTACATCACTTTTGATAACGTCGGTGTAGGCCGCATCATCGCCCAGGAAATCCAGAAGGTGAAGCCGGAAGGCAACTACGCCTTCATCAAGGGCGACAAGGGCGACCCGAACGCCACCTTCCTGTTCCAGGGCATGATGGAAGTGCTCAAGGAAGGCCTTGACTCCGGCAAGATCAAGAACGTCTGCGAAACCTTCACCGACGGCTGGAAGCCGGACAATGCCCAGAAGAACATGGAGCAATGCCTGACCTCGACCGGCAACAAGGTTGATGCTGTGGCGTCGGAAAATGACGGCATGGCTTCAGGCGTTGTTGCGGCCTTGACCGCCCAGGGCATGGCCGGCATTCCGGTCGGTGGCCAGGACGGTGACTTGGCTGCCATCAACCGCGTTGCCCTCGGCACCCAGACAGTATCGGTATGGAAGAACGCAAAAGACCTCGGCAAGGTTGCCGGTGAAGCCGCAAATGCCCTGGCCGATGGCGCTGACGTCACGTCGATCCCCGGTGTTGCCAAGTTCAGCGGCGGCAAGAAAGGCGTTGAGATGAACTCCATCCTCCTCGCCCCGACGCCGATCACCAAAGCCAACATCAATGTTGCCATTGATGCCGGCCACATCACCAAGGAACAGGCCTGCGCGGGCGTTGCCGCGGGTGCCGCGACGGGTTGCTGATTTTCCGCATCTGACGAATGATAGGCCGCGCCGCTTGCCAAAGCGGTGCGGTTTTTCTTTAAGTAGAAGCCGGATTCTGCGGAGACCCCGATGCCCAGTGAAGCCAATTCAAGCCAAGGCCCCGCTTTCCAGGATGAGGGACCGGTGACGCGGTTTTTCCGTGCCACGGAAATCGACGCGCGCATGCTGGGCATGGTCGCGGCGTTGCTCTTGATCTGGTGCGCGTTTGACATTGCCAGCGGCCTCATGCGCGGCAATTTCGGCGGCTTGCTTGGCGGCTCGTTCCTGACGCCGCGCAACCTCTGGACCTTGCTCGTGCAGACCTCATCCATCGCCGTCATGTCAACGGGCATGGTGCTGCTGATCGTCATGCGGCAGCTTGATTTGTCTGTCGGCTCCATGCTCAGCCTTGTGGCCGTTTCCGGTGCGGTGCTTCAGGTATTCAAGCTTGTTCCGGTCCTTGGGGTTGGCCATCCGGCCATCTGGATCATCGCCGTTGTGGCCTGCATCGTGCTTGGCACGCTGGTTGGGGCCTTCAACGGCGCCATTACGGCCTACGCCAAGATCCCCGCGTTTATTGTGACGCTGGGCGGCCTTCTCGCCTACAGCGGCCTCGCCTTCTATTTGGCCAAGGGAGAAACCGTTGCCCCCATGGACAAGACCTATGAAATCTTTGGCGGCGGCATTCCCATCAGCTGGCTTGGGCCATTCTGGAGCTGGCTGCTGGCGGCAGGGGTTTGTGGTGCCATCATTTTCGCCATCGCCAATGGCCGCCGCCAGCGCATGCGGTTCAACTTCCCGCAGCGGCCGCTTTGGGCGGAAGCCTTTCTCGCCGCTCTCGCCAGTGGCGCGGTTCTCGGCACAACACTTGTGATGAACTCCTATCCCTGGCCGTTCAAGCTCATTGAGAACTACGCGAAGGCAAACAGCGTGCCCATTCCGCCCGGCATTGAAAACAAGGATGGCAGCGCCATCTGCTTGGCGGGCGAGCAAGTGGTGCGATGCACCGGGGGATTGATCTACTACACGGGCTATTCTGTCCCGGTTTTGATTGCGCTGGTGGTTGGCGTGATTATGACGTTCCTTGCCACGCGCACCATGTTCGGGCGCTATGTGTATGCCATCGGCGGCAACCCGGAAGCCGCTGAGCTTGCTGGTATCAATACCAAGTGGATGACGGTGAAAGTCTTTGCCTTGATGGGCGCGCTGGTCGGCGTATCCTCCATCATCTCGTCGGCTCGTCTCAATGCGGCCACCAATGCGCTGGGAGGCCTGAATGAACTATATGTGATTGCGGCCACTGTAATCGGCGGCACATCGCTGGCGGGCGGCGTTGGTACGATTTACGGCGCCATGCTGGGGGCATTGCTGATGCAATCGATTATTTCAGGCATGTCATTGCTGAATCTGCCCGCGGCATTCCAGAACATCGTTGTCGGCGTGGTCCTTGTCCTCGCCGTATATCTCGACCAACTCTATTCCCGCCGCGTCAAGTAAAGGGAGTCCCGCATGGCAAGAGCTGCAGCAAGGAAAGCACCCCGGAAAAGCTCGGCGAAAGCCCGGAAACCCCGCGTCAGGCCTGTCGTGGTGAAGGGCCCGGAGCCGCAGGGGAATGTGCCCGGGGGCGGGGCGCCATTGATCGAGATGCGCGACATCTCGATTGCCTTCGGCGGCATCAAGGCTGTTGACCATGCCTCGATTGATCTCCATCCCGGCGAAGTCATGGGCCTCCTGGGCCACAATGGCGCGGGCAAGTCCACGCTCATCAAGGTGCTGTCCGGCGCCTATAAGCGCGATGCCGGGCAGATATTCATCAATGGCGCGGAAGTCAGCATCAACAACCCGCGCGACGCCAAGGGTCTTGGCATTGAAACCATCTACCAGACGCTGGCGCTGGCCGACAATGTGGATGCCGCCGCCAATCTTTACCTTGGCCGCGAACTCAAGACACCCTTCGGCACGCTTGACGATGTGGCCATGGAGGCCGAGGCCCGCAGGGTGATGGGCAGACTCAATCCGAATTTCCGCCGCTTCAAGGAACCGGTGAGCAAGCTGTCGGGCGGCCAGCGGCAATCGGTGGCCATTGCCCGCGCCATTCACTTCAACGCCCGCATCCTCATCATGGATGAGCCGACCGCCGCCCTGGGCCCCCAGGAAACCGCCCAGGTCGGCGAACTCATCAAGCAGCTCAAGGCCGAAGGCATCGGCATTTTCCTCATCAGCCACGACTTGCACGATGTGTTTGATCTTGCCGACCGCATTTCGGTCATGAAAAACGGCCGGGTAGTCGGAACCGCAAATGTGGGCGACGTGAGCAAGGATGAGGTGCTGGGCATGATTATCGCCGGAAAATGCCCCAAAGGCGCTATTCCGGGGCCCGGTGCCTTGCGCGAGGAGGCGGCCTAGCTCAGCATCGCATGCTGCAGCAGGATGATGGTTTTCGCATCCACGATGTCCCCGGAAGCGATCATCCCATATGCTTCCGTGAGCGGGAGTTCGATGGCTTCGATGTCCTCTCCCTCCGTGGCAACGCCGCCGCCGTCGCTGCTCCTGTCTTCCGGCGAATAGGTGCCGATGAAAAGACTGACACGTTCCGTCAGCGCGCCGGGACTCATGAACGCATTGGCGACTTCCCGCAAATCGCGCAGCCGGACGCCGATCTCCTCTTCGGCCTCCCTTAACGCGCAGGTTCTTGCATCGTCTCCGTCGAGCATCCCGGCGCATGCTTCAATCATCGCGCCGGTGTAGCCCGTAACCAGCGCGGCGACGCGCATCTGCCTGGCGAGCAGCACGGTCTTGCGCCGGGGATCGTAAGCCAGCACCGCCGCCGCGTGGCCGTGGTCATTCACCTCGCGCACCAGCGTTTCCGTCCGCCCGTCCCGGCGCGTGTATTTCAGGGTCACCTTGGTCAGGGTGGACCAGAATCTTGAAATCACCTCCTGCGCGATAATCTCGACCTTGGTGGAATTATCCATTCTTGCCTCTACGCGTTTGTTGAGTAACGGCCATGACCGGCTTGGACGCCTTGCGACGTGGAATGCGACTTGGCATATCAGGTGATCACGGTCGGTTCGGCGCGGCCCGTGCGCCCGGCAATGCCTGCCAGATTCCGCGCAAAACTGATCAGCTCGGAAAGCGCCAACTGTGTTTCAAGGCCCAGGTTTTGCGCCTCGAACTTCTCGATATAGACGCGGAACGTGGCGCCAGCCGTGCCTGTGCCGGAAAGCCGGTAGATCACCCGCGACCCGTCCTCGAACACGATCCGGATGCCCTGGTTGCCTGTGGTCGAGCCGTCGACAATGTCATGATAGGAAAAATCATCGGCGGTTGCCACAGTCAGAGCCCCCGCCCTTTCGCCCTTCAGTTTCGGCAGCCTGTCACGCAGCGATGTCATCAGTTGGGTGGCCGCTTCGGCATCCACTTCCTCGTAATCGTGGCGCGAATAGTAGTTGCGTCCATGGGCCGCCCAGTGTTCCTTTACCATGTCCGCCACACTTTGCCGGCGTCTTGCCAGGATGTTGAGCCACAGCAGGACCGCCCAGAGTCCATCCTTCTCGCGCACATGGTTCGAGCCGGTTCCAGCACTTTCCTCGCCGCACATCGTGATCAGTCCGGCATCGAGCAGGTTGCCGAAGAACTTCCACCCAGTCGGCGTTTCGAAACATTTGATGCCAAGTTTCCCAGCCACGCGGTCCACCGCGCAGCTCGTCGGCATGGAGCGTGCAACTCCTGCCAGTCCCCGGGCATAGCCCGGCGCCAGATGGGCATTCGCCGCCAGCAGCGCCAGGGAATCGGAAGGGGTCACGAACTGGTTCCTTCCGATGATCAGATTGCGGTCGCCGTCGCCATCGGAAGCAGCCCCGAAATCCGGCCCGTCCTTCGACATCATCAGATCGTAAAGCTCCTTCGCATGCACCAGGTTAGGGTCCGGATGATGCCCGCCGAAATCCGGAAGCGGTGTCCCGTTGACGACGGAGCCCCTTGGCGCGCCCAGGGCGTCTTCCAGTATCGCATGGGCATAGGGCCCCGTAATGGCATGCATGGCATCAAAGCGGATGCGGTAGCCGGATTTGAAAAGCCCCCTGATGGCATCGAAATCAAACAGCGTCTCCATGAGTTTCTGGTAGTCGGAAACGGGATCCACGATCTCTACCGTCATGCCTTCGATGTCGGATGTTCCCAACCGGTCCAGGTTGCAGTCCGCGGCGTCGGAAATCCGGTAGCTGGCGATCGTTTTGGTATTGGCAAAAAACTGGCCGGTCATTTTCTCCGGGGCCGGGCCGCCGTTCTCCGCATTGTATTTGATGCCGAAGTCGCCGTCCGGCCCGCCGGGATTGTGGCTGGCCGAAAGAATGATGCCGCCGAAGGCCTTCGCCTTGCGGATGAGATGCGACGCGGCCGGTGTCGACAGGAACCCCCCCTTCGCCGTCAGTACCCGGCCGAAGCCATTGGCTGCCGCCATGCGAATGGCCGTCCGGATCACCTCGCGGTTGAAGTAGCGCCCGTCGCCGCCGACCACCAGGGTCTTGCCCTGAAACCCTTCGAGCCCATCGAAAATGGATTGAATGAAGTTTTCCGCATAGTGGGCCTGCTGGAAAACCGTCACCTTCTTGCGCAAACCCGAGGTTCCGGGTTTCTGTCCCTCAAACGGCTTGGTTGGAACGGTCCTGATCATCTCAATGGGCCTCCACTGGCGAATGGCAGGCGCGCCCGCGAAGCGCCGCACTTCATCTCTGTCTACCGTGCAGCAACATGGCCGGCCGATTGCCGCCTAAAGCATCGAAGGCAAGACCCGGTCGGGAGGATTGTGGCCATCCACCCAGGTCTTGATGTTGATGATCACTTTTTCACCCATGTCGATACGCCCCTCCAGGGTGGCGGAGCCCATGTGCGGCAGCAGCACGGCCTTGCTGGATTTCAGCAGCCGGGGATTGACCGCGGGCTCATGCTCGAACACGTCAAGACCCGCCCCGCCAAGCTCGCCCGCCTCGAGCATGCGGGCCAGGGCATTCTCGTCGATCACCTCGCCGCGCGCCGTGTTGACGATGATGGCGTCTTTTTTCATCAGTTTCAGCCGCCGGGCCGAGAGCAGATGATAGGTCGCTGGGGTGTGCGGGCAGTTGACCGAGATGACATCCATGCGCGCCAGCATTTGATCGAGGCTGTCCCAGTAGGTTGCCTCCAGCTCCTCTTCGGTCCTTGCTTGGACCGGTTTCCGGTTGTGATAGTGGATTTGCATGCCGAAGGCCTTGGCCCGGCGCGCCACGGCCGTACCGATCCGCCCCATGCCGATGATGCCGATGCGCTTTCCCGAAATGCGGCTGCCGAGCATCCAGGTCGGCGACCAGCCCTGCCAGGTATTGTCGCTGCCGATGACCTTGGAGCCCTCGATCAGGCGCCGCGCCACCGCCAGGATCAGCGCCATGGTCATGTCGGCGGTGTCCTCGGTCAGAACGCCCGGCGTATTGGTCACCGTGATGCCGCGCGCCACCGCCGTTTCCACATCGATGTTGTCGACCCCGGTGCCGAAATTGGCAATCAGCTTCAATTGGTCGCCGGCCTGCATGAGAATGGCCTTGTCGATCCGGTCGGTCACCGTGGGCACCAGGACATCGGCGGTTTTCACCGCCTCGATGAGCTCGGCCTTGCCCATGGCCTGGTCCGTGGCATTCAGTTTGGTCTGGAAAAGCTCCATCATGCGCGTTTCGACGACCTGGGGCAGCTTGCGGGTGACGACGACGGCGGGCTTGTGTTTAGTCATGGGAAGACGCTCCAGTGCTCGGATTTTGACACAAAATTAACCGCAGGCGGCCAATCGTGTTAGGGGTCGAATGTTGCAGTTTCATGGATATGATGTAGACTTATGAGGCCTGCCGCCACAATAGGGAACGCCGGAAAACATGGCGACAAGTAGTTCGGGAAAAACACGGCTGGGATCCGTCTTGCTGGGTCTTGCCTGCCTGGCGGTTGCTGGCGGCATTGTTTGGTCGCTTTTGGGTCCCAGATTTGATTCCCAGGCCAAATCGGCCTCCGATCCGGTCGCCACCGCTTCGCTCCCGGCGCAGTCCGGCAAGCCCGGCCCATCGGGGCTTCCGGTGCCGCGGTTTGTCTCGCTCAAGGCGGAGAAGGTTAACGTCCGCCGCGGCCCTTCGAGCGACCATCCCGTTGCCTGGGTCTTCCAGCGCAAGGGGCTGCCGGTCGAAATTGTCGCGGAGTTTGAAAACTGGCGCCGCATCCGTGACAGCGAAGGCGAAGAAGGCTGGATTCTGCAAAGCATGCTCACCGGAAAGCGCACCGCCGTGGTGGCCCCCTGGCGCGGACAGCAGCTGACCCCGCTTCACTCCGCGCCAACCCCGGCAAGCTCGGTTTATGCCCGGCTTGCGGCCGGCGCCATGGGCGAGATTGCGAAGTGCAGCGGAACCTGGTGTGAAATAACCGCGGGGGGCTATGACGGCTTTGTGCAGCAGGACATGCTCTGGGGCGTCTATCCGGGCGAAACGGTGAATTAGAGCCCGGTCATCTTTGTATGCAGCGGTAATCTTTTGCTTTCCTCGCCCCATGGGGGAGAGGAAGGGGCCCGTCCTGCGAAGCAGGATGGGAAGGTGAGGGGAAACAGGTCTTGCAATTGAATCACCTGCTTCCCCTCATCCTCCCAAGCTTCGCTTGGGCCCCGCCTTCTCCCCAGCGGGGAGAAGGAAAACAAATGGAGTTTCGGTTTAACAAAGGTTGATCACGTCTTAGCTTCCGCGTTTTTTCAGGCGGACAATGACGTCGATGCGATCGATTTCCATGCCTTCCGGCGCCGGAGGCAAGCCATTGATCTCGAGGTCTTCCGTGCCGATGTCAAACAGCCTGCCTTCTTTTTCACTGAAGAAATGAAAATGGTTGGAGGTATTGGTGTCAAAATAGCTGCGGTTGCCCTCGATGGCCACCTCGCGCAGCAGCCCCGCCGCCTTGAACTGGTTGAGCGTGTTGTAAACCGTTGCCACCGAAACCAGCACCTTTGCCGCACTGGCTTCGCGGTGCAGCTCCTCCGCCGAGACGTGCCTGTCGCCGCCGGAAAACAGGATTTTCGCCAAGGCCAGGCGCTGGCGCGTGGGCCGCAGCCCCGCCGCCCGCAATTTTTCCGCAATCATGCCGGGTGCGTTCATTAATAACATCGCCGAATACAATTTGATTTGAGTATAGTCATGTGGGCCCCGGTTGTGCAATATCATCAGAAAGGTGATGCTTTGAGAGCTTTTAGCCGATACAATGGGGCGCAGCAGATGGGGCCGGAATGACTGAGCGGAAATCTAGTTTTCTTTACGATGATCTTTTGGCCTGCGGCCGCAGTGAGCTGTTTGGCCCGGGCAACGCCCAGCTTCCTCTGCCGCCCATGCTGATGTTCGACCGCATCACCCGGGTGTCCGCCGATGGCGGCGCCCATGGCAAGGGCCAGATCATCGCCGAATTCGACATCAGGCCCGATCTCTGGTTCTTCCCCTGCCA
>CAZRZB010000054.1:0-18402 GCA_964604435.1 uncultured Aestuariivirga sp. | reverse complement strand
TCGAGAAGGCCGATCTGGTCGAACTGCTCGGCAACATTCTCGACAACGCCCGCAAATGGGCCCGCGGCATGGTGCGTGTCTCGGCTTCCGAAGGCGCCGGGGGCCTGAGCCTCACCGTCGAGGATGACGGTCCCGGGGTTGCGGCAGCGGATGCCGCCCGGATCATGGAAAGGGGCTTCAGCCTCGACACCAACGCCCAGGGAACCGGCCTCGGCCTGGCGATTGTGAATGACATCGCCGAACTTTACCGCTTGCGGCTGGAATTTGCCCGCTCGCCGCTCGGCGGCCTGGCGGTGAAGATCACCTTCCCGGCGCCTGCTGCCTGAGCCCGCCGCGAAAGTCCCCTGCCCGCTCCGCCATGGTTTCAAGATAGCGGCGCAGGTCCGGGAAATGCGCGGCGAGTTTTTCAATCTCGCCCAGGGCCTGTTGCGGGATCTTGCCGTCGTGCGACTTGGCCAGCGCCTCTGCGATGCCCGCATGAATCTTGCTCAGGTTCCTGAATTCATCGGACAGGGCAAGGTGGTCGCTGCCGATCAGGGCATGGATGGGCTGGGCCTTTGCCTTGCCTTTCATCGGCACCTCGCCGGCAAACAGGCTGGCGAGCGTCGCGGTCCGTTCTGAGAACTCGCCCGCTATCGCAATGTCATGGCCGATGCGCTTGCAGATGCCCTCGGCACGCGCCGCGGTATTCACCGTCTCGCCGAGCACCGAGTAATCGAAGCGTTCGGCCGAGCCCATGTTGCCGACGCAGGCGGGCCCGCTTGCCAGGCCGACGCGCACCGCCAATGGATATGCGCCATGGGCTTTCAGCAGGGCGGCCAGTTCCGGCTGCTGGTTGAGGGCGGCAACGGCATGGCGGATGCCCAGGGCGGCGCGCGCCGCATGGTACTGGTGGTCGGCGATGGCCACGGGCGCATTCCAAAAGGCCATCACGGCATCGCCGATGTATTTGTCGATGGTGCCCCGTTCGGCGAGGATGGCCTTGCTGCAGGTGTCAAGCAGGGCGTTGATCACTCGGACCAGCGCCTCCGGCTCCAGCTTTTCGCTCAAGGGAGTGAAATTCTCGATATCGACGAACATGACGGTGACGTCGCGGATTTCGCCGCCGAGCTTGAGAGCTTTGGGATTCGCTTCAATCTCCGCCAGGATCGAGGGCGAGACGTAGTGGCCGAACACGCCGCGCAGCTTGCGGCCCTCCCTGTCGCTGACGAAGAGCCGGAAGGCGATGCTGGACAGCAGCACGGCGGCCAGCGCGAGCAGCGGAAAACTGGCATCGAAGAGAATCCCGTGGCGGCGGAAGGCCACGACCGTGACGCCGAGAGTGGCCACGGCGAGGGCCATTCCTGATGCCATGGTGAGCCATGGCCTTGCGATGCCGCCCAGCACGGTGATGGCCGCGCCCGCCACCAGGACAAGAAGGAACTCGCCTCCCGCCGCCCATTCGGGCCGGGTGAGGAAGGTTCCCGAAAGGACTTGCTCGGCCGCCTGGGCATGGATCGAAACGCCCGGCACGCTTTCACCAAGTGCGGTGGTGCGGATATCGAGCAGGCCCACGGCGGAGGTGCCGATGAAGACGAGATGTCCTTCGATAAGAGGGCGCAAGGCGTCGCGCTCCTTGCCGCCGATCACCCGCGCCGCGGAGACGTAGTGCTTCGGCGCGTCGGGCCGGTAGTAAATGTAGAACATCCCCTGCTCCGACAGCGGCAGCGGGAGATCGCCCACCACCAGGCTCTCGATGGCGTTGTCGGTGTCGGGCGAGGCATTCACCAGCAGCGTGTCGAGGCCCTGGGCGACGCGCAGGGCCTCGGCCACGAGGGAAGGATAAAGGCGCGAGCCATCGCTCCACAGCATCGGAATCTGCCGGGCGACGCCCTGCTCGCGGGCAAGATCGACGTTGATGCTGCCGATGCCCGCCGCGGCGGCATCAATGACGGGAATATTCGCGGTGATCGGGCCCAGGCGCGGCGGCGCGTTGGTGGCATCAGCACCGGTCTGGGCGAAGCCGGCTTTCACCGGGGCCTTCTCGCCGTTGCTTCCGGCAGACGAGGCAAAGGCGGTGACAACCGGGCGTCCGGCAATGGCGGCGGCGAAGACCTGGTCATTGTCCGGGAGCTTCGCCAGATCAAGCGAAGGTGCGGCGGCTGCGAGTTCCGCTGCGGCAGCGGAGCTTTCCAGCACACGGCGGGGCGACAGGCGGTCGGGCTCTGGAAAGATGACGTCGAAGGCAATCGTTGCCGCGCCGAGTTCGGTCAGTTCATCAACCAGTTTGGCAAGCTGCGTCCGTGGCCAGGGCCATTGGCCGAGTTCGCGCAGGGAAGCTTCGTCGATATCGACGATGCGCACGGGTTGGGGAATGCTGTCGTCGCGCGGCCAGAGGCGCTGCAAGGTGTCGAAGCCAGCACCGCGCAGCGCATTCAGAATGGGCGGATCATAGCCCCGAAGCGCCAGAAGTCCGGCGATAACCGCAAAGCCGAAGACAAATGCTGGTAGTCTGGACAGGAATCTCATGGCGCTCACACTATGGCAGCGCCAAACATTGGTGGCGAGCCATCTTCGACAGTCTTAACTGCGTTTACTGCCATCTGAGCCCAGCCGCTTCGCGTTCACCGGGGCTGGAATCCTCGCCACCTTTGCCTCCGTCATTCCTACTCAATCATTGTCAGTCAGGCTTTCTTTCTTCTGGCGGTCCGTCTCCACCACGTTCGCGTTCGCGTGGCAGCGATGACTTGCAGTCCTGGACCGGCAGGCGGAAGTCGCTGCGCAGCGCATTCTGATTCAGGATGTAGGGAAGATTCTGGACAATCAACTGGCCTTTCAGCCGGCCCTCGAGCTTGGTGGTTTCATGGCTTCCGGCGCGTCCCACTTCGCAGCCCTCGTGCACGTCGACGCAGTTCTTGTCCCGGCACAGCCTGATGCTGCCGTCCAGCACGGCGGCGCCGGTGTCCTGTCTGGCCCACAAGTCAAAGCCGGTGCCGCGAATGCCGATGGTCGCGTTGGCGGTCTGGATGTCATAGGCGCTCTTGGCGCTCCTGCCGGTGATGAAACGGAAGGTGCCGCGCAGGGCCTTGAGCGAAACCTTCTGGGCCGTGCCGCCGCCCTTCATCAGGAAGCGGTCAAGCACCAGGGTTGAGCCGGGGCCGATCACCAGTCTCGTGCCGTCGGCGAGAATGATCTGGGCATTGCCATTGCGGACCACGATCTTGTCGTCTTCATAGACCGCCGCACCGGCCTTGAGGTCCCGGTCGCCCGCCGGGCCCGAGGCAGTGGGCGTGCCGATGGTGGCCGCCACTTTTCCGATGGCGCTCGCGGCGATGGCGGACGATTGGCTGGCAGCGGCGGAAAACAGTGCGGCGGCGATGAATACGGGAGCAGACAGGCGCATGGTGAATACCTATTGAACTTGAATCCGGCAGAACACCCCTCGCGCAACCTAGCGGCGAGGCAGCGGATTGGCAACAGACAATCACCGCGCCCAACATCCGGCTTCCCAATGCGCTTTGTCCTGTTCTAAAACCTGCCAATGAGTCTCACCTCCCTGGAAACCATCCTGCTGCTGGTCGGCGCCTTGCAGGTCAAGCATTTCATCTGCGATGGCCCGTTGCAAAGCCTGGCCATGGTGCAGGCCAAGGGCCATTACGGCCGGCCTCTCGGGCTGCTGCATGGCTTCATCCACGCTGTCGGAACAGCCCTCGTCCTTGGCGGCTTTGGTTTTGCGGCAGCCCCGGTGCTGCTGCTCGGCCTGCTTGATTTCGCCGTCCACTATCATGTGGACTTCTGCAAGGAGAAGGTGGTGCGCCTGGCGGGCTGGACGCCCGGGCAGGCCTATTTCTGGTGGGCCCTGAGTGCCGACCAGACGGCCCATCAGCTTACCTACCTGCTCATCGCCTGGCTGGCGCTCACACCCTGACCGGGCCCTCGGCCTCCAGCACCCGGCGCACGTTGGAGCGGCGCATCTTCACCGCCAGGTCGCGCCCGAGAAGCTGGTAGATGATGCCGGAAAGCTGGCTGTCGCTGGCGGTCACCTTGGCCATGCGCGATTTCGAGAAGACGAGAATGCGGCCCGGTTCATCGATCGCCACCGTGGCGGTTGCCAGGTCGTTGGTGAGATAGGCGATTTCGCCGACAAAGGCGCCCTTTTCCAGATAGGTCACAAACGAGCCGTTGACCACGACACTGGCGCGGCCAGAGCAGAGGAAATAGAGCGAATCGACGGCGGCGTCCTGGCGGGTCAGCACATCGCCGGGCTGGGCGTCCATCCAGTCGGCGGCCTTCAACAGTCTGGCAATCTGGGAATCGTCAAGGCCGGCCAGGGCGGCGCGCAGCAGCGGCGCATCCTTCGGCGGAAGCCTGAGGCTGGCCCGTTCGCGCACCAGCCAGAACAGTTGAAACAGGTTGATGGCGATGAAAACCAGGGCCCAGACAAGGGCGACCAAGACACCGCCGCCCGCCAGATAGAGATAGGCGATGCCGAGAAAAAGCCCGGCCACGGCGGCAATACGCAGCCAGAACATCCCGGTCATGGCATAGGACAGGGCAATGGCGGCAAGGGCCAGGGTGCCCGCCAGGTCCGTGAAGGTAAAGAATTCCACCATATGCAACTCGGTTCCGCTTTGCCGCGCAGGTTGGTTTTTCCGTCCCGGCTTGTCAAGCAAGGAGAGGCCCGGCCAGGACGCGCAAATCCCTCTCTCATATCAGCCCTGCGCCGCTTCCGCTGGCCGGGGCGGCCAGGCCTTGCTAAACCGGCGCAACGAAAGAGGACCGCCGCTTGACCACATTGGAAAACCGCATTGCCGGCGGCACCGTTTTTGCGGTGCTGTTCTCGGTGACCGCCTGCCATCTGATCAACGACACGCTGCAGGCGCTGATGCTGGCCATCTATCCGATGCTGCGCGGCACCTACGCCCTGAGCTTCGGCCAGATCGGCATGATTACCATGTCGTTCCAGGTCGTGGCCTCGGTCCTGCAGCCGCTGATCGGGCATTTCACCGATCGCCGCCCGCTGCCCTATTCACTGCCGCTTGCTCCTGCCTTCACGCTGTTGGGCGTGGTCCTGCTGGGGCTTGCCACCTCCTATCCGGTCATCCTTGTTGCCGCCGGCGCGGTCGGCATCGGCTCGGCGATCTTCCACCCGGAGGCCTCGCGCGTGGCGCGGCTCGCTTCGGGCGGGCGCTACGGCATGGCGCAAAGCCTGTTCCAGGTCGGCGGCAATGTCGGCTCGTCGCTCGGCCCCCTGCTTGCCGCCTGGATCATCCTGCCGCGCGGCCAGGGAAGCGTTGCCTGGTTTGCCGTCATTGCCCTGGCCGCGGTTGTGATCCTCAGCGGCGTGGGGCGCTGGTACAGCCATCATCTCAGCCCGAAGAACAGGGCCCGCGCCGCGCCCGCCGCGGCGCAGGCGCTGGCTCCGCGCACCGTGGCCCTGTCGCTCCTCATCCTGCTGGCGCTGATGTTTTCGAAGTTCATCTACACCTCGAGCTTCAGCAGCTTCTACACCTTCTATCTCATCGACCACTTCCAGGTGCCGGTAAAGGACGCGCAGATCTATCTCTTCGTCTATCTCGGCGCCTTTGCCGCGGGCACCTTTGCCGGCGGCCCCATCGGCGACCGCATCGGGCGCAAGGCGGTGATCTGGTTTTCCATCCTGGGAGCCCTGCCCTTCACCCTGGCGCTGCCCTTCGCCAACCTGTTCTGGACGGTGGCGCTCACCGTCCCCATTGGCCTCATTCTGGCCTCGGCGTTTTCGGCCATGGTGGTCTATGCCCAGGAACTCCTGCCGGGGCGGGTGGGGATGATCTCCGGCCTGTTCTTCGGCACCGCCTTCGGCATCGCGGGGCTTGCCGCCGTGCCGCTCGGCTACCTGGCCGACCACACCAGCATCACCTTCGTCTTCCAGCTCTGCTCGGTGCTGCCGGCCATCGGCCTGCTCACCGTGTTCCTGCCCGGCAGCGCGAGACTGAAAACCTCGCGCTAGGGCCTCGCGCCGCCGCGCCTAGGCGGCCTTCACAGCGATTTTCTTTTCGGCTTTCTGCGCCTCGGCGGTTTTCGGCAGCGTTACCGTGAGCACGCCTTTCGTGAAGCTCGCCTCGATCTTGGCGGCATCGACGCCATCGGGCACACGCAAGCGGCGCTCGAAGGAGCCGAAGTGGCGCTCGTGCAGATAGTAGTCTTTCTTCTTCTCCTCTTTTTCCTCTTCCTTCTCGCCCTTGATCAGCAGCTCGCCGTTGGCGACCTTCACCTCGATGTTCTTCTCGTCCATGCCGGGGAGATCGGCGGTGACCTCATAGGCCTTGTCGCTCTCGACAAAATCGACCGCGGGCTCCGTAGGCCAACCCACCTCGCGCCGCAGAAGGCCGGAAAACGGCCGCCGGAAAGAGCTTGGCCACAAGTCGCGCTGGAAATCCTCGAAAAGCCGGTCAACCTCGCCGCGCAGGCTTTCGAATGGGTGCCAGGCCTGCAGCGCCGACGGCCGCTCCGCCTTGGATTTTTCAACCTTGATGGGAAGTTTTGTTGCTGTGTCTGCCATGATCAAATCCTCCATTGCGTTTGCGGAAAGTAAGCAATGTTTCAAGCTAAATCAGAAGGGGATTTTCTGCATTGATGCCGATCAAACTCTGGTGCCATGGGGCTTCCGGCCAGACGGTGCCATTCGCTTCCGACGTAGCGCAATTGCGCCGGCGCCACGGACCCGGCCTGCGCCACCCAGATGGCGGAGCCTCTTGCAAACACCGGAATTTTTAATTGACGTCCGGAAGCCCGCTTAGCATGCTCACGTCCTATTGTGTGGGATCAAAACCGGATGAGCAAGCGCTTGGATGCAATGCGGCGCAACCCGCGCGGGGATTGAACCATCTCGGATGTTGAAACCGTCTGCCGGGAATTCGGGGTTGTATGCGCGCCATCGCGCTCGGGTTCTTCCCACTACAAAGTCACACACGAGGGAATACCCGACATTTTGACGGTCCCTTTCAAGCGGCCGATTAAACCTGTATATATTCGCAAGCTTGTGGCATTTATTGACGCGGTAAGGAAACCGTAATGAGCCAGCTTAAGTATCCGGTTATCGTGCAGCCACTGCCGCCCGAAGAGGGGGGCGGTTTCGTCGCGACGGTACCTGACCTACCCGGCTGCATGAGTGATGGTGAAACGCCGGAAGAGGCGCTCGCCAATGTTCAGGACGCCATAGCCGTTTGGCTTGAAGCCGCCCATGATATGGGCCGCAAAGTGCCGAAGCCTTCGGCGCAGCTGGCTTTGGCGGGCTGAACGGCAAAGTCTGACAAAACAAAAGACAAGCCCGGTTTGGCCGCCGGTGAGGATCGCGTGGGCTTTGAAGGCGGTGGATGTCCGTGGCAACTTCGGGTTTCCCGCCCCTTGCGTCCGCCGCTGGCGCAAACGCCACCTGCCATGTCTTTTCCATCTTTGACGCCTGGCCTCCGGGCATGACACACTCGCTCCATCGTTCAGGAGTAATTCAATGCAAAGTCATGCAAAGGTTGTGGTTATCGGCGGCGGCGTAGTGGGCTGTTCCATTCTCTATCATCTGGCCAAGATGGGCTGGAAGGACGTGGTGCTGCTGGAGCGCAAGGAGCTCACCTCGGGCTCGTCCTGGCATGCGGCGGGGATGATCCACACCATCAACGCCGATTCGAACATCGCCAGGCTGCAGGGCTACACCATCAATCTCTACAAGGAGCTGGAAGAGCTGACCGGCCAGGATTGCGGCATCCATAGGCCGGGCGGCATCTATCTCGCCTCGACAAAAGAACGCTACGACTACCTGAAGCAGGAGCGGGCCAAGGCGCGTTACCTCGGCCTCGATTCCGATTTCATTTCGCTGCAGCAGGCGCGCGATCTCAATCCGCTGATCGATCCGACGAAATATGTGGGCGCCCTGTTCGAGCCGGTTGACGGCTATGTGGACCCTTCCGGCGTGACCCAGGCCTATGCCAAGGGGGCGCGCCATTACGGCGCGAAAATCCACCGCGAATGCCCGGTGATCGAAACCAATCCCCTGCCCGACGGCACTTGGAATGTGGTGACCCCCATGGGCACGATCAATGCCGAAATCGTGGTGAATGCGGGCGGTCTGTGGGCCCGCGAAGTCGGGCGGCTTGCCGGCATCGATCTGCCGGTGCAGCCCTTCGAGCACCACTACATCGTCACCGAGACCATCCCGGAATTGCGCGACCACGGCAAGGAAGCCGCCGTCACGGTGGATTACGAGGGTAACACCTATACCCGCCCCGAGCATGACGGACTGATCTACGGCACCTATGAGACAAGGCCCAAGGCTTGGGCGGTGAACGGCACGCCGCTGGATTTCGGCGCCGAGCTGCTGCCCGATGACCTCGACCGGATTTCCGAGCGCCTTGAAATCATCTTCGAGCGCATGCCGGCGCTGGCCAGGGCCGGCATCAAGAAGGTGGTGAACGGCCCCTTCACCTTCGGTCCCGATGGCAACCCGCTGATCGGCCCGGTTCCGGGCCTGCGTAATTACTGGACCGCGGTGGGTGTCATGGCGGGCTTCTGCCAGGGCGGCGGCGTCGGGTTGTGCATGGCCGAATGGATCATCAACGGCGAGCCCGCCATCGATGTCTGGGGCATGGATGTGGCGCGCTTCGGCAGCTTCGCCACGCGGGATTGGGGCACGATCAAATCGGCGGAGAACTATTCGCGGCGTTTCCGCCTGACCTACCCCAACGAGACGCTGCCCGCCGGACGGCGGCAGAAAACCACCTCGCTCTATGACCGCTTCATCGCGCGCGGCGCCGTCATGGGCGTCTCCTTCGGGCTGGAACATGCCCTGTGGTTTGCCGGCACGAAGGCCAAGGCGGAAGAAACCCCGACGTTCAGAAGGTCCAATGCTTTCAGCTATATCGCCGATGAAGTGAAAGCGGTACGCGAAGGCGTCGGGATGATCGAGATCGCCAATTACGCCAAGCACGAGTTCAAGGGTCCCGGCGCTGCCGCCTTCCTCGACCGCCTGCTGGCCAACAGTCTGCCGAAGACCGGCCGCCTGGCGCTCACCCCGATGCTCACGCCCAAGGGCAGGCTTTACGGCGATCTCACGGTGGCCAAGCTCGACAATGAGACTTTTATGCTCTTCGGCTCCGGTGCGGCCCAGGAAATGCACCGGCGCTGGTTCGAGATGCACATGCCGAAGGAAGGTGTCAGCTACCGCAACGTCACCGACGAGTTGCACGGCTTTGCCATCTCGGGCCCCAAGTCGCGCATCCTGCTGTCGCGCCTCACCCGCGATGACGTGTCCAACGCGGCACTGAAGTTCCGCGACATCCGCGCCATGGTGGTGGCCGATGTGCCGGTGATCCTGACGCGCGTGTCGTTCTCGGGCGAGCTGGGCTACGAAATCTATTGCCCGCACCAGTTCCACCTGCGCCTCTTCGAGGCGCTTGAAACGGCAGGTGCGGATCTCGGCCTCAAGCTCTATGGCGGGCGGGCGCTGATGTCGATGCGGCTGGAAAAGAACTGGGGGGTGTGGACCCTGGATTACCGCCCGGATTTCACCGCGGGCGAGGCGGGCCTCGATGGCTTCATCGCCTTCGGCAAGAAGGCCGATTTCATCGGCAAGGCGGCAGCGCAAGCGGACAAGCCGGCCAAGCGCCTTGTCACCATGATCATCGATACGAAGGACGTGGATTGCCTGGGCGATGAACCAGTTTTCCATCAGGGTAAATGCGTGGGCTATGTCAGTTCCGGCGGCTACGCCCACCATGTGAAGAAGAGCATGGCCATGGGCTACGTCCCCGCCGCCTGCGCCGCCGACGGCACCGAGCTCGAAATCGAGCTGCTGGGCGAATTCTACAAGGCCCATGTGGTGGCCAAACCGGTCTACGACCCGGATGGAACCAAGATGCGGAGCTAAGATAATTCCCCTCCCCCTTGTGGGGAGGGGTTAGGGGCGGGAGTCTCGTGGTATTTCAAATACGAAAAGAGCCAATAGTTCTGCAGCTGCGGAGCGACCCCCACCGTTAATCCCTCCCCACAAGGGGGAGGGAGGCTTTTTTGTGTTGCGCCTCAATGTCCATGGTGGAAGCGTCACTTGACCGGGGAGCCCGGGACCGCCAAATTAGCCCGATGAGCAGCCCCTCCCTCATTGATCCCTTCGGCAGGCATGTCAGCTATTTGCGCGTCTCGGTGACCGACCGCTGCGATTTCCGCTGTGTCTATTGCATGGCCGAGGACATGACCTTCCTGCCCAAGCGCGACCTGCTCTCGCTGGAAGAGCTCGACCGGCTGTGCAGCGCCTTCATCGCCAAGGGCGTGAAGAAGCTCCGGCTCACGGGCGGCGAGCCGCTGGTGCGCCGGGGCATCATGACCCTCATCGAAAGCCTGGGCCGCCATTTGCGTTCGGGCGCGCTCGAGGAACTGACGCTCACCACCAATGGCAGCCAGCTGGCGAAATACGCCGCAGGCCTTGCCGCCAACGGGGTGCGCCGCATCAATGTCTCGGTGGATACGCTCGATCCTGCGAAGTTCAGGGAGATCACCCGCTGGGGCGATCTTGCAAAAGTGAGGGAAGGCATCCGCGCCGCGCAGGCCGCAGGGCTTGCCATCAAAATCAATGCCGTTGCCCTCAAAGGCGTCAACGAGCGGGAAATCCCGGAGATGATCCGCTGGTGCGGCGATGAAGGCATGGATCTCACGCTGATCGAGACCATGCCCTTGGGCGACATCGAGGGCGACCGCACCGACCAGTACCTGCCGCTCTCGGTGCTGCGGGCCCGGCTGATGGAGCAGTTCACCCTGGACGACATCCCCTACAAGACCGGCGGCCCGGCGCGCTATGTGCGCGTGAAGGAAACCGGCGGCAGGCTCGGCTTCATCACGCCGCTCAGCCATAATTTCTGCGAGAGCTGCAACCGGGTGCGGCTCACCTGCACCGGCACCTTATACATGTGCCTTGGCCAGGAGGATGCGGCCGACTTGCGGGCGCCCTTGCGCGCTTCGGAAGGCAATGAGCTTCTGAATGCCGCCATCGACGCGGCCATCGCCCGCAAGCCGAAGGGTCATGACTTCATCATCGACCGCCGCCACAACAAACCCGCCGTCTCGCGCCACATGAGCGTCACGGGCGGATAACCGGACTTCCTCATGCTGAGCGGGCAAGGCCCGCGAGCCTCGAAGCACCTCGCGCCGCGTCCGCCAGCCCTGCGAGGCCCTGCTCCGCAGGGCGCCTCAGGGTGAAGGATCAAAACAGCGGCGCCCTCAGGCATGAGAATTTCGCGGTGCTGCGTCACGCTGCGGCGCTTTGCGGGATGCCACGATTGCCGCTACATCGCTGCCATGCTTTCGCGCCAGAATCATGCCGTCCAGGCGGGCCTCTACATGGTCCTGTGCACCGCCTGCTTTGTCTGCGGCGACAGCTTCATCAAGCTCATCGGCAATACGCTGCCCGTGGGCCAGATCATGGCCATCCTGGGGCTGCTGTCGTGCCTTTTCCTGCTCGTCATCTGCGCCCGGCAGGGCCTCCTGCGGCACACGCCGATGATTTTTTCGCGCCCTGTCCTGCTGCGCTCGATCCTCGATCTCGCCGCGGGCTTCATGTTCATTTCGGCCCTGATGAACATGCCGATCGCCAACATGGCGGCGATCATGCAAAGCGTGCCGCTGGTCGTGGCGGTTTTCGCCATCGTCTTTCTGGGCGAGAAAGGCGGGTTCGGGCGGATTGCCGCGGTCGCCGCGGGCTTTCTGGGTGTCATGCTGGTGGTGAAGCCGACCCTGCAGAGTTTTTCCGTCTATCAGCTGCTGGCCCTCGGCACCGTGCTCGTGGTGGCCTGGCGCGACGTGGTGACCAAGAAGATCCCGCCCCATGTTCCCCTGCTCATCATTGCCCTGGCGAACGCCGTCTTTGCCGGTATCGGCGGCCTGGGCTTTGCCACCCTGCAAGATTTTCAGGCCGTGCACTCCTGGCAGGCCTTGGTGCTGCTCGGCGCCAGCATCTTCCTCACCCTGGGCTACATCTTCATCGTCGCCACGGTGCGTTTGGGCGAGCTTTCCGCCACGGCGCCGTTCCGCTACGCGGAGGTGCTGTTTGCCATCATTGCCGGAATTCTGGTGTTTCACGAATATCCCGACCTCCTCGCCTATGCCGGCATGGGGCTGATCATCGCGGCGGGGCTCTATGCCGCCCGCGCGGAAAGTTCCCGCAGCCACGATGCCAAGGTGGAGTTCATGCCGCCTGTGCTATAGAGAGAACCCATGCCTCTTCCCCCACCGCAGCCCCATGCCCTCCGCGCCGGCCTTCACATGGTTGCCGCCATGGCCTGCTTCATCCTCAACGACACCTGCATCAAAACCATCGGCAGCACGCTTCCGCTAGGCGAAATCATCGCCCTCCGCGGCATGCTCTCGGTCCTGGTGATTGCCGCGATCTGCACCTATCAGGGGGTGCTGGGCAGCGTCACCCAGGTGTTCACGCCCAAGGTCATGGCGCGCTCGGTGCTTGATGTGGCCGGCACCTTCATGTTTCTCACGGCGCTGCGCCACATGCCAATCGCCAACCTCACCGCCATCCTGCAGAGCGTGCCGCTGGCCGTGGTGCTGGTGTCGGTGATTTTCCTGAAGGAGAAGGTGGGGGTGCGGCGCAGCACGGCCATTCTCGCGGGCTTCCTCGGCGTCGTGCTGATCGTCAGGCCGACGCCCTCCACCTTCACCATCTACGAACTCATGGCGCTCGGCATCGTCCTCACCCTGGCCTTCCGCGACCTGATCACCAAGCGCATTCCGGCCCACATCCCCACCTTCATCATTGCCCTTGCCAATGCCAGCTTTGTTGCCCTCGGCGGCGTCGCCTTCGGCCTTTACCAGGGCTTCCAGGATGTCGCCCTCTGGCAATTCGGCCTGCTCTGTACCGCCGCCCTGCTGCTGGCCTCGGGCTACATGTTCATGGTCTCGACGCTCCGCCTGGGCGAGCTTTCGGGCACCGCCCCCTTCCGCTATTCCAACGTGGTGTTCGCCATTGTGCTGGGCATGGTCTTTTTCGGCGAATTTCCCGACGCCATCTCCTACGCCGGCATGGCGCTGATCATCGCGGCCGGCCTCTATGCCGCCCACCGCGAGGCCAAACTTGCCCGAAAGGCCAATGAACCGATCTGACGCGCCGTACGTTTCAGCAATAAGACCAACGAGGATTGCCCATTTGCGCGCCAAACTGCTGAGCCTTGCCACCGCTGTTCCCGCGCATGAGCTCAGGACCGAGGAGGTCGCCGTGGAGGCCGCCCGGATCTTTGGCGGGCGCCAGGAGGACTTCGACCGGATGCTGCCGGTCTATGCCAACACCGGCATCAACATGCGCTATTCCGTGTGTTCCTATGACTGGTTCCGCGCCGAGCAGGGCTGGCCGGAGCGTTCGGAAGCCTTCGTCAGCGAGGCCTCGCGGCTCTTCGGCGTTGTCGCGGGCCGGGTCCTTGCACAGGCCGGACTGGAGGCCGGCCAGATCGACAGCATCGTGATGATTTCCTCAACCGGCATCGCCACGCCTACCATCGAGGCCCGGGTGATGAGCAGCCTGGGGTTTCGCGATGACGTGAACCGGGTTCCGGTTTTCGGCCTGGGCTGCGCCGGCGGCGTGGCCGGCCTGTCGCTTGCGGCGCGGCTGGCCGTGGCACAACCGGACAGCAATGTGCTGGTGGTCGTCATTGAACTCTGCTCCCTCACCTTCCGCCGCGACGAGATGACCAAATCCAACATCATCGCCACGGCGCTGTTTGGCGATGGCGCGGCGGCGGCCATTCTCTCCACCCGCGGCGCGAATGCCCATGGCGAGATTGAATTCAGCGGCGAGCACACCTGGCCCGATACGGTGGATGTGATGGGCTGGCGCCTCGACAATGCGGGCTTCAGCGCCATCTTCTCGCGCAGCATTCCCGATCTGGCGCTGCGCCAGTTGCGGCCCGCCGCCGAGCAGTTCCTGCGCCGCCACAACCTGAGCTTCGAGCATATCGGCGCCTATTCCTTCCATCCCGGCGGGGCCAAGGTGATCACCGCCCTGGAAACGGCTTTCGAGCTTGCAAGCGGCCGGCTCGGCAACGAGCGCAAGATTCTCGCGGGCTACGGCAACATGTCGGCACCCACGGTGCTGTTCGTGCTCAATGAGAGCCTGAAGGAAAGCTTCAGCGGGCGCCGTTTTGTCTCGGCCCTGGGGCCGGGCTTTACAGCGGGCTTCCTCACCATGCTACAATAGCCCGATGTGGACAGACTTCACGATCCTTGCCCTGGTCAGCCTGCAGCGCCTGGTGGAACTCCACATCGCGCGGCGCAACACCAGCCGCCTCATCGCCAGTGGCGGGATCGAGATCAGTTCCGGCCACTATCCCTTCATCGTATTGTTCCATGCCGTCTGGCTGGCGGGGCTCTGGTACATCGCCTGGGGGGCGCCGGCCGTCGACTGGACCTGGGCCTTTGCCTATCTGGTGCTGCAGGCGGCGCGCGGCTGGATCATCGCGGCCCTGGGCGGCCGCTGGACCACCCGCATCATCGTGGTTCCCGGCGAGACCCTGGTGGCGACTGGGCCCTACCGCTATTTCCGCCATCCGAACTACCTGATCGTGGCGGCGGAAATCTTCATCCTGCCCTTGGTCTTCGGCAGCTGGTGGTATGCCCTCGGCTTCGGCGGCATCAACCTCGCCCTGCTCTACTGGCGGATCAGGGAAGAGGAACGGGCCCTCAAGCCCTTGCGCGAGGAAGCTCAGTTGGAGGGCGACGCCTCGGTGTGAGCGTGGTCTTGGGCCACCTCGCCGACGTTGGCCATCACCTCCACCATTCCCGCATGCGCGAATTGCAACTGAAGCATGAGCATGCCGCCCTTTTTCAGCGGCGCCTTCAGCCCCATGAGCATGACGTGATAGCCGCCAGGCTTGAGTTCGACGCTGCCGCCCGGCGGAATTTCCAGGCTGTCCACGGGCAGCATCCTGGCCACGCCGTTTTCCTCCAGGCTTTGGTGAAGGCCGGCCATCGCCGCCGCCCCGGTGGTGACCGACAGGAGCCGGTCCGCCGCTGCCGCCTGGTTCATCAGCGTCATGTAAACCGCCGCGGTCTTCGCGGTGGGAATGGCGGAAGCGCGGGCAAAGGCCCCCATCACCATCACGTCGCCGGCCAGGACGCTGGGCGAGAGCGCCAGGATGGCGCCAAGGGTCAGGGCAATGGCGATCGTGAATTCGAGGACAAGTTTGCGCATGGGATGGAGATTGCCGGAAATCTTGACGCCAATGTGTCACCTCATGCGCGGCATGGGGTCGCGCGGGTTCACGTCCGCATTGGCCTCCGCCACAGGGGCTTCAGTGCTTCAAGCAGAAGCAGCAGGGCCATGGCGGCACCGGTTGCCAGCGCGAGATCGTCGCCATGCAGCGGAGCGAAGCGGAACAGTTCGCTGGCGAAGGGCCAGAGCAGCGTCAGCCCCAGCATGCCGAACACCATGACCAGGACCAGGACCAGCGCGCCGTTGGGACGGGTAAAGGCATCCAGCAGGGAGCTGCTGTAGGAGCGGTCGACAAAAATCAGGCTGACAATCGACAGCACCAGGGAGAAGAACACCAGGGCGCGCACCTCGGCCTCCGGCATGCCGCGCTGGTGCGCGATGACAAAAATGGCTGCGACAATGGCGAGCCCCAGGCTTCCCTGCAGGGTGCTCCAGCCGATGAGGCCCCAGGAGAACAGCGGTTCCTCGGGCTTGCGCGGCGGCTTGCGCATCACATCCTTCTCCTCGGTCTCGGCCTCGAAGACGAGGGTGCAGGCCGGATCGATCACCATTTCCAGGAAGGCGATGTGCATGGGCCCGAAGATGATGGGCAGGCCGAAGAGCAGCGGAATAAGGGCAAGGCCGGCAATGGGCACATGCACCGCGAGGACGAAGCCCATGGCCTTGCGCAGGTTGTCGTAGATGCGTCGGCCGAGCAGGATGGCCTTCACGATGGAACCGAAATCGTCGTCGAGCAGCACGACGGAGGAGGCCTCGCGTGCCACGTCGGTGCCGCGCCCGCCCATGGCAATGCCGATATGGGCGGCCTTGAGCGAGGGCGCATCATTGACGCCATCGCCGGTCATGGCGACGATCTCGCCGTTGGCTTTGAGGGCGTTGACGATGCGCAATTTCTGCTGCGGCATGATGCGGGCGAATATGGTGGTTGCCCGGACCGCCTGGGCCAGTTCCGCATTGCTCAGCCGTTCGAGCTCTTCACCGGTGACAAGCCGGTCGGCGGCAAGCCCCGCCTGGAGGGCGATGGCGCGGGCCGTTGCCGGATAGTCGCCGGTGATCATTACTACCCTGATCCCCGCGCTCCGGCATTGGCGCACCGCTTCCGGCACGCTGGCGCGCAGCGGATCGGCAAGGCCCACCAGTCCGGCAAAGGCGAAGCGGAATTCCTGCGCCGTCCTTGGCAGCTTGCCGCCCTTGTAGCTGGCGCGCGCCACGCCGAGCACGCGGAGCCCCTCGGCCGCCATGGCCTCGGCCTGCCGGGTGACGGCAGCCCGTTCCCGGGCGTTCAGGCGGCAAAGTCCGGCAATGGCTTCCGGGGCGCCCTTCGCGGCCACCGTGAACCTGCCTTCGCCTGCCTGCCAGACCCGCGTGATGGCCAGCAGGTTGGGGCGGAGCCCATAGGTGCGGGCGAGGGCGAAATCTGCCTCGGGCCTTTGCTTCAGCGCATTGGGATAGCGCGTGGCAAGCTCGTGAAAGGCCTTGTCCATGGGGTCAAAGGCTTCCGGGGCGCTGGCCAGAAGGCCACAGGCGGCCAGTTCGGCGAAGGCTTTCGGGAGTTTTTCCGGAGCATCGCCGGCAAAGACCTTGGCCTTGCCGCCGGGCAGCCGCAGTTCGGCGATCCGCATGCGGTTTTCGGTCAGGGTTCCGGTCTTGTCGGTGCACAGGACGGTGGCCGAGCCCAGTGTTTCGATGGCCGCGGCGCGGCGGGTGAGAACCCGGGCCCGGGAAATCCGCCACGCCCCCATCGCCATGAAAACCGTGAGCACCACCGGAAACTCCTCCGGCAGCATCGACATGCCAAGGGCGATGCCGGCCAGCACCGCATCCAGCCAGCCGCCGCGCAGCAAACCATAGAGCAGCACCGCTGCAAGACTGACAACGGCGCCAACCAGCGCGAAGATGCGCACCAGCCGCCGGGTCTGGGCCTGCAGGCGGGGCGGTTCCGCTTCGACAAACTTCAGCGATTGACCGATTTTCCCGATCTCGCTCAAAGGGCCGGTTGCCGTTACTTCAGCAATTCCGGTGCCGCGCACGATGAGTGCCGCGGAAAAGACAAAGGGCAGGTCATCGCCGCCCGGCCTGCGGTTTTCGGTTTTCCCCGCGGCAATCTTGCGCACTGGCACGGATTCGCCCGTCAGCAGCGATTCATCAGCTTGCAAATCCTGGGCTTGGAGCAACCTGGCATCGGCGGGAACCCGGTCGCCTTCGGCGAGCACGATGATGTCGCCGCGCACGACCTCGCGTCCGGCGATCCGCCGACGCTCGCCGTCGCGGATCACAAGGGCGCGGGGACTGGTGAGGTCGCGCAGGGCTTCGAGCACGCGTTCGGTGCGGGTTTCCTGCACGACCGTTATGAAGATTGAGAGCGTGGCGAAGGCGAGAAGCACAAGTGCCTCTTCGAGACTGCCGAGGAAAAGGTAAACAGCCCCTCCCCCCAGCAGCAAGGCCAGCATCGGCTCGCGCAGCACTTCCAGCGCGATACGCAGCGGCGTGCGGCGGTCGGACTGCGGCAGTTCATTGGGACCTTCCGACAGCAGCCGCGCCTGCGCCTCCGCCGCACTCAGTCCGCGCGCTGACACTGTTGATGATTCCGCTGTGCTCAACTTTCCCTCGAAGAACCTGTCTATCCTTCTAGACGCCGCACAAGCAACAGGGGGATGACGAAACAGCAGGCGGTCATTCCAGTTCCGCCACCAGCTTCTTCGCCGCCGCGCGCAATTCCTTGTCGGTGAATCCGGCGAAGCTCAGGAGCAGGCCCTGCTCCCGCTGCCTTCCCGTGTAGTGGCTGGACAGGGATTGTGCTTCAAGCCCGGCACGGGCGAGCTTTGCCACCATCTCTTCGTCATTCTCGCCCGGCTCCAGGCGCAGCAAGAGCATGAGGCCCGAGGGTGAGGCATCAATGCTGAAGCGCTTGCTGCCTTGCAGGGCTTCAATCAACGCCTCGCGCCGGGCCGCATAAATTCTGCGCATGCGGCGGATGTGAATGGCGAACGTCCCAGACGTCATGAACTCGCACAGGGCGGGCTGGGCCATGAGCGATGGCGGCGCGCCATGGGCCAAGCGCTCGGCGCGGAAACGTTCGGCAAGGGACTTCGGCACGACGATGTAGCCCAGCCGCAGGAGCGGCGAAAAAACTTTGGAGAAGCTGCCGGAGTAAATCACCCGCGCCTTGCGGTCGAGGCTCATCAGCGCCG
>CAZRZB010000053.1:0-18428 GCA_964604435.1 uncultured Aestuariivirga sp. | reverse complement strand
ATCGCCGGCCATTCTCCCTCGCTCGGTGGGCAGGGAACGGCTGGCGACTACTTTGCCCTGCTGAAACCGCGGGTGATGTCGCTTGTTATTTTCACCGCCTTTGTCGGCGTTGTTGCAGCTCCCGGCACGCTGCATCCACTGCTGGCGCTTGTGGCCCTGCTGGCGATCGCCGTGGGGGCTGGCGCCTCGGGCGCGCTCAACATGTGGTATGACGCCGATATTGACGCCAAGATGCGGCGCACCGCCTCGCGACCCATTCCGCGCGGCGCCATTCTTCCCGGCGAAGCATTGGGCTTTGGCGCCTTCCTCGCGGCGGCCTCGGTTGTCGTCCTGGGCCTGTTCGTCAATCTTGTGGCGGCAGCGCTCCTGGCCTTCACCATCTTCTTTTATGTGGTCATCTACACCATGTGGCTCAAGCGCTGGACCCCCCACAACATCGTCATTGGCGGCGCCGCAGGCGCGCTTCCGCCGATGATAGGCTGGGCCGCTGTCACGGGTACCGTCGATCCCGGCGCCATCTCGCTGTTCCTGATCATCTTCATGTGGACGCCGCCGCATTTCTGGGCGCTTGCCCTGTTCCGCGAATCTGACTACGCCAGCGCTGGCGTTCCCATGCTGCCGAATGTTGCGGGACCCGATGTAACCCGCAGGCAAATCCTGCTCTATACCCTGGTGCTCTTGCCGCTCGCCTTTCTTCCGGCCCTTTTGGGCGTGAGCGGCATGCTGTTTGTGGCAGGCGTGGCAGTGCTGTCAGCGGTGTTTCTTTACTATGCCATCGGCGTCTACCGCATCCGCCAGGGGGCTGCCGCCAACCGGGCCTGCAAGAAGCTTTTTGGCTTCTCGATTCTTTGGCTTTTTCTTGTCTTTGCCCTTATTCCGGCTGAGCGCCTGCTCGGCGTAGCCAGCTTCCCCTCGGTGCTGCAGTGAACGACGCCCCCTTCAGTGCGCAAGACATGGCGCGGCGCAAGAAGCGCGCTATCGTCATGGCGCTCATCCTGGGTGGTTTGGTCGCCCTGTTTTTTGCCTCGACCATCGTGCGCATGGGAAACAACTATGCCATGGTCCAGGGAGGCTGATGTGAAACCCGCTCCAGTCATCCCCAATGGGCGGAAGAATTTTCGTGTCGCTGCGGCGGCAGGACTGGTTTTCGCCGGCATGATCGGCCTCACCTATGCCTCCGTGCCGCTTTACAACATGTTCTGCAAGGCAACCGGTTTTGGCGGCACCCCCCGGCGTGCCGATGCGGCCCCCAGTTCCGCAACCGGCAAATTCATCACCATACGCTTTGACGCCAATACGGCGGACAGTCTCGGCTGGAGTTTTCATCCGGTGCAATCGCTCATGAAGGTCAGGATTGGCGAGCAGTACCTGGCCCACTACAGCGCCACCAACGTGACCGGGAAGAAGCTCACCGGCAGCGCCGTTTTCAACGTGACGCCCACCGAAGCCGGGGCCTATTTCAATAAGATTCAGTGTTTCTGTTTTACCGAGCAGACCTTGAAGCCGAGCGAAAGCGCCGATTTGCCGGTGGATTTCTTCGTCGATCCGGCCATTCTTGACGACCCGGATTCAAGGTCGATCAGCGAAATCACGCTGTCATATACATTTTTTCCAGTAGACAAACCTGACGCGGTTTCCGCGGTTGAACCACAGCCGCCGAAGCAAATTGCCAATTGAGGAGTAGGGGACATGGCTGACGCCCACGCAAAACACCACGATTACCACTTGGTCAATCCAAGTCCTTGGCCGGCCGTTGGCTCGGCTTCGGCCCTGATACTTGCCATTGGCGCCATAAGCTGGATGCATGGCGGCCACTGGGCGGTCATGGCCCTGGGCTTTGCCCTCGTGCTCTATACCATGTTCATGTGGTGGCGCGATGTCATCCATGAGGCCCATGCCGGAGATCATACGCCGGTCGTCAGCCTTCATATGCGCTACGGCATGATCATGTTCATTGCCTCGGAGGTCATGTTCTTCGTGGCCTGGTTCTGGGCTTTCTTTGACGCCAGCCTGTTTTCCGACGAAGCCATCCAGGCCTCGCGCGTCGCCCTGACCGGCGGTGTCTGGCCGCCGAAAGGCACGGCGATCTTCGATCCCTGGCATCTGCCGCTGCTTAACACGCTCATTCTTCTCACCTCGGGAACGACCGTCACCTGGGCCCATCACGCCCTATTGAACAACGACCGCCAAGGCCTGAAATGGGGCCTCCTTGCAACCGTGGTCCTGGGCGCGCTGTTCACCTGCATCCAGGCTTATGAATATGCCCATGCCGCATTTGCCTTCAGCCGCGACAATGGCGGCAACATCTATGGTTCCACCTTCTTCATGGCCACCGGCTTCCATGGTTTCCATGTGCTGGTGGGAACCATCTTCCTGCTTATCTGCCTGTTCCGAGCCATGAAGGGCCACTTCACGCCCAAGCAGCACTTCGGCTTTGAGGCCGCTGCCTGGTACTGGCATTTCGTCGACGTGGTCTGGCTCTTCCTCTTCGCCTGTGTCTATGTCTGGGCCTCGGCGGGGGTTGTGATCGGCGCCGAATAATGGCATTAGATTGACCGCACAAAGCCGCGTAAAGGTGATTTACGCGGCTTTTTTCTTGGACTGTACCGATGACTGAAAATTATTACCCTGAGCTTTCTCCACTGGCGACGGGACTGGCCGGAAGATGCCCGCGCTGCGGGCGGGGCAAGCTGTTTGACGGCTACCTGAGCGTCGCCAAGTCCTGCCGCAGCTGCGGGCTGTCCTACGCCTTTGCCGACAGCGGCGACGGGGCCGCGTGGTTTGTCATGCTCTTTGTCTGCGTCGTGGGCGTGGGCTCAATCCTCGGCATCGAGATCGCCTATGCCCCGCCATTCTGGGTCCACTTGCTGCTGGCCATTCCCATCCTCATTCTCATGCCCCTCATCCTGTTGCGTCCGGTCAAGGGTTTCCTTCTCTGCCAGCAGTGGAAAACCAGGGCCCGTGAAGGCCGGATTGACCAATGAAGCCGCGTATCTGGCCGATCGTGCTGTGGACTGGCTTAGGCGTAGCCGTGCTCCTGGCGCTCGCCACCTGGCAACTCTTCCGCCTTGCCGAAAAGCAGGCCCTGCTTGCCCAAATTGTCCGGCAGGCCGAGGCGCCGCCGGTTTCAATCGGTGACGTGCTGGCTGCCCGGGAAAAGGGCGCCGATATTGAATTCGTGATGGTCAAAGTAAGAGGCAGTTTTGACCACGCTTCCGAACGGCACAAGCTTGCAACCTTCGAAGGAAGCTCCGGCTGGCAGATCATCACGCCTTTCAAGAGCGACGAGGGAATTGTGGCCCTGGTTGACCGCGGTGTCGTGCCCGATGATCTGCGCGACCCTTCGGCGCGAAGCGAAAATTCCGCCGCCCTGGAACTCACCGCCGTGGTGCGCGCCCACGGCAATGAACGCGGATTTTTTGATCCTGAGAATGATGCCGATGCCAATGTCTGGTACTGGTGGGATGTTCCGGCAATGCTGTCTTCAATTGCGATTGCGCCTGACATGAAGGTCGCCCCCTTCATCCTGCAGGCTCTTCCCGGCGGCGATCCCAGCGCCTTTCCACGCGCTAGCAAGCCGGATGTCCAGCTCCACAACAATCATCTGCAATATGCCATCACCTGGTTTTCACTGGCGCTTGTCCTGCTTGTCATTGCCGGGCTTTTCATCCGCAAACAGGTGAGAAGAAGCGATGCTTGAAGCCATGGCCTCCCCCCGCTAGTTTGAAGCCCGTTTGAAAGGTTCTTCCGTGCAATATGTGTCCACCAGGGGGGAAGCCCCCGAGCTAGGTTTTGAGGATGTCCTGCTGACCGGCCTGGCCCGTGACGGCGGCCTCTATGTTCCCAAGGCATGGCCGCAAATGGCTGTCGATGAATTGCGCGGCCTGCGCGGGCGTCCCTATAACGAGGTGGCCTATCATGTCGTTTCAAAATTCATCGACGGGGCAATTCCTGAGGCCGAACTGAAGCAGATGGTCGCCGAAGCCTACGCAACCTTCGGCCATCCCGCCATTGCTCCCTTGAAGCAGCTCGATGCCAACCAATGGCTCCTCGAATTGTTCCACGGGCCGACCCTGGCCTTCAAGGATGTCGCCATGCAATTGCTGGCCCGCCTCATGGACTGGTCGCTCGCCAAACGCAAGAGCCGCGCCACCATTGTTGGCGCCACTTCGGGCGATACCGGCGGAGCCGCCGTCGATGCCTTCAAGAACAGCAAGCATGCTACAACGATCATTCTGCATCCGCACGGGCGGGTCAGCGATGTCCAGCGCCGCCAGATGACCACCGTGGACAGTCCCGCCATCCACAATATCGCAATCGAAGGCAATTTCGATGATTGCCAGGCCATCGTCAAAGCCCTCTTCAATGACACGGGCTTCCGCGACCGCGTGGGCCTCGCGGGGGTGAACTCCATCAACTGGGCCCGCATCATGGCCCAGATTGTTTACTATGTGTCCGCGGCGGTCTCCCTGGGCGCGCCCGACCGCAAGGTGAGCTTCTGTGTTCCCACCGGAAATTTCGGCGATATTTTTGCCGGCTATGCGGCCAAGCATATGGGGGTCCCCATCGACCGCCTGATCATCGCCACCAACGTGAATGACATTCTCGACCGCACCCTGCGGTCGGGCCGCTACGAAATGAAGGGCGTGCACCCAAGCTCAAGTCCCTCCATGGATATCCAGATTTCGAGCAATTTCGAGCGCTTGCTGTATCTTGCCTACGGGCGTGATGCGGCCGCCGTCCGCGGCCTGATGGCGGGCCTGTCCCAGTCCGGCGCCTTCACCATTGGCCAGGATG
This sequence comes from uncultured Aestuariivirga sp., assembly GCA_964604435.1. GTDB lineage: Bacteria > Pseudomonadota > Alphaproteobacteria > Rhizobiales > Aestuariivirgaceae > Aestuariivirga. Next base: position 13,631 of record CAZRZB010000053.1, on the reverse strand, counting down.
AATTGGCGGCCATTCGGGCGGAGTTCGAGTCGTTTGCCGTGAATGAGGCCGAAACCGCCAATACCATCGCCCAAACCCTGAAGGCTACCGGTGAGCTCCTGGACCCCCACAGTGCGGTTGGTTTTGCCGCCGCTTTGCGGGCCACGCCAACCGGCAGCGCCATGGTGACCTTGGCCACGGCCCATCCGGCCAAGTTCCCCGATGCGGTCGAAAAGGCCTGCGGCCTGAGGCCCCATTTACCTCAACGACTATCCCACTTGCTCAATGCCGAAGAACGCTTCACTATATTGCCCAACAGCGCCACCGCGGTCAGGGACTTCGTCCTGGCCCTCAATAAGGCCTGAAATGGGAACAGTTAATGAGTGTTGAGATAACCTGCCTGCCCAATGGGTTGAATGTGCTGACCCATGCCATGCCCCATATCGAAACGGTGGCGCTTGGAATCTGGGTCAAGGCCGGCGCCAGGGATGAAAGGCCGGAAGAGAACGGCATCGCCCATTTCCTCGAGCACATGGCTTTCAAGGGCACCAAGCGCCGCTCGGCCAAGGACATCGCCGAGGAGATTGAATCCGCCGGCGGCGAAATCAACGCCTCGACGGGTATGGAAACCACCACTTACTATGCCCGCGTGTTGAAGGATGACTGGACCCTCGCCCTCGATATCCTCGCCGACATCTTCACCGAGTCTGTCCTGGATACCGATGAGTTAGAGCGCGAGCGCGACGTCATCCTGCAGGAGATTGCCGCCGCCAACGACCAGCCCGATGACCTGGTCTTCGATCTCGCCCAGAGCGCCAGTTATGGCGACCATCCCCTCGGCCGTTCGATTCTCGGGACGGCGGAACTGGTATCCGCGGTGGACCGCGAAAAGATGCTGGCCTGGCGCAACCGGAATTACTGGGCCTCGCGCATTGTCGTGGCCGCCGCTGGAAATATTGACCATGAACAATTCGCGGCGGCGACATTGAAGCTGTTTGGCAAGATTGAACGCGGCCAGCAGCCCCAGCGCGAACCGCCCAGCTTCTCGGGAACCGAGATGAAGTCGCAGAAGCCGCTGGATCAGACCCATGTCGTGCTCTCCTTTGCCGCGCCAAGCTACCGGGATCCGGAAATCTACCAGTTGCAGGTTCTCTCGAACATCCTCGGCGGCGGCATGTCGTCCAGGCTGTTCCAGGAAGTCCGCGAGAAGCGCGGTCTGTGTTACAGCGTATTTTCCTTCGGTTCCGCATATGAGGACACGGGCCAACTCGGCGTCTATGCCGCAAGTTCGCCCGAGCACACCGAAGAACTCCTTGATGTCACATCGAGCGTGATGATGTCGGTCGCCAGTGCGGTGACCGATGCGGAGGTTGCCCGCGCCAAGGCCCAGTTGAAGACCAGCCTGGTGATGAACCTGGAAAGTGCCTCCTCCCGGGCGGACCAGATCGCCCGGCAATTCCTGGCCTTTGGCCTGGTTCCGGCGATTTCGACGCTGGTGGAGAAGATTGAAGCCGTGACTCCTGGTCAGGTTCGCGATCTTGCCGCACGGCTGTTCCAGAACAAGGTGCCGGCGGTGAGCGCGGTGGGGCAGCTGTCGCATCTTTCGGCGCACAAGAAGATATCGGGATATTTCTCCAAGCATTGATCCGAAGGCCGGATACCGTGGTATTTCTGAGATCGCCCTTTGCAAATGCTTCCTTGCCGCGGCTGAGCGATGGCCCCGTCTACCTTCGGCCACCTGCCTTGCCGGATTTCGATGAGTGGGTCCGCCTGCGCCAGGAAAGCCGGGAATTCCTCGCGCCCTGGGAGCCCTTGCCCTTGGACAATGAGTTCAGCAAATTCAATTTTAGGGCCCGCATCAAGCACTACCAGCACCAGGCGAAAACGGACCGGGCCTATGCCTTCTTCATCTTCCATCATGAGCGCGACTTGCTTCTGGGGGCGATCACCGCCTCGAATATCCGCCGCGGCGCGGCCCAGATGTGTTCCGTGGGCTATTGGATCGGCAAACCCTATGCCCGCCAGGGTTACATGGGCCATGCCCTTAAGGCAGTGCTGGACCATGCCTACAACGGCCTCGGCCTGCACCGGGTGGAGGCGGCCTGCCTGCCGTCCAATCACGCCTCAATTGCCCTGCTGCGGCACTGTGGCTTTGCTGAGGAGGGAAGAGCCCGGCGATACCTGAACATAGCGGGAAAATGGCAGGATCACCTGTTATTTGCCCATCTGTCCAAGGACAGTTAGCGGCAGTTCTTGCCACCGGGGCTTTCGGGCGTTACGAGTAGCCCACAAGTCGGGGCCGACATAGCTAGGACGGACGGATGTTATTGCGTTTTGCTTCACTTCTGTTTCTGATTTTCATCGGCATTGCAAATTCCGCATCGAGTGAAACCCGCGTCGACGTGGGCGCCATGGGCTCAAGCCTTGACCTCGCGCCATATCTGCAGCTGCTTACCACCGACCAGCCCAGCGTCATGGTGCAATTGCCCCGCGATGTGACGGGAAAGGTCGGAATCCTCAAGCTGGAATCCAGTCGTGTTGCGCCGTCTTACCGCTGGAGAGTTCTGACTCTGGTGAACACCGGGGCTGTGGCGCGAAATCTTGTCCTCGCCGTTGACCACCAGAAATTCGCCGGCTCCCGGCTGATCTATCCGCTTGCGCCCGGAAGCGTTGTCGCCAGCCTGGTCCACACCGGGACCGTTGCCCCGGCCAAAATCGCCGCCCTGGGGCAGGACGCGTTTGGCGTATCGGTGGAACCGTCGGCTACCATCAGTATTGCCTTTGAATTGACCGGCAACACGGCAAATTCCACGCTCTGGGACCGCGATGCATTCGACTCGTCATCGCGTTCGATTGCGTTCTTCCGCGGCGCGGTACTGGGCGTTGCGGTTCTCCTGTTACTCAGCATGGTGCTGCTCTACACCGCGCGCGCCCGTGCATCGTTCCTTTCGGGGGGCGTCTTTGCCCTCGCTTCTGTGGCCTTTGTGGCCCTTGAAGCAGGCTATTTTGCCCAGGCAAGACGGCTCGTTTTCGGGTTTCAGATTTCACCGGCCGAAGTCCGCGGCATCATTGAATCCCTGATGGCGGTGGGCCTTCTCCTCTGCTTGACCTCGCTGGCCGATCTGCGCCGGACCGCCCCAGCAGTCCGCAACATTTTCATGGGGCTCGCGGCTGCGGGCGTGGCGATGCCGGTCTATGCGTTCGTCGATCCGTTCATGGTTTCGGCGATTGCCCGCATCGCCTTTGCCGCCATTGCCGCCATAGGCTTCATTCTGCTTTTTCGCCTGCGCCGGGAGAGGCCGGCGGAATCGAGCCTGCTGCTCTGGTCAACCGTCGACATCTGGACTTTTGCGGCGGCCATCGCGGCATTTTCCAAGGGTAACAGCCCCTATGTTTCCCCCGCCATCCTCGTGGGACTCATCATTGTCCTCATGTTCATGAGTTTCCGCTTCGCGCAAAGCGCGGCAAGCACGGGCCTCCTGTCGCGGCGCCTGTTCCAGGAGGCTGGCCGCCGCGGCCTGGCGCTGGCCGGAGCCCAGCAATATGTCTGGGACTGGCAGCCGGAAGATCAAAGCCTGTTTGTCAGCGAGGAACTGGAACACGCCTTGGGCCATCCTCCGGGCACCCTTGGCCAGGCCACCGCCGAAGCCCTGCTTGAGATCATGCATCCCGCCGACCGCGGCGCCTATATGGCAACCGTCGAAAGTGCCGAGCGCCGCGGCCGCGGGATGATAAACCAGGAGTTGCGCCTGCGCCGCGCCGATGGCACCTATCGCTGGTTTGAGCTGCGGGCCCGCGCCATGGCCGATTCCGATAATCGCATGGTGCGCAGCATCGGCACCCTGTCTGATATTACTACCGCGAAGCGGACCGAGGAGCGCCTGCTCAGTGACGCGGTCTATGACCGGGTGACGGGCCTTCCCAACCGGGCCCTGTTCATGGATCGCCTGAAGCGCGAGATCGCCAAGCCGGGCGGGGAACACCTCCATGTCGTCCTTATCGACATCGACCGCTTCAAGACCGTGAACGATGGCCTGGGGCATGAAGCCGGCGATAGCCTGCTTACTGTTCTCGGGCGCCGCATTGAGGCGCTCCTCGGGCCGGAAGATACCGTTGCGCGTCTGCCGGGCGACCAGTTCGCCGTGCTGTTTTCGGGATCGGCGCCAGGGCGCGATATCAAACGATTCACCGACGGATTGCGTCTGGCCATTGCCAAGCCGGTCAACGTGAACCAGCAGGAGATCTTCATGACGGCGTGTTTGGGCGTTGCTGGCTTCCGTGAAGGCGGTTCGGCCGGCGAGCAGCTTATGACGGATGCGGCAATTGCCCTTTATGAGGCCAAGCGCCGCGGCAAGGAGATGGTCGAATTTTTCAGATCGTCCATGCGCGATGACCGCGGTGAGCTAGTGGCCCTGGAAGCGGAATTGCGCCGCGCCCTCGAACGCAATGAAATCGAGGTGCATTATCAGCCGATCGCACGGCTCAGTGACATGGATCTTGCGGGATTCGAAGCCCTGGTGCGCTGGCGCCATCCCGTGCTTGGACTTCTGACGCCGGAAAGTTTTCTGGGGCTTGCCGAACAGACCGGCATGATCCGGGATATCGGCCGTTTCGTCCTGAACGAAGCCGCGCGGCAGCTCGGAATTTGGCAGCGTGCCTTCCGGCCCTCCGAACCGGTCTTCATGGCCGTCAACGTCTCCGCCAGCCAGCTGATGGATGCGGATCTGGTGGCTGACATCAGGACCGCGGTGGCCCGTGAAACCATTTACCTGAAGACTTTGAAGATCGAGGTGACGGAATCCGCTGTAATGCAGTATCCGGAAAAATCGGCGGCTCTCCTGGAGCAGGTCAAGCAGCTTGGTGTCGGCCTGGCTTGCGACGACTTCGGCACCGGCTACTCCTCCCTGTCCAGCCTTCGTCATCTGCCCTTTGACACCTTGAAAGTGGACCGTTCCTTTGTTTCGCCGGAAGCCGGGGACGAAAAGGCGGTGATCATTCTGGAGGCCATTGTCGGCTTGGCCCATGACCTGGGCTTGACTATTGTCGCGGAAGGAATCGAAGACCAGTCGCAGGTTGACCGGCTGGTGGAGCTTGAGTGCGACTTTGGGCAGGGCTTCTTCATCGGCCAGCCCATGACCGCCAAGCAGGTTGGCGAGTCACTTACCTCGGTGCCCTATGTGAAGGGCCACGGCCGGACGGCTATGTCGACGTTGTGGGAACGCGCCGCCGAGGAACCCCCGCCGCGTGCGGTGGAAACGGAATTGACAGTCGACGCCATCGAAAAGGCCGAGGCGCAGCGAAGCTCCGAATGGCAGGCCGTCAAGGAAGCGGCCATTGCCGGTTTGGCAGAAAAACCGGTCGCGCCGTCGCCGCCGCCAGGCTCTTCGCCCATGGCCCCGCGGCTGGCCCGGCTTGAGCCGGAGGAACTGCCGACGATTCCCTTGTTCGCCGAAAAGTCCGCAACGGCGCCGAAAAAACGGAAACCCGCAAGGCGGAAGAAAATTCCCAAGGACGAAAGCCCCGAGGCGTCAGGCGTGGCCTGATTCGGGCGATAGCATCAGCGGATCCACACCGATCTTCTTCAGGGCGCGGCCGTATTTACCCTCATTATCCGTTCCAAAGATGAGGCTGTCATCGGCCTCGCAATGCAGCCAGCCATTGTTCTGGATCTCACTTTCGAGTTGTCCCGCAACCCAGCCCGAATAGCCCAGGGCCAGCAGGGCTTTCAACGGCCCGGTTCCCCTTGCGATGTCCTGCAGGATTTCGAGCGTGGCCGTGAGCGCGATTGAATCGCTGATCGGCATGCTGCTGTCGCCGGAAAGGTAATCGGTGCTGTGCAGCACAAAGCCGCGGAATTGCTCGACTGGCCCGCCGAACAGAACCGGCAGGTTGAGCACCGGCGGGGCTAGGTTGCGCACCTCTTCCGGCGGCACGATTTTCAGTTGTTCGAGAAGGTCGGAAAAAAACATCATTGGCGCCGCCTTGTTGACGATGATGCCCATCGCCCCGTTCTTGCTGTGAGCACACAGGAAGATGAGCGAGCGCTCAAAGCGCGGATCGCCGATGCCGGGCATGGCGATGAGGATCTGGCCATCAAGATAGGTGGAAGCGGTCATGGGCCCGTTGTATCTGCATTTGCCGGATTATTAAAGCATGGCATTGTGACGGGAAATTGATTTGGAAAGGGGCGCTCCGCCACGATAATGAAACCCATGCAGAGAAGAAAGTTCCTGGCGGCTCTTGCCGCTGCGCCATTCCAGATCGGTACGGTTAGAGGTGCGGTTTCGCAGCCTTTCAGGGTGTCGCTGCTGGCCGGCGGCCGACAGGACGGCGTATGGCAGGCAGGGATTCTGCTCGAATTGGAGCCCGGGTGGAAAACCTATTGGCGCATGCCGGGCGATACGGGAATTCCGCCGCAATTTGACTGGGCCGGCTCGGCCAACAGTGAAACTGTCGAGGTCGGCTTTCCCGTCCCCAGCCGGATCGATGATTTGAGCGGTGAAGTCATAGGCTATCACAGCCGCGTCTTATTCCCCGTGTCGGTAAGACCGGGCAATCCGGACGTTCCGGTCCATCTGCGGCTGAACGTGTTTTTCGGCGTTTGCAAGGATATCTGCATTCCGGCAAGGGCCGAGGTTGGCTTGCTCCTCAGTGCCCCATCGGCCAATCCGGATCTGGAGGATTGGCAGCTGCGGGTTCCCCATGTCATGGAGCCGGGCGAGACCCCGCCGGTGACGGCCGCCCGCCTCGACGCTCATCAAGGCAAGCCCATGCTGGCCTTGAGTCTGGCCCGCGCTGTCAGTGACATCTTCGTCGAATCGGACACCACCGCCTATTTTGGCAAGCCGCGCTTTGATATGGCGCCCGGGGAAGCCTGGCTGCCGGTCGGAAACCTGAAGGATGCTGGGAAGCTCCGGGGGAAGGCTTTGCGGCTGACGCTTTCCTTTGGCGATTCAGGCATTGAACAAACGCTGCCCATCAATTAGATCAGCCCCATCACACATCTCAATCAGGATTGTTTCATGACCATTGCAGTTGGAGACCGTTTGCCCCAGGTGGAGTTCTTGATGAAGACCGCCGATGGTACGCAAAAGCTTTCGACCGATTCCATTTTTGCCGGCCGCAAGGTCGTTCTTTTTGCCCTGCCGGGCGCCTTCACACCCACCTGCAGCATGAATCACCTCCCGGGTTTCCTGAGCAATGCCGAGGCCATTAAGGCCAAGGGCGTCGATGTAATCGTTTGCGTCACGGTGAATGATGCTCATGTTGTCCATGCCTGGGCCAAGCACATGGGCACCGGGGACAAGATCATGATGCTGGCCGATGACAATGGAAAATTTTCCAAGGCCGTGGGTCTCAGCAAGTTCTATCCCGATTCAGGCATGGGCGAGCGTTCGCGCCGCTATTCCATGATCGTGGAAGACGGCGTCGTACGCCAGTTGAATCTCGAGGAAAAACCCGGCGTGAATGTTTCGGGTGCCGATACAATTCTGGAGCAGTTGTAACTTAGGGCCCCTTGGCGCAGTTTCACAATTTGAACGGACGCGCTCTCGCTGAAACTCACACAAGTCTTGTTTGAAACATTCTTGAGGTTTTGAATTTGGCAAAACGTGATCGCCCAGCCGCCAGTGAATTATCCGGTTTTCATGCCTGAAGCGGTCTGGGCAGGCCGCAGCGCGACGTCCGGGGCGAGGGAAGCCTCGGCCAGGTGAGGAGAGGACGGAAGTTTTATCCTGCGGTGGCAAGAATGGCGTCGATGGCATTGCCGGTCGTGGCTTCCATCTGGGGTAATATGGTCGCTAGCATGGGCCCGTCATAGGGTTTCTCGGCCGCGCCTTGGCATCCGCTTAAAGATTTGCAAACTGTTCACGGGAACGGATTGGCGCCCCTGGAATTCGGACACCCAGCGAGATATCCCAGGCCATCGGTGTCCCGGGTCAGTTCGCGGAAAGGGGCTAGATCAGGAAATCGCCCGCACTTGTCAGGGTGTCTTCGAGGGTGGCGATCAGCACGGCACCGCCCGCGCCAATGCCATCGGCATCGATGTAGATGTGGGTGTCCAGGATCTTGCCGCTGTTGGTTTTTTGACCCGTGGCAAAATTACCGGTTTCAATGATCAGGTAGTGCTCGGCAATCAGATCGTCATAGCCGAGACCTATCGCATCGAGGATCTGGCTCAGGTCAATGTGATCGTTACCCTTCGTAAAGTCAGTTATGATGTCGCTGCCATCGGAAAGAGAGGAGAAATTGAAGGTATCACTGCCCCTGCCGCCGGCCAGGATGTCGTTACCGCCGCCGCCATCGAGGATGTTGTTGCTGGTGCTCCCGGTAAGTTTGTCATTGAAGCCAGAACCCGTCATATTCTCAAAGCCGCTCAGCTTGTCGCTTCCCGCGCCGCCCGTTTTCTGGGATTTGGTCGAGGCCAGGTTAACTGTCACGCCAGCCGCCGCATGATCATAGGAGACGGTGTCAATCCCCATCCCGCCAACGAGCACATTGGTGCCGCCGTCGCCTTCCAGGGTATCATCCAAATTTGAACCAGTCAGGTTCTCAATCGTCGCCAAGGTGTCATCCTGGGCATCGCCGCCGTTACCAAGTCCGGTCATCAGGCTGACGTTCACGCCCGCGGCAGAGGCGACATAGGTTGCCGTATCGGTTCCGGCGCCGCCTGTCAGCGCATCGCCACCGCCAAGGCTGTTAAGCGTGTCATTCCCTCCGAGGCCATTGATGATGTCCATTCCTGCCGTGCCAATGAGCACATTGTTGGACGCGGTGCCATTGATGACTGTTGGTTCGACCTCATCCGTTACCGTCACGGCAATTGTCTGGGTGTCCGTCAGAGCGCCATCCGAGACCCGGACCTGCACGTCGTAAACATTGTTGGCGCCCGCATCCGTTGGGGTCTCGAAATTCGGCGCCGAGACGAAGCTCAGGGCGCCGGTCGCGGCGTTGATGGTGAACTTCGCGGCATCGGCGCCGCCTGTGATGGAGTAGGTCAGAACTGCCCCGGCATCGAGGTCCGTGGCGGTGACCGTGGTGACCGCCGTGCCGTTCTCGGCGACCGCGATGGCCGCCATGGTGCCGGCCCCGTTGGAGGTGATCGACGGCGCCTTGTCGGTGGTCCCGTCGGCGACAAACACCTGCGAGATGATATCGCCGTTGGCGGCATAGGTGACGGTCCACTCCGACCAGGTCTCGGTGTTGTAGACATCGTACTCGGTGACCGACTTGGTGCCGTCGTCGTAGCGGATGTCGCACTCATAATAGAGCCCGGTCACGTCGTAGTAGTCGGTCTGGTCGCTCCAGGCCGCCGCCCCCAAGTCGGTGACGATGTTCAGCAGGCGCTCGAAATTGTGGCTGGCAAGGTCGAAGGTGATGAGCACCCCGAGCTGGACGAGGGTGTCAAGTCCAAGGCCGCCGTCGAGCAGGGTGAGGGTGTCGAGCGAGTCAAAGTAGATCGTGTCGTCGCCGGCACCGCCGATCAGGGTGTCAACGCCGGTGCCGCCATCGATGGTGTCGTTGCCGCCGGCGCCGTTGATGGTATCGTTGCCGCCGTTGCCGCGGAGGATGTTGGCGATGTCGTTGCCGGTGATGGTGTCATTGCCGGAGCCGCCCGTGCCGTTCTCGATATCGACATTGTAGGCGATGGCGAGGTTCTTGATCATGCCGTTGACGCTGGAATAGGAACCCGCCGTCAGGTTGAGAACCGAATTGGAGGACCAGCCCGAGAGGTCGATGGTGTCGGTGCCGGCGCCGTCCCAGATGGTGAGGATCGGCGTGGCGTTCTGGCTGAAGTCGTAGAGCGAGTTGCCGGCGTTGGCGTTGAAGCCATAGACCGTGTCGCCGGCGCGCGTCGTGTAGTCTGCTCCATACATCTGCTGGATCGCCATGATGTCATAGACCATCGGCGTCTGGGCGTGGTAGCCATTCCAGCTAGCACCCGTGTTGCTGGCGTTGAAATAGGACATGATGGTGAACTGGCGGGAGTCTTCGGTGTAGAGCCAGCCGGTGGCGGTGTTGCCATAGGCGGGCGCGCCGCCATTGTAGTTGCCGCCATGGTCGAGGCCGAGGGCGTGGCCGACTTCATGGGCGATGGCCATGAATCCGTAGATGCCGGCGGTGGGTGATACCAGGTTGTTGGTGCCGCTGTTGTAAGCCGGGTTGAGCCAGACTGAACCATCCACCCTATCCCAGGAAGAGGACTCATTGTTGACCTGGCCGGGGAAATAGGCGTGGGCGTAGCTGATGCCGGTCGTGGTGTTGGAAAACTTGATGTCGGCGGTGTTGGGCGAGCCTGTTGATTCCACAAATGACGGCGCGATGAGGTCGTCCCACAGGGTCATGACCTGGCGCGTTGCGGTCTTCTGCGCGGCGTTGAAGGCAGACCAGCCGCCAGCTTCGCTGAAGCCTGCGGCGAAAGCATTGCTGGTGGTGAAGCCGTAACTGATGGTCTGGGCGCGGGCGCCTGTTGATGTGTACCAGAAGGATCCGCTGTCGAGTTGATTGACGAGGTTCTGGTTGAAACCTACGGAGGTGCCATTGCTGGTGCCCCCAGCTGCAGTTCCCGCTTGCATGGGCTCCGCCGCAGTCGGGTCCAGAGCATGCCAGTCTACGAGTGGATTGCTATTGCACAGAACACACATACGCCGGGCCTCACCTTCTTCTTTCTTCGGGGCTCACGCATCGCTCCCCGGGGGATTTTCACGATGTATTAAATAACAACAACAACCTAACTCCCGGTGGCCTTGGGTCTTCGACTTTGATACAAATTTGAATCAAAATTCTAAATGTTGAGAGGCAGCGGGGCTTATTCGCAGACAGCATTAACCAGCAGTTAGCCGGGCATCAGGGGTATTGGTGTGAATGATCGAAGGAACGGTGCAACGCGCGCCCTAAAGTGGTGCGGCCTGAACATCTGCTTGGTAGGCCGGAAGCCCGGTAGAGAACTATATTTTCTCGATCCGTTCCGACTTCAGCAGGTCGCCGCTGCCGCCCATCGCATCCACCAGATGGCCTCTGGCGAGGGACGCTCGAAATTGCGCCTGATCCTGAGAATTGGCGGGTCGGTAATCATCTTGTCGCCCCCTTAATCCCTGCTATCGGTTCGTGCCTAATGCAAGGTTACCGGCCCCCTGTTGTTGCGGCCACACTTATACTAGCCTGCAAGAGCGGAGTTCAGGGGAGTCACGATGGGCGAAGGCTGGCGTCGGAAGTGCTACAGCGTTGCGGCCACGCGGACTGAGGCGCGACGCGTGCTGCCGCGGCCGGTGTTTGATTTCGTGGATGGCGGAGCCGAGGATGAACGGACCCTGCGCCGCAACGAAACGGCTTTCGCCGGCGTCAGTCTGCTGCCGCGACCGCTGAATGGATCGCCCGAACGGGATCTGTCCGTGAAGCTGTTCGGCCAGCATTTGTCCATGCCGGTGATGATCGGCCCGACCGGCCTTGCTGGCCTGATGTGGCCGAAGGGTGAGCTTGCGGCGGCCCGCGCCGCCGCCGCGGCAGGCACCGCCTATTGCCTCAGCCATGGATCAGTCTGCAAACTGGAGGAGATTCCGCCGACGGGCACGGCACCCCGCTGGATGCAGGTTTTCATTTTCCGCGACCGGGGATTCACCGAGGAACTCGCCAATCGCGCTGCCGCCGCCGGCTATGATGCCCTGGTGCTCACCACCGATAACCAGGTGCTGGGCAACCGCGAGCGCGATGTGCGGAACGGCTTCTCGATTCCGCCGAAATTCAAGATGGTTGAGATGCTGGCCATGGCCGGAAAACTGCCGTGGTTGCTGCGCATGCGTCCGGAGTTGCCGCGCATCACCTTTGGCAATTACGTCCGCGCCGGCGAAAAGATCGACATTGGATCGCTGGCCAAGCGCATGTCGCAGCTGCTTGATCCGTCCATGTCGTGGCAGGATGTGGCGTGGCTCCGGAAGATTTGGAAGGGGCCTTTGCTCATCAAGGGTATCCTGCATCCCGATGAGGCGCGGCAGGCGGTTGCCCAGGGCGTTGACGGGGTAATTGTCTCGAATCATGGCGGACGGCAGCTTGACGGAGCGGTGTCGGCCATCGAGGCGCTGCCCGCCGTTGTCGAGGCCACGGCGGGCCGGACACCTGTCCTTCTGGACGGCGGCATTAGGCGCGGTTCTCATGTGGTCAAGGCCCTGTGCCTCGGGGCGGCCTGCTGTCTCATCGCCCGCCCGCAGCTCTGGGGCCTGGCGGTTGGCGGCGAGGCCGGGGTGGCACAGGTTCTGGATATTTTCCGCCGCGAGATCGAGCGGAGCATGGCCCTCGTCGGCGCCTCGCGCCTTGCCGATCTCACCTCCGATTTGATCGCCGGCCCGTCATTTACTTCAACACAGCAATGGGTGAAAAATGCCGAAATTCCCGATCGTTGACAGCCATGTCCACCTCTATGACGTAAAGCGTTTCAGCTACGGCTGGCTTGCCGGGGTGCCGAAAATAAACCGCACCCACTTACTTGAGGATTTCGACAGGGCACGGGGGCCAGTTCAGGTCGACAAAATTGTCTTTGCCGAAGTGGCCGTAGATCCCGGCCTGCATCTTGGCGAAGCCGAATTCATTCAGGACATGGCTAACCGGGATTCCAGGCTCTGCGGTATCGTTGCCCATCTTCCCCTGGAGAAAGGAATGGCTGTCGAATCTGATATCCTGGCGCTGAAGAAGCTAAGAAACGTCCGCGGCATCCGGCGCCTGATCGAGACCGAGCGCAACCCGGCATTCTGCCTCGAAACGGATTTCCTTGTGGGGCTCCGCCTCCTGGCGAAACATGACCTCAGCTTTGATATCTGCATCAAGCATACGGCCATGGCCTATGCCCTGGAACTGGTCAGGCGCTGCCCCGGGGTATCATTCGTTCTCGACCATATCGGCAAGCCTGACATCAAGAACGGCCTGCGCGAACCGTGGTGGAGCCAGATCAGGGAACTGGCGCTGTTTCCCAACGTTGTGTGCAAGGTGTCGGGCGTCATCACCGAAGCGGACCACCGGAACTGGACCCCCGATCAGGTCAAACCCTATGTGGCCCATGTCATTGAATGCTTTGGTTTTGACCGCGTGATGTATGGCAGCGACTGGACTGTCTCGGAACTCTCGCACCCCTATCCCGCCTGGGTCGAGATCATTGATGATGTGGTCGCGGGCGCAAGCGATGACGAGCTTCGCAAACTCTATCGTAACACGGCAATCCGCACCTATCGCCTGCCTGCCTGATGTAGATTGCGAGAATGCCGACATAATGCGCTGATCCGGTTATATAAAATCGGCATGCGAAAGGGCCCGGAAGGCCGCACCGGATACTCGGCGATGGCGCCGCCGGGCGGAGAATTTGTTCAACCATCGGAATATCCCGCCTATGCAGCCCAAGTTCACCACCAGGAGCATGACTGTGGCAATCATTGCCGTGAAGGCTACATCTCCATTGATGCATTGGAGTTTTTTGAGGCGAATAGCCTCTTTCTATATATAGTATAAAATGATTTTCGGATGCCCACTTGCATCTTGATTTGTGTGGCGAACCGTCTAACTTGCCCATGCGAGTGAACCAAGAATTCACCGCAGCAGGTTTGGGAGACGTGTGCATGACGTTGCTTGACGTCCGCAATGTGTCGAAAAGTTTTGGCGCTATCCGGGCG
>CAZRZB010000052.1:0-18550 GCA_964604435.1 uncultured Aestuariivirga sp. | reverse complement strand
CGGCGGGCTTTGCGCTGGCGGCTGAATCGCGTAGCGTGGCCCTTGCAACTTCCGGAACACTTCATGCGACTTAGCTGGAATGAAATTCGCGCGCGCTCGGCCAGGTTCGCCGAGGACTGGAAAGGCTCTTCCTATGAGCGCGGCCAGACCCAGACCTTCTATAACGAATTCTTTGAGGTTTTTGGCGTTCCCCGCAAGAAGGTCGCGATATTCGAAGAACCCATCAGGGGCCTTGCCGACGACAAACGCGGCTTCATCGACCTGTTCTGGAAAGGCACGCTGCTGGTCGAGCACAAGAGCGCTGGCCGCGACCTGTCCAAGGCGAAGCGGCAAGCCTTTGATTATCTCCCCGGCATCAAGAACGACAAGGACTTGCCGCGCTTCATTTTGGTCTGCGATTTTCAAAGGTTTGAACTTTACGATCTTGAAACGCGCAAAGAGTGGAAGTTCGGGCTTTATGACCTGCCGAAACATGTCCAGGCCTTCTCGTTCATTTTCGGCGGCGTGCAGCGGGAGTTCAAAGATGAAGACCCGGTCAATATCAAAGCCTCGGAACTCATGGGCGAGTTGCATGATGCGCTGAAGGCCAGCGGCTATGTGGGGCATGACCTTGAGCGTTTTCTCGTGCGCCTCGTGTTTTGCCTGTTTGCCGATGATACGGGCATTTTCGCGCCCAAGGGGATTCTGACTGACTACATCGATCAGCGCACCGCACCCGATGGCACGGATTTGGGACCGAAGCTCGCCAATCTGTTTGAAGTCTTGAACACCGCCGAAGACACGCGGCAAACAGCCCTTGATGAAGACCTCAAGCAATTTCCCTATGTAAATGGAGATCTTTTTGAGGAGCGTTTGCGGCTACCCTCATTCGACAACCGAATGCGCTCCTTGCTGCTCGAGGCTTGTAACTTTGACTGGTCACTGATTTCTCCGGCTATTTTCGGCGCGTTGTTCCAGTCCGTCATGGACAAGGAGAAGCGCCGCGCCATCGGCGCGCACTATACCAACGAATAAAACATCATGAAGGTGATCGGACCGCTGTTCCTTGATGACCTGAAGGCGGAACTGGCGCGGCTGAGGGCGCGGAAGGATACAAGCCGAGAAAGAGTGTTGCTGGCGTTTCAGGACAAGTTGGCCGGCATAAAGTGTTTTGATCCCGCCTGCGGATGTGGAAATTTCCTTGTCATAGCGTATCGGGAATTGCGGGCGCTTGAAACCGAGGTCATTCTTGATCTGTCAGAGAACAAGCATCTGTTCACAGAGCAGTTATCCAAGGTTGACGTAGACCAATTCTACGGAATTGAGATCGAGGAGTTTCCGGCCCGTATTGCCGAAACAGCCCTGTGGATGATGGACCACATCATGAATCAGCGGCTTTCTGACGATTTGGGTGAAGTGAAATTGCGCATACCATTGCGGGCAAAACCGACAATCAGGCATGGCGATGCACTAGAAGTTGAATGGCCGAAGGTTTTGCTGCCGGAACAATGTTCGTATGTACTTGGTAACCCGCCATTTATTGGAAAGCATCTGATGAGCGACCGCCAATCGGCTCAGGTCCGAAGAACTTTTAATGACATTGCAGGATCAGGGAATCTCGACTTTGTAACCGCGTGGTATCTGTTGGCAGCAAGGTACATCAGGAATCGTCCTATCGAGTGCGCCTTTGTTTCCACAAATTCGATCACACAAGGTGAACAGGTATCGGTTCTATGGAGTCAGCTTTCTGGATTTCATATCCGTATTAACTTTGCGCACCGTACGTTTGCCTGGGGAAGTGAAGCAAAGGGCAAGGCCAATGTTCATTGTGTAATAATTGGGTTTTCGAATTTTGATCGACCACAAAAGCGACTGTTCGATTACGCAGATATAAAGGGGAGTCCAATTGAGATTCAGGCAAAGAACATCAATGCGTACCTTCTGGATTTCAGAGATATCCTGGTAAATGCTTTGACAAAACCAATAGCTGATGTTCCTCCAGCCATATACGGGAGCAAGCCCGTTGATGACGGTGCGCTGCTCTTGAGTGACGATGAAAAACAGTCACTCATTAGGAGTGATTCTAGAGTCGTGGAATTTATTAGACCGATGATTAGCAACATTGAGTTTTTGCATGGTGAATTTCGATGGTGCATTTGGTTAGCTGACGTAGAACCCTCTCGTTACCGGTCGATCCCAGCTATAATGCAGCGTGTAAATCACGTTCGAGAGTTCCGGCTGAAGAGCAAGAAGGTTGCGACTCAGAAAGATGCAAACAGACCCATGCTGTTCGCAGAAATTAGGCAACCAAGAAGAGACTTTATTGTTATTCCTTTGCACACATCTGAAAATCGTGAATATGTACCATTCGGATTCTTTGACAAAATGTTCGTGGTTCACAATAGCTGCACGTTTGTTCCCGATGGTGGGTTGGTCATGTTTGGACTGATGTCTTCCAAGATGCATATGTCTTGGTTGCGCAATATCGGCGGTCGAATAAAGAGTGATTTTCGCTATTCGGGCGGCCTCGTTTACAACCCTTTCCCGTGGCCCGATGCGGACGATGCTGCGAAAGAGAGAATTGGCAAACTTGCCGAAGCCGTTTTGGCGGCGCGGAGAAACCATCCGACATCAACCTTGGCGGACCTCTATGACCCGCTTACCATGCCGCCGGATTTGCGCAAGGCGCACACGGCGCTCGACCTTGCGGTGGACAGGCTTTACCGCAAGGAGCCTTTCGCTACGGATCGTGAGCGCGTGGAATTTCTCCTCGCACGCTACGAACAGATTACAGCCCCAGCGCTCGCCCTTGCCGCGCAGAAACCGAAGCGGGTGAAGAAAGCGAAGTGAAGTCTGGGTGGCCGCATCGAGTGCGACCATGGAGGGAAGTGGGGGCGAAGAAAACCAGCTCAATATTGCCCCGCCTTTGGAATGGCCCTACCCTCATGCCATGGACGTCCGTATTGAAACCGGCAGGCGGCGCCCTCTCATTCGATGACATCCGGCACTAGCAGAAGATCATCAAGATTCTCCCGGAGACGGACAGGATCATGAAGACGATCACCATGCCGCTTGATGGCGGGAAGTAAGGCCTGGGTGCCGGCTTTCGCCGGGATGACAAGCACTTACAAGTAGTGTTCTTGTATTGTTCTCATTCATTATCTGTGCCATAATCATCTCCTGCCGGCAGGTGCGCAAGGTCATTGACTTTTATTATTAGTAGCTACATATATCATTGGGTAGATGGGCGATGAAGCTCTCGTGGGACGAGGCAAAGCGGCGGGCGACGTTGACGGAGCGCGGGCTGGATTTTGCCTTCGCTGCCGAAATGTTTGGTGTCCACGAGTATATTATTGAAGACGTGCGCAACGACTATGGCGAGAAGCGTTTTGTTTCGCTTGGTTTTATGAATAGCAGGTTGTGTGTTGTGGTCTGGACGCCGCGTGGCGGTGGCCGGCATATTATTTCGATGAGGAAGGCAAATGACCGGGAAAAAAAGCTCTATGAAATCTGGGTTGAATCCAGAAGATGATGCGCCGGAGTTAACCGAAGAGTGGTTTGCCAGAGGCAAATTATATGTCGGCGGCAAGCTGGTGCGGCGCGGGCGGCCTTTGGGCAGCGGAACCAAGGAGCTGGTTTCCTTGCGGCTGGATAAAAAGGCGCTGGCTGCATTCAGGGCCACGGGCCCGGGATGGCAGGTGCGCATCAATGACACCGTGGTGCGCAGCGCCAGGCGCCTTGGCCTAAAGTGAGCCCGGGGGCGCGGGTGCATGCGGTGAATTGCAGCCCAAAAACAAGAAACCCCGCCTGGACTTGTCATGGTCCGTGGCGGAGTCTGCCCCTCGCGGGTCTTTGCGGCTCAACGGGTTTTCTCCCGCGAGCAATCGCCACATGATATGGGAAACCGCCCGTGAAATGTCATGCCAAAGCGGTAGCTCCTTGATTCCCAATGCAAACATAATACCCTCGCGAACCCGCTGAAAGTCCGCTTCTGGCCTGTTTGCCGTCCAATGACACCCTGTTTGCCTGCCTCCGCCTCGTCTCCTTCCCCGGGCTCCGGCAATTTTCGGGCGGGTTTGAGCCGTCTGCCGGGCTAGACTTCGGAAATGCCAAGAACAGCCGGGCGCGGTTGACTTCCTTTGCTGTCGGTATAATTTGGCCGCAGGGTTATTGGGAGTTGGATCATGGACCGTATCATGCAATCGCACGCCTCATTTGATACTTTGATCGACGTGGTGGAGCGTCAAGCGGCGGCTGTCCGGAACACATCGTGGTGGGGGCCGGTGATCGGCAGCGACGAGGGCCAGCAAGACAGCGTGCTCGGAGGCGAGTCCCGTCTTGAGAAAAATGTTATCGAGGACGAGAAGGCCGGGTCTCTGGCGGTCTGTGAAGACTAAAAGGCTGTGAGGCGGCCGGCCGGTGTCCGAAAGCCGGTGTGACAATCGCCATTCGTGCAGTTTATTTCATTCGCGCCCGGGAAAGCGGCGATTGAAATGGGCCGCGGATTGTGCAAACTTCCGGCTGCAATTGCAAAGGAGTCCGGACCATGGAATTGCCTTCTGCCGAAGCCGCCAAGACGTTGTCCAACCTGTTCGACCTGGTCGAACGCCAGACCTCCCTGGCCTCCGCCGTTTGCTGGTGGGGCCCGGTTATCGGAAGCGATGAGGTTCCCCAAGACGGTATCACTGACAACTTTCATGAAAGCCTGGTTCAGGACGAATCCGGCGACCCTTCCGACTCGCGGCTGAAGACAGATATCAGCGTGGCGGGAACAACCGTTTACGGCCTGCCGCTTTACCGGTTCCGCTATACCGGCGGAAAAGACCTCTATGAAGGCGTCATGGCGGAGGACGTTCTCCAGGTGAAGCCAGCGGCGGTTTCGCGCGGCGCCGACGGCTACTACAGAGTGAACTACGGCGCGCTTGGGCTGAAGTTGCGCCAAGTGGCCTGAGGCCTTCCCGGGTCATAAAGAGGAAAGGGCGCGGCGCCGCCCTTTTCCGTTTTCGGAGAGATCAGTTTGTCAGGCGAGATCAGAATAGCCGAGGAGTTCCTCGACACGTTGCTGAGGACCGAGCGTTCCACTGAAGCAGAACTCCGAAACTATCAGGCCGGCTTGCTCACCAAACTGGTCCACCACGCCGCGGCCAACGTCCCCTTCTACAGCGCGCGCGCCCAGCCGCCCGAGAGGATTGACCCCAAATCGGACTACTGGCTGCAACAGCCCTTCATGTCGCGCCGGGACCTGACGGAGAACAATGAGAACCTGCGGGCGCGCGAATTTCCCAGACTGCACGGCCTCATCACAACCGCCTATACGGGGGGAAGCACCGGCCCATCGGCGCGGCGCGATCTCTCGTCTCTCGAATCGCTTGCCCGTTTTGTCGCCAGCTACCGCATGTTCAAATCATGGGACCTTGACCAGACACTGGCCCTCTACTGGCTGCGAAAGCCGCGAGCGCCCTCCCCCTCGAATTATGATCGCTGGGGATTTCCCTGGACAGCCAAGGAAAAACTGGGGCCGCGACGCTCCATGGACATTGCGCTTCCTGCTACGGAGCAACTGCAATTCATGCAAGGCGGCGGCCCGGTGTATGCCAATACACTTCCGTCAAACATCCTGCGCCTGGCCCATGAGGCCAGCCGGTCAAAGCCCGGCCTCAGCATCCCGCACATCGTGTCCGTCGCCGAATATCTTTCCCCCGAGGTCCGGCAGGCCGCTTCGACGGCTTTTGGAACCCGCGTCATCGATGTCTTCTCATCCGCCGAGGGAGGTGTCATTGCGGTCGAATGCCCTGACAGCGGCCTCTATCACATTCAAAGCGAGCTCCTTCTGGCCGAGATCGTCCGCGACGACGGTGAACCGTGCGGCGAGGGAGAGACAGGCGAAGTGGTGGTTACGCCCCTCTACAATTACGCCACGCCACTTCTGCGCTACCGGTCAGGCGACTATGTCGAAAGGGGGCCGCGCTGTTCCTGCGGCCGGACCCTGCCGACGATTTCCAGGATCGTGGGGCGCAAGCAGCACATGTTTGTATTTCCGGACGGCAGGCGGGCCCTGCCAGCCATCGACCGCGTCAAGATTACCGAAATCCTGCATCACGATCACTGGGTTCTGGCCCAGACAGGCAGGGCGGATGCCGAACTGCGCATTGCCGGTCCGACAACCCGAGCGCAGGAAACC
Organism: uncultured Aestuariivirga sp.; assembly: GCA_964604435.1. Taxonomy (GTDB): domain Bacteria; phylum Pseudomonadota; class Alphaproteobacteria; order Rhizobiales; family Aestuariivirgaceae; genus Aestuariivirga. The sequence continues at coordinate 12,390 of CAZRZB010000052.1, read as the reverse complement.
AGAATTCTGGAGATGACCACCGCAGCCCTGCAGAACCAATTTCAAATCAAACCAAGAACCGTTGACGCCCTGCCGCTCACCTCGGGCGGCAAGAGGCACTTCACCCTCAACGCCTTTGAGGCATGAGCGCTGCGGCGACAATGTGTGACGGGCAATCAATCAAGCGGCGGTGACCGCCAGGCGATGGCGGGAAAGTCCCGGCCAGACTGTCTCAGGCGGCCAATGACCGGGTTTTTTCCACCAATACCCTCGCGGCCCTGTCAAAGGCGCCGAACTGGTCAATATGCATCTGGCGGGCCACCGCTTGCGCCTTCTTCGCTCCGACCAGGCTCGCCCCGCCCATTCTCAGCCGGAGCGGCCGGTTCATCTTCGAGGAAAAATGCCAAGTGTTTCCTCCCGGATTGCATTCAATGACAAAGAGTCTGCCGGTGCCCTGCTCGCGCAGGATATCGGTCCCCAACAGCGGGATTCCGGGAAAAGCGCCGTGAACCCGCCTTGCCAAGGCAACAACATCTTCCTCTATTTTCAGAAGTCGCTCCCTGAAGCTGCTTGAATTGTTCGTCACCGGCAATTTCTCAATGATCTCATCCGGCGAATCCAAACTTCCGCGGGGCGACTTCGCCCGCGAGAAATACGAATACATCGGCTCCGAAAAAAAAGTCGACACGCGATTGTAGGAAACATGGTCGCCGGTATCGATGAACTTCTGCACCAGATACCCCTCGCTGTCCCTGTGCACGAGGTGGCCCGGCGGAAAGTCCGATGGCCTCATTGCCTCGAGCCGCCTCCGGCGGAACAGCTGCACGCCACGGCCTTGCGAGCCGAGATCAAGCGACATCGGCTTGATGACGACAAATTCGCCAAACATGATCGGGTCCAGTTTCATGCCGAATTTGAACGGCAGCGCAGGCGGCGTCGCCATGCCCGCCTCCTGGAATATCCGGTGCTGCACGAGCTTGCCGATCTGGTAGTTCTTGAGGACCGGGCCGCGCCTGATCTTCAGATTGAACACGGAATTCAACGCCACGGTGAGCGTTGGCCGCTGCCACGCCGCTTCGGGAAGCTGATCGGACGAACCTGCCGCAAGTGAATAGATCGTAATGTCAGGGTCCATGGCGAAGATTTTATCGGAAATCTCCTTGAAGTCCTGTTCGTACTCGGGGCCACGGTGAATGAGAATGAGGTTTCTTCTGACCATTTGACATGCGGTGACTGAAAATTGACTGAGCCATCAAGGCACGAGCTCTTATTGACCTGCCCGATAGTCCGCGCCAGACACGCAGGGAAGCTAGTACATGCAGGCCCTGCCGTCGAGCGGCGATTGATGTGGCGCGGCTGCGGCCGGCATTACGGCCGCGTGTTGAAAGCGGGATGGCAGGGGAGCGGAACCGATCAACACTTTGCCGGATCTCCGGGACTTGATCTCAATCAATGCCCCGGCGTTGCTTCAGGATATATAGCTCAAGGCGGAGTGAAGGCGTGCGAGGCTGCAATGACGACTGTCAAACACCTGCTCGAGCACAAGGGGACGTTTGTCCAGACGGTCAGCCCCGATGCCACGGTCTTTGATGCCATCGCCAAAATGGCGGAAAAGGATGTGGGCTCCCTGCTGGTGATGAGCGGAGCGGAACTCGTGGGGATCATTACCGAGCGGCATTACGCGCGTGACGTCGTCCTGAAGGGCAAGACCTCACCCAATACCCGGGTGCGGGACATCATGGAGAAAAATGTCGTATTTGTCCGTCCAGAGCACACGATTGAGGATTGCATGGCCTTGATGAGCGAAAAGCGGGTGCGTCACCTGCCGGTGCTCGAGGGGACCAAGCTGGCCGGGATTGTTTCCATTGGCGATCTGGTGAAGAGCGTGATCGGCGATCAAAAATTCGTCATCGACCAGTTGCAGAACTATATTCACGGCCATTGACCCCGTTATTTGCGCGGTAAACGGCTTTTCAGCAGGTTCCCCGGGATGAGGGACGGCGGGGACCGGCAAGGCTAGGGCGGCGGATGCGCCGCCAGCCATTTGGCGGCGAGTTGTTCCGCCTTGGCGATTTGCTCGGGGGTCATCAGACCGGCCACGGCATCACGATGCCTGACGGCTTCGGCATTGCCGCCTCCCGCCGCCAGGCTGAACCACAGATGGGCCTGGACATTGTCCTGGCGCACGCCCTGGCCATTGGAGTACAGCAAGCCCAGACTGTATTGCGCCGGCCCATGGCCCTGCATGGCGGCCCTGCGATGCCACTTGGCGGCTTCGGCAAAATCCTGCGGCACGCCCTGGCCACCGGCGTAGAACATGGCAACATCGTACTGGGCCAGCGCATAGCCCTGCTTGGCGGACCTCAGATACCATTTCATGGCTTGCGCCTGGCTTTGCGGGACGCCCCTTCCGGCGGCGTACAGCGCGCCGAACCTGTATTGCGCCGGGGCATAGCCCTGCCGGACGGATTCCCGGTACCACTTGAAGGCTTCCGCCGCGTCCTGCGGCAGCCCTCTTCCGAGATCGTAACCGAGGCCGAGGCTGTATTGGGCCTTGGCATGGCCCTGAGCGGCGGCCAACCGGTACCATTTGGCGGCTTCGGCATGATCCTGGGGCAGGCCCTGGCCGTTTTCGTAACTGGCCCCGAGATTGTATTGCGCCGCCGCGTTTCCCTGCCCGGCCGCCAAACGATACCATTTGACAACCGCCATCGGATCTTGCGGCACCCCCTGGCCATTCTCGTACATCAATCCGAGACTTTGCTGGGCTTCGGCAAGGCCCTGGTCGGCGGCCTTGAGATACCACCTTGCCGCTTCCGCATAGTCCTGCGTCACGCCCTTGCCGCCGTGGTACAGCCTTCCGAGATTGTACTGCGCCAGGGCAACTCCCTGATCAGCCGCCTTGCGATACCAGCTCGCGGCCTGGGCATGATCCTGCGGCACCCCCTGGGCTTTTTCATGCATGGCGCCGAGCGCGAGCTGGGCCCGGGCATTTCCGCGCTCGGCCAGCGGCTTCCAGGCCGCCAGCGCAGCCGCGTAATCGCCTTTTTGAAACGCGACATTGCCTTGCTCGAACTTCCCCACCCAAGACACCGCCGGAAGATGCAGCGAAGTCAACAGCAGCATCAGCAACAACTTGAAAGCCTGTGCAGTCATGTCAGCCAGCCAGCTCCTTCGCGCGACCTTCTGGCGCGGCGCATCATGCCCGGCCCGGGGCTCATCCGGCAAGCGGCAATGGGGCTTCTGGGGATAGCGCGGTGATACATGGCCTGACTGATATTCCGTAGCCGACGCCGTGAGAGACTAGCGCATGCACGGACGCCCGTCGAGACGGGCCGCGCCTGCCGCAAGCGCTTGCCAATCCGCCGGATTTTTTCGGCAAGCCGGCCAGGAAAACCAGAGCAACATTGCCCCGCCGCCGGAATCGTCTTAGCTACAGGCCCATGCAGGTTCGCATTGAAACAGGAAGGACTTCGCCCGGGGCGGCGGCAGAGCGATGACCGGCAACAGCCAGCCCTTGGCCGGCGGCGTTGCCCTGGGCCTGCGCGCCAACTGGCGGCAGTTCGCCCTGCTGATCCTGATCAACGCCTTCGTCGGCGGCATGGTGGGGATCGAGCGCACGGTGGTGCCGCTCATCGGCCCGGAGGAATTCGGCATCACCTCCACCACGCTGGTGGTCTCTTTCATCGTCAGCTTCGGGGTGGTCAAGGCTTTTGCCAATCTCGTCTCCGGTCAGCTGGCCGACGTCTGGGGGCGCAAGCGGGTGCTGATCCTGGGCTGGCTGTTCGGCCTGCCGGTGCCATTCATGATCATGTGGGCCCCGAGCTGGAGCTGGGTGGTGGCCGCCAACGCCCTGCTCGGCATCAACCAGGGCCTCGCCTGGTCGATGACGGTCATCATGAAGGTTGACCTCGTCGGCCCGAAGTCGCGCGGCCTGGCGGTCGGCCTCAACGAGTTCGCGGGCTATCTCGCGGTCGGGGTGACCGCCTTCCTCACCGGCTATCTGGCCGCCCATTACGGGCTGCGCCCGGTGCCGATCTATCTGGGCCTCGGCTATGCCTTCTTCGGCACGATACTCTCCATCCTGCTCGTCCGCGACACGCGCGGCCATGTGCTGGCAGAGATCGGCGGCCGGAGGCAGGAAACCCCCGCGGTGAGCTTCTGGCAGGTGTTCGCGCTCACCTCGTTCCGCGACCGGCATCTCTTTGCCGTGTCGCAGGCCGGCCTCGTCAACAACCTCAACGACGGCATGAGCTGGGGAATCTTTCCGCTGTTCTTCGCGGCATCCGGGCTCGGCGTCGAACGCATCGGCATCCTCAAAGCGGTGTACCCGGCGGCGTGGGGCATCCTGCAAACGGTCACCGGCCCGTTGAGCGACCGCTGGGGGCGCAAGGGCCTGATCGTGGCCGGCATGTGGGTGCAGGCCGCCGCCCTGCTGCTCACCGCACTCAGCACCGGGTTCGCATACTGGCTTGCCGGCAGCCTGCTGCTCGGGGCTGGAACCGCGATGGTCTATCCCAGCCTCATCGCCGCCGTGTCCGATGCCTCGCATCCGACATGGCGGGCGCGCTCGCTCAGCGTCTACCGGTTCTGGCGGGACCTCGGCTATGCCATCGGGGCGCTCTCGGCCGGGCTCATCGCCGATCTGCTCGGGCTGTCCTGGGCCATCGGGATCATCGCCGGGCTCACGTTCCTGTCCGGCGCGGTGGCGGCCCTGCTCATGCGTGACCCGCAACCGATGCCTTGACGGCAATGGCTGGGGAAACGTAAGACTGCTGCAAATCATAACAAGACGGGTGGCGCGCCATCCCGGGGGCGGCAATGATCTTTCGTCAGCTTTTCGACAGCGTGTCGGGCACCTACAGCTATCTCATCGCCAGCCGCAAGGGCGCCGAGGCGCTGATCATCGACCCGGTGCTCGAGAAAGTCGACCGCTACATCCAGTTGATGAATGATCTCGACCTCCGCCTGGTGAAGGCGGTGGACACCCATCTCCATGCCGACCATGTCACCGGGCTCGGCGCGCTGCGCGACCGGACCCAGTGCATGACCGTGATGGGCGAAAGCTCCAAGGCCGATGTGGTTTCGCTGCGTCTCAGCGACGGCGACAAGCTCGACATCGAGGGGGTGAGCCTCGATGTGATCTACACGCCGGGCCACACCGACGATTCCTATTCCTTCGCGCTCAACGACCGGGTGTTCACCGGCGACACCCTGCTGATCCGCGGCACCGGCCGCACCGACTTCCAGAACGGCGATGCCCGGGCGCAATATGACTCGCTGTTCAACCGGCTGCTCAAGCTCAGCGACGACACGCTGGTCTATCCGGCCCATGACTACAAGGGCGACACGGTCAGCAGCATCGGCGAGGAGCGGCGCAGCAACCCCAGGCTCCAGGTGAAGTCGGTGGACGAGTATGTCGCCCTGATGAACAGCCTGAACCTGCCGAACCCGAAGATGATGGACGTGGCGGTGCCGGCCAACATGCGCATCGGCCTGGCCCAGGATGCGGTGGCCAGGAAGGGTTGGGCGGTTTCCGCCGCCGAGGCCATGGAACTCACCGGGCAGCCGGACATTGTGCTGGTCGATCTGCGGGAAAAATCGGAACGCGAACGCCATGGAGCGATTTCCGGCGCCCTGCATGAACCTTATGGAAAGCTGCGCGAGGCGCTTGGCAGCGGCGGGCTGCTGCGCGGGCTGGGGGCCGGCCGGCAGGTGGTCTTCTTCTGCGCCTATGGCGAGCGTTCGGCCATGGCGGTACAAGCGGCGCAGGAAGCGGGACTGGCCTCCGCCCGCCATATCCAGGGCGGCATGGCCGCCTGGAAGGCGGCGGGCGGCCCGATCGAACGAACAGGCACAGGGAAAACACCATGACGGAATTCGCACCCATCCACGGCCTCATCGGCGGGGTTCTCATCGGCCTTGCGGCCGTGCTTCTGATGTTCTCCATCGGCCGCATCGCCGGAGTCTGCGGCATCGTCTTCAATGCCCTGACGGCCAGCGGCATGGCTAACCGGGGCTGGCGTCTGGCCTTCATCGCCGGGCTGCCGCTGGGCGCCTTGCTGGTGACTGCCGCCGGGCTGAAGGACTGGAGCAGCGCGGGCTATCCGGCCTCGATGACGACAACCATCGTGGCCGGCCTCCTGGTGGGCGTTGGAACGACCTATGGCTCGGGCTGCACCAGCGGGCACGGCATCTGCGGGCTGGCGCGGTTTTCCCGGCGCTCGCTTGCCGCCACCGTGACCTTCATGGCCGCCGCCCTGGCGACGGTCTTCATCACCCGCCATCTGCTTTAGGAGAGCCACGATGCCCGCCATCATTTTCGCACTGCTTGCCGGGGCCGTCATGGGCGCCGGCTTCACGGTCGCCGACATGGTCAATCCGGCCCGTGTCCTGAACTTCTTCGATGTGGCGGGAAGCTGGGACCCGACACTGCTCTTCGTCATGGGCGGCGGGCTTGTCACCGCCACGCTCGGCTACCGGCTGGTTTTCGCCGGCGGGCGCCCCCTGGCCGGCGGCATGTTTTACCTGCCCGGGCAGCAGCAGATCGACCTGCCGCTGGTGGGCGGCGCGGCAGCCTTCGGAGTAGGCTGGGGCCTGGCCGGCTATTGCCCCGGACCGGCGCTCACGGCCCTGGTGACGCTGGAGCCGGAGGTCTGGCTGTTCATTGTTGCCATGCTGGCGGGGATGGCCTTGACCAAGGCCTGGCGCGACCGGTTATCGACCAAGAAAACGCAATAACCATCGCGACATAGCCGGAAAAGACCGGGCGCGGCTGCAACCTGGTGGAGAACCACCGGGAGAGTACGTCTGGCGGTCGGGAATTGTTAACGGGTTGCTGGTAGTCAGGTGAGGCAGGGGACTGGCCGAGCCACTTTCAGGATTACGGCCGGTGGCATGATGCCCTTCCCCCAAGGCAGGCACTGTCCGGCATGTCACTTCAGATTTTCAGAGACATCCTTAAGCAGCACCGGGGGCACGTGCCGATCTTATCACCATCGCGACATGAAACACCAGCGCCGGGCGCCCATCGCCCAGGCCCGTTCTCCATCCGCAGGCGCACCGGCCGCCTGCTGTCGCTGTGCGTGATCGCGGTCATCTTATTCCTGTCGGCGCTTTCCATATGGGCGGCCTATGCCACCTACCAGTCGGGCCTCGAGACGAAGCTCGGCATGCAGATCAGCATTGCCTACGAAAAGGCGAGGTTCTCGCAGGCAACCGAAGAAGCCCTGGAATACAAATACTGGCTGGAGCCCACTTCCGACGTTCTCACCCGGCACCGGCTGGCGGCAACCGCCACCGACGAGGCGCTGCAGTATGTCAGGGATATCGCCGGGCAAGGGGAACGCCTTGTTGTCGACCGGCTTTCCGCCGCCCATCAACGCTATCTTTTCGCCGTCCGCCTGATGTTCCAGGCCATCGATGCCGGGCACCGGGCCGCAGCCGAGGCGATCCACCTGCAACAGGTCGATCCGGTACTTGACGCATTTGCCTCGGGCCTCAACCGTGAGGCCGACGAGCACAGCGCCATTGCGGAAAAGACCCTCAGGGAGGCAACCGCCCTCAAGACCAACATGCTGCTGGCGTTTCCGGCGGTCTTCGCTCTTGGCGCACTGGTCATTCTCATCGCCTGGCTGATCCTGCGCCGCTCACAGCGGCAGCTGGCGCGCTCGCTGACCACGGAAAATCACGAAGTTACCGGTCTCAACTCCGAACTTGAGCGCCAGGTTGCCCGCCACACTTCGGCGCTGCAGCTGCAGAACCTTCAGCTCGAAGCCCTGCTGCAGAACCTGCCGCAGGGCGTTTCGATGTTCGACAAGCAGCGGCGGCTGATCAAATGCAATGCCAAATATGCCGGCCTCTATGCCCTGCCCGCGCCACTGCGGGAAGCCGGAACCCCGCTCGCAGACATCATCGACCACCGGATCAGCAATGGATCCTTTCTGTCCGGCAATGCCGCTGCGGAAAAAAACGGCTACATGGCGGCGAGCCGGTCGCGGGAGCCGTGGGTGAAGACCCTGGACCTGCAGGACGGGCGCACCATCCATGTCACCCACACGCCGCTGGCCCATGGCCTGACGCTGACCACCCATGACGACATCACCGAGCGGCGCAGGCTCGAGCACCGGATCAGCCACCTGGCGCACCATGACGCCCTGACCGGCCTGGCCAACCGGCACGGCTTCCAGAACGCCATCGAACAGGCCATGCACTCCTTTGACGGGAGCGACTGCGCCATCGCAATTCATTTCCTCGACCTCGACAATTTCAAGAAGCTCAACGACACGCTGGGCCATCCCGTGGGCGACAGACTATTGCAAGCGGTGGCGCAGCGTCTGCAGGCTTGCGTGCGCAGCGGCGACCTGGTGGCCCGGCTCGGCGGCGACGAATTCGCGGTGATCCAGGCGATCAACGGACAGCCGCAGGTGGTAGAACACCTTGCGCAGCGGCTTATCGCGGAGTTGAGCAAACCGCTGCAGTGCGACGAGCACTGGCTGGCCGCCGGGGCCAGCGTCGGCATTGTCATTGCGCCGCGCGACGGCAGCGACGCAAGCACCCTGATGAAGCGGGCCGATCTGTCGCTCTACAAGGCCAAGGCCGATGGCCGCGGGCTCTACCGGGTGTTCGAGCCGGCGATGGATACGGAAATGCAGGCGCGGCGCAAGCTGGAGCACGAGCTGCGGGAGGCCCTGACGCTAGGCCAGTTCGTTCTGCACTACCAGCCGATCATCCGCACCGACGACCAGCATGTCACCAGCTTCGAGACGCTGATCCGCTGGCAGCATCCGGAACGCGGCCTGGTGGGGCCCGGGGAGTTCATTCCGGTTGCCGAGGAGATCGGCCTGATGAACCAGATCGGCAAGTGGGTGCTGCGCCAGGCCTGCCAGGATGCGGCGCGCTGGCCGGCCCACACCAAGGTGGCGGTCAACGTCTCGGCGGCGCAATTCCGCGAGGGATCGCTGGAGCTGGAGGTGGTGGTGGCGCTCACCGCGGCGGGAATTCCCGCCCACCGCCTGGAACTGGAAATCACCGAATCCATCCTGCTCGAGGACACGGACTCCATCGTGGCCATCCTGCAGCGCCTGCGTTCGGCGGGGGTGCGGATCGTCATGGACGATTTCGGCACGGGTTATTCCAGCCTCAGCTATCTCAGCAAGTTCCCCTTCGACAAAATCAAGATCGACCGCTCCTTCATCCGGAACATCGACCATGACAGCGGGGCGCTGGCCATCGTGCGCACCATCATCGGACTGGGGAAAAGCCTGAAAGTGGCGGTCACCGTCGAGGGCGTCGAAACGGTCGAGCAATGCTACCAGCTGATGGCGGAGGGCTGCACCGAGCTGCAGGGCTACCTGTTCAGCAGGCCGGTTCCGGCAGCTGAAATTCCCGGGCTGCTGGCGCACGGCAATGAAAGGGTCAAGAACGTCGGCTGAGGGACCTGCCCCGCGCTGACAGCGTCGACAGGACAATCCCCACGCCCACAACCCCGGCGCCCACCCAGACGCTCACGGGGTAAGTTTCAGCAAAATAAGCCACGCCGATGAGCACGCCCACCGCGGCGGCGACATAGCCGATCTGGCTGAGATAGGTCGGCCCGCCGATCTGCTGCAGGCGGAAGAACATCAGGAACATGGTGGTGGAGACGGCAAGCTGGGCCAGGACAAGGCCGGAGATGGCGGCAAGCGGGGCAAGGTCAAGGGTTCCGGTCTGGAAGATTGCAGCGGCAGCGAGGAACGGCACGGCGGCGAGATTGGTGTGGGCGGCGAGCTTGCGCGGGCTTGCCCCTTCCGGCCAGGCCAGGGTGCGGTAGACATTTCCCGCCCCGAGGAAAACCGGAATGAGCAGGCCGGCCAGAATCCAGACGAGACCGCCGCCGTCGATATTGCCATGCCGCGAATAGATGATGGTCATGGCGCCGCCGAGCCCCACGGCAATGCCGGTGAGACCCAGCAAATTCGGCGGCCGCACGCGGAGCAGCAGGGAGAGCAAGGCGGTCACCACCGGCGAGAGGGCGAACATGATGGCGGCAAGGCCGCTGCCGATCTGCGGGATCACGGTAAAGGTGAGGAAGTTGGGCACGACGTAGGAGATGAAACCGGAGACGAGTGCGAAGCGCAGCGTCGATTGCGCATTGGGCCTGCTGACCTCGGTGAGGTTTGCCGCAAGCAGCAGCGCCAGCCCTGCCCCCAGGGAAATCACCGCGGCCCAGAGGGCGGGCCCTACTCCCGCTGCCATCGCGAGCTTTCCGATGGGGAAATTGAGGCCAAGGGCAGCCCCGGTGCCGAGGAGGAGAAGAAGCTGACGGCTCATCACGTCTCGCCAATATCACTCAGTAGCGTTTCCGCGGTGAGGCCCGGAACCCCGTGCCGGCCAGCCGCATCGCCATGGAGCCAGACGGCGGCGCAAGCGGCTTCGAAACCTTGCATGCCCTGGGCCAGCAGGCCGGTGACCAGGCCCGCCAGGACATCGCCGGAGCCGGCCGTGGCAAGTGAAGGCGGGGCGTTGCCATTGATCACGGCGCGGCCATCGGGGCTGGCCACCACCGTATCGGCGCCCTTGAGAAGGACGGTGGCACCGGATTGTTTCGCAGCCAGAAGGGCACGCTCATGTTTCGCTTGCGAAACATTTGTGAGACCTTTGAAAAGGCGGGCGAATTCACCCTCATGGGGGGTGATGACGACGGCCCGTTCGGGGCATTCGGCGATGGCTTCAAAGAGTTCGCCGGGGGCTGGCGCGAAGGAGGACAGGGCATCGGCGTCAAGCAGCGTGGCGGCACCGCTGGCCAGCACGGCGCGGACCTTCGCCGCGGTCGCCGCGCCCACGCCGGCGGCGGGGCCGATGCAGACGGCATTGCGGCGCCGGTCATTGAGAAACATGGCAAGCGCCAGGGCATTTTCGGTTTGCGCCAGCATGACGGCGGTGGTGTGGGCGGCGTGGACGCGGAGTTCATCCTCGCTCCCGGCGATGGTGACGAGCCCTGCGCCAATTTTCAAGGCGGCGGTTGCGGCAAGGCGGGAAGCTCCCGTGTTGAACCTTGGGCCGGAGACGATGACGGCGTGGCCGCGGCTGTATTTGTGTGATGCCAAAGTCGGGCGTGGAAGCGCGGGTTTGGTGTTTTCCCAGAGCTGCGGATTGATTTTTGTGAGCGTGCTTTCGGGAATGCCGATATCGGCGACAACGACGTCGCCGCAGAGCGCGCGGCCCGGCAGGAGAAGGTGGGCGGGTTTCTTGCGGAAGAAGGTGACGGTGAGAGCGGCCCTGACGCTGGCGCCGCGGGGCTTGCCGGTCAGGCCATCAAGGCCCGAAGGCACGTCGATGGCGACAACGGGTACGCCTGCCGCGTTTATCCTGTCGGCGAGTTCCGGCGGGAAGTCGCGGTTGAGGCCGGCGCCGTAGAGGGCATCGATGATCAGTCCGGCGCCGGCGAGGTCATCGGAGACAGTGACGGGCCAGCCCCATTGCTTGAGATAACGGGCCGCAACCATTCCATCCTTGCCATTGTTGCCGGGACCGCAGAGGACGACGGTTTTCCGCGCGCCATAGCGGCGGATGATTTCCTCGGCCACGGCGCGGCCGGCATTTTCGATGAGCTGCTGTTCGCCGATGCCGGAGGCGATGGCCGCCGCATCGGCCTCATACATCTGGGCGGGGGTGAGAAGTTCACTCATCATCGCCATGGCTGACCGCCACTTTTGCGCCCAGCGGCTGGCCCAGGTCCTTCAGCATTTTCCGGAACCACTTGGCCTCCGTATCAAAGGCCTTGCCGCCCTTGATGCGGGGGAACTCGATGGTGCGGAGCGCGCCTTTCCTTGCCTCATCGTGGCCCACCACGCCGCTTTCGCCCTTGAGGCCCGCTTTCACGGCATGCTTCACCATGGTCTTGATGAGGTGCAGGTCTTGCCGGTTGGCGGCGGCGGATCTGGCAAAATAGCCCGATTTCTGCACCAGAACTTTTTCCGCCCCCAGCATCTTTGCAAAGCGCTTGGCAAACCATTCGCCGGGATTGATCTTGTCGAGCTTCACATGGCCGAAGGCATCGCGCTCGGGCTCTTCGCCCTGGGCGCGCATCTCGGCCACGATGTCGTTCACCCCTGCCCCTTCGGAGAGGAAGATGGTGACGCAGTCGAAGCGGTCCATGGACTTCCTGAGGCGCGCGGCTTCGGCCTCGAGATCGATGGCAAGCTCCGGCACATAGACCGCATCCAGCTCCTTGTGATCGATGCCGAGGTTGAATTCGGGAATGAAGCGGTGCTGCTTGAGACGCTTGCGATAGGCTTCCGCCGTGGCCGCGGTGAGCCAGCCGCAGTTGCGCCCCATGACTTCATGGATGAGCAGCATGCGGGGGCTGGTGCTCTGCTCGTTGACGACGTTCTCGAAAAAGATGGCGCCCTGCTCGGCAGCGGTCAGCGC